>NZ_JBFANV010000041.1:0-89792 GCF_040674955.1 Nonomuraea sp. NPDC049695 | reverse complement strand
TGGTCCGCGCCGACCCGGTCAACCCCGGGCAGGCCGTGCAGGAAAGCTCGCAGCGCCGCGTCGGACGAGGCGACGTCCGCGAGCGAGGTAGTCACCATGCTCATCGCGATCGGGTCCTTCTCGTGCGAGTCGGGGCCGGCCGCCCGTCCGGCGGGGCGGTGGAGGCGCGTTCGATCAGCTTGGTGTCGAGGACGATGCGGCTGGCGGCACCTCGGGCCTCCTTCGAGTCGAGCCGGCGCAGCAGCAGCCGCATGGCGAGCACGCCCTGCTCGAACATCGGCCGGTCGATGACGGTCAGAGGCGGCTTGAGCAGCGGGCCGGTGTCCAGATCGTCGAAGCCGATCAGGCTGACCTGGCCGGGGATGTCGATCCGCATGTCGTGCAGCGCTTTGAGCACGCCCAACGTCATGAGGTTGTTGGCGGCGAAGATGGCGGTGGGCGGCTCAGGAAGCGACAGCAGGGACATCGTGAGCTGGTAGCCGCTGTGCTCCTTGAAGTCGCCGACCAGGTCGTACTCTGGCGGCACCTCGATGCCCGCCTCGGCGAGCGTCCCGACGAACCCCTCGCGCCGCAGCCGCCCCGGGGTGGTGTCCAGGGTGCCGCTGATCGCGGCCACCCGGGTGTGCCCGAGGGCGAGCAGGTGCTCGGCCGCCTGCCTGCCACCACCCTCGTTGTCGACCAGCACGGCGTCGAACCGTTCGCCGCCCGCCAGATCGCGGTCCACGAACACCAGCGGCACGTCGGCGTCGTGGACGTGCAGCGGGGTCTCGTCCTGCTCGGTGGCGGGGGCGAGGATGACGCCGTCGACCCTGCGCACCATGTCCGCCAGCACGTCGTCCTCCTGCTCGCTGCTCTCGTCGCTGTTGGCGAGCAGGATGCGGTAGGGCTCCGTACGCGTGACGGACTCCATGCCCTTGACCACCGCGGCGAAGTAGGGGTTCGTGATGTCCGGGACGACGACGCCGATCGTGTTGGTGCGCCCGGACTTCAGCGACTGCGCCGCGGCACTCGGCCAGTAGCCCAGCTCGTCGATGGCGGCCTGGACCGCCTCGTACGAGCGCACCCGCTGACCCCGCAGGAAGCGCGAGACCGTCGCGGGAGAAACCCCCGCGCGAGCTGCTACGTCATGGATAGTGACCAAGTGAGCTCCAAACTGAAATCGATGTCAGTGATGATGGCAGTAAGCGGCCACGGAGTGTCAATGGCATGTTTCCAACTCGTTACACAACCAGGAGTTTTCCCATCTCAAGGCCATGAACACCCCACGGTTGAGACTGACCTACTGAAACCGTTGTCAGTTAAGGGCTGTCGGCGCTCCCTGTACCTGCGAGGCGACCTGCCCGCGCCGGCGCTGAGCACCTGCTCGGCGCGCTCAGTCCTCCTGAGCCGGCATGCGAAGGACGAAGCGGGCGCCGGTGTGGGAGTCCTCGATGGTGAGCGTCCCGGTGTGGGCCTTCGCGATCTCGCGGGCGATGGGCAGGCCGAGTCCGGAGCCTCCGGCGTCCCGGGTTCGCGAGTCGTCCAGGCGGGTGAAGCGCTGGAAGACGACCTCGCGCTTGTCGTGCGCGATGCCCGCGCCGTCGTCGAGGACCTCCAGCACCGCCTCGCCGTCCTGCTGCCGCACCGTCACGATGATGTGCGTCTCGGCGTGCCGCTCGGCGTTGTCCAGCAGGTTCGTCAGCAGGCGGGCCAGCTGCAGCCGGTCCGCCGTGACGATCACGCCCGACTGCAGGTTGGGGACGACCCGCTTGGCACGCGGCCTGGCGATCTCCTCGGCGGCCAGCTCGCCCAGGTCCACGGGCTCGCGGCGGTCCGGGGCGCCCGCGTCCAGCTTGGTCAGCGTGAGCAGGTTGGTGACGATGGCCTGGAGCCGGTTCAGGCTGGCGAGCACCTCGTTGCCCGTCTCCCGCCAGTCGGTGTCCTCGGGATAGAGCAGGGCCTCCTCGACCTGGGCGCGCATCGCGGTGATCGGGCTGCGCAGGTCGTGCGAGGCGTCGCCGGCGAACCTGCGCTGCTGCTCTATCGCGGCCTCCTGCCGTTCCAGCGCCGCTTCCATCTGCTCCAGCGTGTGGTTGGCGGTCTCGGCCAGCGCCCTGATCTCGTCGTCGTTCTCCGGGACGGGGACGCGCATCCCGCCGCCGCCTGCGGTGATCTTCGCCAGCTTCCTCGTGATGCTGTGGACGGGCGCGAGCGTCCTGGCCACGACGCGCGACACACCGAACCAGGTCAGCGCCGTCAGCAGCGCCGTCACGCAGATCTGGAAGATGATCACTTGCGGGCTGACGTACCAGGGCACCGCCGGGTCGAAGGCGTAGATGACCCATGCGCCGTCCGGCTGGTACGCGTGCATGGCGACCGCGACCTCGCACCGGCCGGGGAACGCGCGCAGGTCGCAGAGCTCCGCGACGTCGTTGGCCCGGTTCCGGTCCGGGATCGCCCTCGTCAACAGGGGCAGGCCGGCCAGGTTCGGCGTCGAGGAGACCACCCGCCCGACCGGATCGACGACCTGGATGCCGTCGAGGTCCTGGGAGATCACCTGCTGGGGAAGCTGGTTGCGCTTGATCAGGAGAAGCACCCGCAGCGCCTTGCTGGACACTTCCTGCGCCCGGGCGTCGACGACCTCGTTGCGGAGGCCGAACAGCACGAAGCCGCTGACGACGACGTTCAGCAGCAACATGGCGATGCTGGCGAACAGTGCCAGCCGTATCCGCAGCGACCGGCGCAACAGTGTGCTCACGCGCCTTCCCCCGGCAATCAGGGGACCATATTCCCCGCGTTCGCCGCTAATCCAGGGAGATTCCCTTACAAAGACGACAAACCTGCCGTAGCCGATGGTCGAGTAAGTGCCCGTCCTAAAACCCGGTAGAGATCACGTCAGCACTCGTCCCGCCGGTGTCGCGCCGTCTCCGGCGCTTCCCCGTCCCATGGCTATATGGCAGCGGCATTGATCTTCGTAGTGAGAGCCGTGGGACGAGTCGATGAGCAAAGTAGGACGTGTGGCCGCCGGCGTGGGCCTGCTCGCCGCCCTGTGTGTGCCCCCGGGCCAGGCCGTCGCCGATCCGGAACCGTCCCTCGTCGAGACGGCACCGGTCGCGGAGCTGGTGCTGGACGGGGATTCGTTCTCGCTCCAGGACGCCTTCGCGATCCTCGAAGGCCGACCCGTGACCGCGCGGCTCGCACCGGACGCCCAGGCGAACATGAGCAGGACGCGGGCGGGAGCGCTGGCGGCCCTCGACAACCAGCGGGTGTACGGCTGGAACCAGGCGCTCGGGCCGCTGAAGGACCGACCGCTCTCACCTGAGCAGGCGGAGCAGTTCCAGCGCAACGTCCTGCGCTCCCACGCCGCGGGCGTCGGGGAGCCGCTGCCCGACAACGTGGTCAGGCTGGCCCTGATCCTCAAGGCGAACCAGATGGCCAGGGGAACCGTCGGGGTGCGGCCCGAGGTGCCCCAGCGCCTGCTGGACATGGTCAACGCCGGGGTCGTGCCGCGGATGCCGCAGGTCGGCTCGCTGGGCACCGGGGACCTGCAGCCGCAGGCGGCGGCGGGGCTCGCGGCGCTCGGCGAGGACGCGCCCGTGCGTTACCGGGGCGAAGAGGGACCCGCCTCCGAGATGCTGCCGAAGGCCGGCCTGCCCAGGGACTTCACGTTCGAGGCAGGAGAGGCGCTGCCGATCATCAGCGGCAGCACCGTCCTGGCCGCCACGCTGATGGCCGCCGTGCACCGGGCCACCGTGCTCGCCGACCAGGCGGAGGCCGCCTTCGCCCTGTTCATGGAGGCGACCAGGGCCGAGCGAGGATCGCTCGACGCGCGTACCCACAAGGAACGCCACATCCCCGAGGAGAACGCGGTCGCCGCGCGGCTGCGCGCGATGGTGGAGGGCTCGGGCTGGATGACGGAAGAGGGCCGCAAGCGCCTCGACCCGGCGAACTACCACCCCCGGGTCCAGGACACGGTGTCGGTGCGGGCCGCGCCGCACATCATGGCCGGACTGCGGCACGTGCTCGCCGACGCGCGCCGGGCGCTCGTACGCGAGGCCAACTCCTCGACCTCCAACCCGCTGATCTTCAAGAGCGACAAGGGCCCGGGGTACGAGTTCGTGATGGGCGGCAACTGGGACGGCTCCGTCATGGGGCATCTCGCCGACACCCTGAATGCGGAGATCACCGACATCGGGGTGCTGTCGCAGGAGCTGTCAGGGCGGCTGCTGTCTCCCAGGTGGAGCTACGGCCTGCCGGCGAACCTCGCCGGCGGGACGGTCGGGCTGAACTCCGGGATGGTGCAGGTGCAGACGGTCGCCGCGGCGCTGATCCCGGAGATGCAGGCCAGGGCCACGCCGGCGGGAACGCTGTCCCGGCCGGTCAAGGACGGCCAGGAGGACCACAACACGATGGCCATGGCCTCCGCCCGGCACCTGCACGAGAACCTCGACCGGCTGGAGGTCGTCCTCGCGGTCCAGTACCTGATGGCGGCCCAGGGCATCGACCTCATCGCGCAGCAGATGTCCGGCCTCGCGCTCGGCGCCGCGACGCGGAGCCTCCTGACTGAGATCAGGAGGTACGTGGCGCCCCTGGGCGAGGACCGCTATCAGACCCCTGACCTGGAGCGGGCCGTCTGGCTGGTGCACAACGGGTACCTGACGCCGTCCCTCGCGCGCTGACGTGCCGACGCCACAGGCGGTCCGCGCCTCTTGACTGTGCGTGTAAGGTGCTCGAAGCGCCTGATCAGCATCCGCGACAAGGGTGATTCGCATGTCATACCCCTCCCATGATCGCTATGACCCCCGCCAGGGGGCGACCCGGCCGAGGGTGAATCCGGCGAAAGTGTGGGGAGGAGGCGTGGCCGCGGCCGTGGTGGCCGCACTGATCGTGGTCGTCGGAGTCATGATCAGCAAGAGGCTTCTCGGCATCCGCGTCCTCACCCCCGACGGCGCGCCCGCCTACGGCAGCGCGGCGACCACGGGATACGCGATCTCGGCCGCCGGCTTGGCGCTCATCGCGACGCTGCTGCTCTACATCCTCATGCTGTCGACGCCGGAGCCGACCAAGTTCTTCAGCTGGATCGGCGGGCTCTGCACCGTGATCATCACATTCCTGCCGTTCATGTACTCGGCGGGCATCCTCTCGCAGATCGCGACAGCGGCCATCAACCTGATCATCGGCATCGCCGTCCTGTCGTTGCTGGCGACGATCGGGCGTACGGCCATCGAGTACGTGCCGGATCCGGAGCCGTATCCGTACGAGCAGCCCCGCGGGTATGACCCATCACCCGGGTACGAGCAGCGGGGATACGAGCAGCCCCAGCCCCGGTACGAGCGGTCTCCTGATCACGGGCACTCTCGCGATTACGGGCAGTCCCGCGATTACGAGCAGTCCCGCGATTACGGGCAGCGCAGGCACCAGCGCCGGGACTACGACCCGTACGACTGATCGCGCACTGCGAACAGGATGTGGGTGCCGCCGTCCAGGGCTCCGGGCTCCTGACAGGCGGCCACCTCGTGCTCCATGAACCGGGCCCACCGGGAAGGATCGGCCTCCAACGCGGCGAGCGCGTCCAGGTCTCCCAGGGAGGCCCAGTTACTGGCGCTCGCCGCCACGATCTCGCCACCCGCGGCACGGGCCAGGGCCGCCAGGTCGCGGTAACGGAACATCTGGCACACGTGGGTGTCGATGCCCTGGCCGCCTTCGTGACGCAGGTCGCCGGTGCGCAGGATCCGGTCGTTGGCGTCCTCGCCGATCCTCTCGGCCACCTTGACCGCCCCGGGGAGCAAGTGCCGCCAGGCGCCGAGCAGCGACATGACCGAGCCGACGACGAGCCCGCCCGGCCGGCTGATCCGCAGCAGGCCACGCATCGCCTCCTCGGCGTGCTCGAAGGTGTACGACAGCGGCCCGCCGTACGCAAGTACCAGGTCGAACTCGCCGTCGGCGTACCGGCTGGTGTCGCAGACGTCGAGCACCTCCCGGCGCTCCACGGCGGCCTCGCTCACGGTGCCCCGCAGGTGGTCGGCGTTGAGCGCCAGCTGGACCGGGGAGAGGTCGGTGACCACGACGGTCGCGCCGAGGGCGGCCAGCTCGATGGTGAACCGGCCGGGCCCCGCGCCCACCTCCAGCACCCGGTCGCCCTGCTGGACGAGACGGGCCAGGAAGCGGCGGTGGATCTCCAGACTGACCCGGCCTCGGACATCGCCGGTGAGCCGGTCCCACTCGGCGTTGCCGAACTCGTCGAAGTACCGCCGCACCCGTTCCCGCGACTCGATCGTCATGGGGAGCATGATGACAACGGGGTGCCCGGCCGTCGACCGAATTACGGGTCAGGCCGATCTCGAGGAGAGCGAGGAGCGAGCCCTCACCGAGCGGTCGCAGGGCGCCGGATAGAGGCCGACTTATCGGGGTAGAGCCAGGACGGTCGCAGAAGAACGCGGGAGTCGCGCATGAGCACAGTGGTTGGAACCCGGAAAATGTCCGTCACCGATGGGTGCGCTCCGGGCGACCTGCTCTATCTGGACAACGTCAGCCCCACGAACGCCCACGTCGAGCTCACCCTCTGCGCGGAGGGCGAGACGCCGCTCGGCCCGTTCCGCTCGATGGTGCCCGCGCAGCGCACCCGGGCCTTGAGCCTGGACGACCTGGTCGACTCCGACGCCCTGACCTCGGACACCCCTTACTCCGTCGTGGTGGTCTCGGACGCGACCATGGTCGTGCATCTGACTCAGCGCGGCACCCCGCATCCCGAGCCGGCGACGGCCGGCAGCCCGGTGTTTCCAGGTCTCCCCTGAGGCTCGTGGGCGCTGACCCGCCCGCATGGTGGCGTTCCGTGCTTGTGCAACACGTCGTCAGAGGCGGCCCGATCGGGCGATGAGTCTGCGGGCCCGCTCCGACTCCAGTCGGTCATGGACCCGGCGTTCGGAGGCCAGACCGGGCGGCTCCGCCAACGTCAGCCGACCGGCCAGAGTCCTGATCGTCGGGTTCTCATAGAGCGTCAGCAGCGAAACCGACTCGCCGAACTCACGCCGGATCATCGAGTGGACGCGGGCCAGCTTCAGCGACGTCCCGCCCAGGTCGAAGAAGTTGTCGGTCACGCCGGGATCCGGCACGGCGAGAACGGTGGACCAGATCCCGGCAAGGCGCTCTTCCAGCCGGCCCTTCGGCCGAACGCCCGACGGGGCCGGTGACACCTCAGGCAACGCGGCCAGGTCCACCTTTCCGTTGGGCGTCAGTGGGAGCCTCGGCACCTCCGTGATGCTTCGCGGCATGAAGGCGGGGGGCAGCGTCGCCCTGAGCCTGTCCCGGAGCCGCGGCACCACGGAGGGGCGCGGCCGGGCCGGGACGACGTAGCTCACCAGCTCCGCCCCATCCGGTCCAGGCACGGCCAGGGTCACCGACGCCGTGATCGAGGGGTCACGCATGAGTGCGGCGTCGACCTCCGCGGGATTGACGCGATGCCCACGTACCTTGACGAGAGTGCCGGCCCGGCCTTCGAACGCGACGCTGCCGTCCATCCGGTACCGCCCGAGGTCTCCCGTCGCGAATCGGCCGACACCGGGCACGGGATCCGGTTGAAAGCCCTCGCCCGGCGGCAGCGCTTCGGCCAGCCACCGGCTGCGGACCACGATCTGGCCGACCTCGCCGAACCCGCAGGAGCGTCCCTCGGCGTCGACCACGAGGAGACGGCTGCCCGGAGCGCCAGGACCCAGCGCGACCGGCCGGCCCGGCCGCAGGACCCGCCAGGAGACCAGTTGCGGTGTCTCGGTCGTGCCGTACCCGTTGACGAGCACCGCGGCGGGTGCCAGCGTCGCGAGCCCGGCCACATCGCTCGGGGCCGGCGCATCTCCTGCGAGCACGATCAGCCGTACGGCAGGCAGCCGCACACCGCTGCCGCGCGAGGCTTCGAGGAGCAGTCTGGCCAGCGGTGGCGTGAGGTGGAGCACGGTCACGTGCTCCCGCGCCAGCCACCGCAGGAGCAAGCCGGGCGTGGACCGGGTCTCCGCGGTCGGCACGCAGAGCACGCCGCAAGCCCACAGCGGTGTCAGGACGTCGCGGAACAGTGGATCGTGCGACAGCCCGGCCAGCAGGGCGAAGCGGTCCGCGGGCCCGAGGCCGAACTCGGCGCAGTACCAGCGCAGGAAGTGCACGATCGGCTCCAGCCGCCCCACGACACCGGCCGGCTCGCCGGTCGTCCCCGAGGTGAAGGCCACGTATCCGGCGCTGTCGAAGCTCGTGGTGTCCGGCTCCCGCACGGCGGCTGCCGTCGTCGAGGCGGAGCCGTCCTGGGCGATGGACACCACCGTGAGATCGGCCGGGACCGGCCGGGGCCCCAGGGTCACCACGCAGCGCGGCCGGGCGCGGCCGAGGTAGTGGTTCAGACGGTCGGCCGGATACTCCGCGTCCAGCAGGAGGAGACGCCCGCCCACGGCCAGGACGCCCAGCACGGCGCCCACGAGGTGGGGCACGTACTCGGCGTGCACGGCGACCACGTCTCCCGGCTGTACCCCGGCCTGCCGCAGGGAGTGACGCAGGCCGCGGACGACCCGGCGGAGATCGTGGTGAGTGAGGTCGCCGTCCGGCCCTCGGACGGCAAGGCGGTCAGGAGCCCGGCGCGACGACCTGAGGAGCCGGCGCGCGAGGGCGGACGGCTCGACCGGCTCGTGCTCCAGCGGGCCCTCCGGATCAGGCAGGAGACGGGCCGCGCGGGCAGTCGTGAGCCGGTGCCGCCGCATCACCGTGTCCGGGGCGGTCGCGGCGGCCCGCAGGAGCATGGCGTACTGCTCCAAGACCTCCTCGGCCGCCTCGGCGGAGCAGACCGAAGGGTCGTGCACGAGGTCGATCCGGATATCCTCGCCCTGCTCGCTCACGTAAAGGTTCAGGTCGAACAGCGCGGGGGCGACGGGCGGCTCGACCAGCGCGGTACGCAGCCCCGCCAGCTCCGGAGGCTCCACCTCCGCGCCGAGGTGGTTGAACCAGACGTGGAAGAGCGGCCGGTTCCGCCCGTGCTGCTCGGCGAGCAGGTCGTAGGAGACGCCATGGGCCAGACCGGCGGCCACCTCGTCGCGGACCCGGTCCACCAGCGACCGGTAGTCGCTGTCGCCGGACCAGCGGACGCGGACGATCGAGGTGTCGACGAAGAAGCCGACCAGCCCCTCCGACTCCGCCGGCTCACGACGGGAGAGCGGGTACCCGAGACAGACGTCGCGCTCTCCCGTACGACGGCCGACCAGCTCGGCGAGCGCGGCCATGAGCGCCACGAAAGGCGTGGTGCGCTGCCGGCTCGCCAGCAGGCGTAGCCGCCGCGCCACCTCTCGTTCGAGCCGCACCGTCCGGCGGGTTCCCGCTCCGCGCGATTCGGTGGCCGTCCCTTCGAGCGGCAGGGGCAGGCTACGGTGGCCTTCGAGCCGCTGCCGCCAGTACTCCAGCCGCTGCGGGAGGTCGTCCTGCGTCTGGGCGTCCTGCCAGGCGGCGATGTCGCCGTAGCTGACACCCGGCGAGGGCGGTGTTGTCGGCGCGGCGCGGTAGGCGCGGCCCAGCTCCTCCAGGAGGACGCGTTCGGACTCCTGGTCGGTGGCGATGTGGTGCAGGAGCAGCACCAGCCAGTGCCTGCCGGCGCTCAGCCGGAGGAGGCGGGCCCGGAGCGGCGGCTCCTCGTCCAGGGCGAAGGGCTGCTGGATCAGGTGGGCGGCACGCTCGCGCGCGTGCTCCTCGTCCGTGACGCTTTCGACGTCGATCTGAACGGGCGCCGGATCGAGCACGCGGCAGACCGGCTCTCCGTCCCGGTCCACGAAGATCGTGCGAAGGGGTTCGTGCCTGGTGACGATGCCGGTCAGGGCCGTGGCCAGCGCCGCTTCGTCGAGCTCGCCCGCCAGGTCGATCGTCGTCGGGACGACATAGGCGAGGTCGCCGGGGTTGAGCCGCCACATCAGCCACAGCCGCCGCTGCCGAGGCGTCGGCGGATGCTCGCGCGGGTCGGGGCGGGACGGGATGGCGCCAGCGGGCCGGTGCTCGGTGGCCAGGCGCTCCAGGAAGCCGGCGAAGGTCGGATGCCGATGCAGCCAGTCGGCGGGTATCCGGACGCCGAGGGCGCGGCCGACGCGCATGACCATGCGGACCGCCGAGACCGAGTCGCCGCCCATGGCGAAGAAGTGATCGTCGTCCTGGAAGCTGGGTCGCCCGAAGACCTCGCCCCAGGCCGCGCGTACCGCGCCAGCCGGATCGGCGGGCTCCGGAGCCGGAGGAGCTGACGACGGCGTCTTCGCCGTCGCAGCGGACGACGTGCGGACGTACTCCGGGGGGACCGCGGCGGCCAGGCGCTTTCTGTCCATCTTGCCGTTGACGTTGACCGGAAGGGACGCGTGATGCACGAACCGCGCCGGGACGGCGTGCGGGCCCGCCGTACGGGCGATCGCCGCGCACAGCTCCACGACGGGCGGCTCGCCGTCGGCCGCCAGATGGGCGACGAGCTCGGTGCCGTCCGGCCCCGTCGTGGCGACCACGGCGGCCTGGCGCACCTGGGGGTGGGTGAGCAGGGCCGACTCGACCTCCCGCAGCATCACCCGGACGCCCCGGATCTTGACCTGGTCGTCGCACCGCCCGACGTAGGTGAAAGCGCCGTCGTCCGCGACGCGCACCAGGTCCCCGGTGCGTACGGCGAGGCCCGGTCGGCCCCTCGGATCGGCGACGAACCGTTGGGCCGACAGCTCCGGCTGCCCCAGGTAGCCGGAGGCCACGCAGTCGCCGCCGATCACGAGCTCGCCTGCGCCGCCGGTGGCCTGGTACCCGGTCTCCGGATCGACGACGATGAGCTCGGTGCCCGGATGCGGGTGGCCCAGCGGCATGAACTCCCCCGGCGCGGCTCCGGCGGGGGGCGGGCCGAAGTGGGCGAGGTTGTCGATCGTCGTCTCGGCGAGGCCATAGGTGTTGACGATGGTGGCGTTCGGAAGGAGCTTCGAGAGCCGGTGGTAGGTCTCCACCAGCCAGGGTTCCCCGCCCAGGGCCAGCGTCCGCAGCCCGGGCAGCCGTCTCCCGGCCGCCTCCAGGTACTCGACGAGCAGGCCCAGCAGGGTCGGGGTGAACTCCGCGAAAGCGATGCCGCGTGCCTCGATGAGGTCGGCGAGCGCGGGCGGGTCCAGACGCACATCGGAGGGGCAGACGACCAGCTCGCCGCCTGACAGCAGGCACCGGAGCAGGTCCGCGACGAACACGTCGAAGCTCGTGCCGGCGTACTGCAGGTGCGGTACGGGGTCGCCGCGCAAGGAGTACCTGTCCAGCCAGCCGTCGGCAGCGACAGCGGCGCTGTGGTGGCTTATCCCAACGGCCTTGGGCTGGTGAGTCGATCCCGAGGTCTGGTTGACGAAGGCGAGGTCGTGCGGGCCGACTCGTACCCGCGAGGACGACCACGGCCCTTGCGCGACCGTGCCGAGGGACATCGGCGCCGGTCCGGACGGGCATCGATCGACGGCGTCGGTGATCAGCACCTCGGCCCGGACGGTCCGCAGCACGTGCTCCAGCTGGGTGTCGGGGTGACCGGGGTCGAGAGGCAGGAACGCGACGCCCGCCTTCACCACCGCCAGCGCCGCCACGACCACCTCGATGTCCCGCTCCATCAGCAACGCCACGACCGTTCCTGGGGCGACGCCCCTGGCGACCAGGCCGCCGGCGAGGCGTTCGGCGCGCTCATCCAGCTCGCCGTACGTGATGCTGCGATCGCGGCAGCTCACGGCCGGCTCGCGCCGGCGTTCCGCGGCCACCCGGGCGAAGGCTTCGTGGATCAGGGAGATCCGGCTGCCTGTCCGCGTCGTCGTCGGCATGCCGGCCTCAGTGCGCGATCCTGGCGTGGCCCGCCGGGGAGAGGCTCGCGGCCTGGCGTGCCGACCAGTTCTGTCCCGCCAGGACGTGGACCATCCGGGCCCAGCCGTGCAGGATGTGGTTGACGGTCGCGTCATCCACCGCGCTGCTTCCGCTCTGTGCTCCCAGCCGGAGCGCGGGCCGCAGGCCGTCCTCCACCGGCGGTGGCTGTTCGAGCATGAAAAGGTCCACGTCCGCGCCCGACGGGCAGATCATCAGCCCGGTTCTCGCCGCGCGCGCCGTGCCGACGAGCAGATCGCGCTGCTTGCCGCCGGTCAACTGCTCCGGCAGGTAGAGCAGCGCCATCGACAATCCTGCTGCGGGGCCGCCGAGGTGGGGGGCGACGCTCTCGTACGGCAGGCGCTGGTCCGCCAGGGCGGCGAAGATCTCGTCGCGCAGCACCCTGAGGTAGTCGTTGACCGTTCCCGAGAGGGGCGGGAGCGCGAGGACGCCTTCGGTCGCCAGGAGCCCCACCACTGCGGCCTCGGCCTGCGTCTCCCGTGCCGCGAAGGTCGTGGTGAGGGCCAGCGGCGCGGGGAGGGCGCCGGCGAACGCCATGCGCAGGGCGGCGGCGGCGACGGCCAGCATGGAGCCCCGCGCCTTCCGCACGCGTTCGCGCAGGGCCGTGGCCGTCTCGACGTCGATGTCGATGTGGCCGCCGGGCAGGTCCGCCCGTGGATCGGGGCACGGGCCGGAGGTGCCGACGGACACGGGCCACTGCCGCCAGGCCCCTTTGACCGACCGTAGCCGCCGATCCAGTGCCTCGGCGTGGCCGGGGCCGTCCACCCAGGCCTGACGCGCCCGCCAGACCTCGACGTAGTCGTCCGGCTCGCCCCGGCGCTCCTCACCGAGCAGGTCGTCCACGAGGAGGTTGGCCGACCACGCGTCACAGACCAGCGGATCCGCGTCGACCACCAACAGGTGCCTGCCGTGCCGGGTGGTGAACACGGCCAGCCGTACGAGCGGTGACTGACCGGCCGGGAAGCGGCGGGTGGCGTCTTCGGCCGCCATCTCATAGGCACGGGACCAGCTTTCCGGCTCGGAGCCCTCGACGAGGTGGCAGGCGAAGCCGGCCTCGGCCACCGCGGCGATGCTGTGCTCCTCCTCGCTCGTGAACCGGCTGCGCAGGGCGGGCCGGCACCGGACGACCTCCGCGAGCCTGGCGCGGAGCATGTCCTCCCGCACCGGGCCGGACAGCTCGATCGCGGCCGTCACGCACGGCCGGGGCGGGCGGCGGGAGCACAGCAACGACCGCTGTGCGTGACTGTTCGGAAGCCTGGTCTCGGGTGGCACCGGCGGCTCGTACGACAAGGCACACTCCCTCCGAACTCTCAGGTCACGATTCACGGCCCGCGGAAGGAGCGGCAATATCAATTAAATGGGGTTCACATAACACGCGACTACCGGGCCGGGACGGCCGGCACCACGATCGATGTGTGCTGCCTTTATCACAGGGAGACCCGGAGCACGACGATCTGCTCCCTCTGGGCGGAAGCCCCTGGCGCATCTGGCGACATTTCGGATTACGCAGCGCGGGATTTCCGCTGCGTGACCTGCAGCAGGCACTCGCCGCACCCGCGTCGGAGCACCCCGACCCGATGTCGTCGCCCGAAGCCGTCCAGGCAGCGGTCGATCTCGCCTCCGACGGCAGGATAGGGATGGCGCTGCTGTGGCAGAACCCCCACATCTTCGAGCACGTCGTCGGCTGGCTGGCACGCCACGCGGGCGACGGCGAAACGGCTCCCAAGAGGACCAGGGAAACCCGTCGCCGCAATGTGGACACGATGGTCAAGTATCTCCAGCGTTATCACACGAAAAACGAGACCATCGGCTTCTTCGGCCCTGCGGCGTGGGGCAGTTTCGAGCCGACCGGCCCACGCGTGCGCATTTCCGCCGGCAAAGAGGTCGTGGAACAGGAGCGGGTGCATTTCGAGGACTGGGCGATCGACAGGCTGGCCGACACGCTGGCCCGCGCCCCTGAGATCCGCCGGCACCTGCCGCCCGCGTTCAGCATGGGGGTGACCCGCCTGGGGCGGGTCATCCTGCGGGTGGGGGCGCCGCCGCGCCGCCTGTCCAGGGCCGAGGTGAGCCTGCTCGACCTCGTGGACGGCACGCGCCGCGCGGCGGAGATCGCGGCGCGGCTCCCCGACGAGGCAGTGGCCCTCGCGATGCTCGACGCCTTCGCCGAGGAGGACATCCTCCACTGGGGCTTCGACATCCCGCTCGACCTGGCCCCCGAGCGTGCCCTGCGACGCCAGCTCCGGGAACTGCCCCCTAGCGCGCCGGTCCTGCGCGCGCTGGCGGGTATGGACGAACTGTGCGAGGTGCGGGACCGGGTGCAGGCCGCCCTCACCCCGGCCGAGCTCAAGGCCGCCCTGTCCGACGGTGAGGCCGCCTACGCACGTCTGGCCGAAGCCGGCGGCAGCCGGGTCAAGGACGCCGCCGAGTACGGCAGGCGGCTGTTCTCCTCGCGCGCCACGCGGGCGGTGAACGTGCGGCTCGGCCCGGGCGTGCTGGAGGAGCTTGCTTCCCCGCTCGCCCTCGTGCTGACCAGCGCTCGCTGGTTCTGCCACCGCGTCGGGGAGGAGGTCGCCGGCTGGCTCGGCGGTTTCTACGCCGAGCTCGCGGCTCTGTACGGCGAGGGCGACGTGCCCCTGGACGCCATCTGCTGGCGGCTCTACCAGACGATGGACCAGCCGAGCGTCCCCCATGTCCTCGAGGAGCTGGCGGACCGCTGGGCTTCGGTGCTCAAGGTGGGCCCGGGCGACCGCCACGTCCGCCTTGCCTCCGGCGACCTGGCCGCTGACGTGGCCCGGCGCTTCGCCACCGACTCCCCCCGCTGGTACGGGGGCCGGCATCACAGCCCCGACGTGATGATCGCCGCGCGGGGCGCCGACGCGATCAACCGCGGCGACTACCACTTCGTGCTCGGCGAGCTGCACGCCGGCGTCGTCACCTGCGACACCAGCGCCTTCAAGGAGATCCCGCCGGCTCCCGACGTGATCCTGCGCCCCGCCGAGGCGGCGCTGTCGCAGGGCGGGCCACGCTTCGTCCCGCTCTACTGTCGCCGGCCCAGGGCGCTGACCGGCATGAGCTACCCGGTCCCCGAGACCTTCTCGCCACGCTACGAGTACCTGTCCATGGGGCAGCGCGCGGGCGCCCGTACACCGCCGGGCGGGCGCAGCCTCGACATGGCGGCCATCAAGGTCGCGCCGTCGCCGGATGGTCTTGTGGCGACGTTCCCCGATGGGCGGGCGTACCCGCTGCTCAGCGTGGTGGGCGAGCTGATCGCGATGGCCAGCGCGCCGAGTTTCAGGATCATGCCTCTGTGGCCGCACAGTCCGCGGGTGACGGTGGACCGGCTGGTGATCTGCCGGGAGACCTGGCGGATCCCGGTCGAGGAGTTCGTGCCCGAGAGCGGTCTGCCGGATCGCGAGCTGCGCCGCCGGGTGCTGGCGGTGGCGGAGGAGCGCGGGATCCCGCGTCACACGTTCTGGCGTGCGGTCGACGGGGAGAAGCCCATCTACCTGGACCTGCACAGCCCCTTCCTGGTGCAGTTGGTGGCGCGGGCGGTCAAACGGCCGGAGAAGACGGCCGGCCACCTGACCTTCACCGAGATGCTGCCCACTCCGGAGGAGCTCTGGCTTCCCGACGGCGACGGTGAGTGCTACACCAGCGAGTTGCGGATCACGGTCGTGGAGAGCACCGCGCCGGGATCAGAACTGGGTCAGCGTGCCCGCGGCCATGACCTGACGCTCGGTGCGGAGGAAGACCCAGCGACCGCCGAAGAAGAACGCCAGTGAGGTGGCCGTCGCCGCGGCCAGCTCCACGAGCGGCGGCGCCAGCGGCGCGGTGCCGACGGTCAGGTGCCGGAGCAGGTCCAGGCACCAGGTGGCGGGCAGCGGGTAAGTGAGCACGCGCAGCGCCTCGGGCAGGACGGTCAGTGGGAAAGCCACGCCGGAGAACGTCGCCGCCAGCGCCATGACCGGGTCCAGCACGGCCTCCGGGCGGCGCAGCCGCAGCCCGGCGGCGGCTGCCAGATAGCCGAGTCCGCAGTTGCCGAGAAGCATGACGCCGCAGACCGGGATGCTCAGCACTAGCCCCGGGGGCGAGTAGGAGGCACCCAGGAACACCACGGCAACGGCGATCAGCAGGCCGCTGGACGCGACGGTGAACAGCGTCCCCGTGAGCACCGCGCCCAGCACGAACGCCTCCCGCGAGGCAGGAGTGGCCCAGGAGTGCTCCAGGACACCGGTCACCCGGTCGGAGCGCACCGTGCCCGCGACGCTCATGACCGCGCCCACGAGCAGGGACGCCACGAACACGCCGACGCCGAGCCACGCGGCCAGGTCCGTCGTCCCCACCAGGCGCGCCAGCCCGACCGCCGAGCCGTTGACCAGGAAGGCCGAGCCGAGCAGCAGCGCAGGCAGGGCGAGCTCGTACAGCGGCGTGAGCAGCACGAGGTTGACCATGCTGAGCGGATAGCGGCACTGCACCTGGAATTCGCGCCGCACGACGGCCAGTGTCACGCCCATCAGAACTGCCCCAATCGTCCCGTGCGCTGGCTCGACCGCAGCGCCCGGCCCAGCACCGCCGTCGCCAACACCGCGAGCACCACCCCGGCCAGCGGCAACATCGCGACCCGGGTGCCGTGCTCGGCGAGCGCGGTGGCGTTGAGCACCTGGTCCCTCAGCAGGTCCAGGACCTGTGTCGGCGGGAGCGCCTGGCTGATCGGCTGCAACCAGCCCGGGAGCACGGCGATCGGATACGTGACACCGCAGATCAGGCCCAGCACGCCGCGGAGCGCCTCGACCACGCCGTCCGCATCGCGGCAGTACAGGACGACGACCGAGGTGAGCGCGCCCAGCCCGCACAGCGGCGGCACCGACGCGAGGATGATCACCAGTCCGCCCAGCAGCCTCCCACCCTCCAGCGGGATGCCGAAAGCGAAGCGCAACATCAGCCCGACCACGCCGAAGAGCACCGCGGCGGGCAGGAGCTGGGCCGCCACCGGGCCGAACAGGATGCTGAAGCGCGAGGCCGGCGTCAGGTGGACCGCCTCCAGCGAGCCCTGCATGCGGTCGTTGCGCAGCGCCGTGCCCGGGCCCCAGAGCATCTCCGAGATCCACAGGTAGACCGCCCAGCCCAGGTAGATGAAGCCACCCACCTGTGCCGTCCCGGCGCGGGCGGCGAAGGCGTCCATCGCCTGGCCGCTGCCGCCCGAGTAGCCCAGCGCCTGGGCGTAGTAGGTGGCCGGGATGAGTACGGCGGACAACCCGATCATCACGAAGGTGCTCGGGTAGCGGGCCATCACCTGCCATTCCTTGCGTACGCCCGCCCAGAACGCGATGGCCTCACCTCGCATCGGCGCCCGCCGCGGTCAGGGCCAGGAAGGCGTCCCTGAGGCTCACCGGTTCGCTCTCGATGTTCTGGACGGCGATCCCGTGCCGCCCGAACACGGCGATCAGGCACGGCACCAGGTCGTCGGAGAGCTTGCTCATCAAGGTCATGGCCACCCGGCCGGCGTCCCGCTCGACACCGACCTCGGCGATCTCCTCCAGCTCCAAGGTGAGGGACCGGATCCGGGCCGCTCCCGGGTCACGGAACCGCATGTTGATCACTTGGGCCGCGCCGACACGCTGCTTCAGCTCATCCGGCCGGCCTTCGGCGATCAGGCTCCCGCGGTCGATGATCCCGATCCGGTCCGCGAGCGCGTCGGCCTCGGCCATGTCATGCGTGGTCAGGACGATGCTGTGGCCGGCCCGGCGCAGCTCTCGGATGTGCTGGTGCAGGTTCTCCGCCGCGTGCACGTCCAGCCCGTTGGTCGGCTCGTCGAGCAGGAGGACCGCGGGCCGGTTGAGCAGCGCGCGGGCGATCACCAGGCGCTGCCGCATGCCGGTGGAGTACTGCTCGACGTGGTCGTCGGCACGGTCCGCGAGCTCCATCCGCTCCAGGATCTCCTGGATACGCTCCCGCGAGCGCCGCCTGGACAGCCCGTGCAGTGCGGCGAAGTACTCCAGGTTCTGGCGTCCGGTGAGCTTCCAGTAGACGCTGCGCTCCCCGCCGAGCGCGACGCCGAGGAGCCCGCGCACCTGCTTCTGCCGGACGCGGGTGTCAAGGCCGGACACCCGGACGCGCCCCGACGTCGGCAGCAGCAGCGTGGCGATCATGCGGATGATGGTGGTCTTGCCCGCTCCATTACGGCCGAGCAGGCCGAACACCTGCCCGGCAGGCATCGTCAGCGTGACCTGGTCCACGGCGGGGGCGGCGGCACCGGGATAGACCTTGCGCAGGTCCTCCAGCTCCACGGCCGCGGGGCCCGCGTCAGGATCGGGCCAGGGCATTCCAGATCACCCCCTGTAGCCGCTGCGTGGCTCCCCCGGCGGGGAAGTGCCCGCCGGGCAGCCGATGAGTGACGAACGGACCGCTGGTGATCTCACGCCAGTGGGGCAGCACGTCGACGGGGACGTTGACGTCCTCGATCCCGCCCACGGCCGTGACCGGGCAGTCCAGCCACGGCCCGCCCGGCCATGCGGCCGTCTCGACCAGGCGCAGGTCGTCCCGCATGGCGGCCATGACCTGGTCCACGAGGTCGGGGAAGTCGTGGGCCTCCGGAGGCAGGCCGCCGTACGACATGAGCTTGGCCGGCAGCCGGTCGGGCGGCAGCAGGTGGATGGGCGCGTCGGGGTCCGGCCTGCTGGGCGGGCGGCAGGCGCCGACGACCACGTGACGTGGGCCCGCCAGGCCGGCCCCCGTCATGGCGAGCGCGAAGGCGCACGCCACCAGCGCTCCGGCGCTGTGGCCGTACAGCAGGTACGGCCGGCCGGCGAGCCCGGCCGCCAGTTCGGGCAGCATGGCGTCGATCAGCCGGGCCAGGTCGGTGATGCGGGCCTCGGCGTGCCGGCTCTCCCTGCCGGGAAGCTGGACCGGCCACACCTCGATGCCGCGGCCGGCGAAGGCGGCCGGCCAGCTCCGGTAGAAGGAGGCGCCGCCACCGGCGTGGTGGAAACAGATCAGGACAGTGGGCTCCCACGCACCGGGCTTCGCGAACTGGACCCACGTCATGAGCGGGCCCGGTCGCTCGCGGCAATGTACTCGGCCAGGCTCGCCACCGACGGATGCTCGAAGAGACTTCCCATGGGGAGTTCCACCGACAGCCCGTCGCGGATCCGCGCGCACAGCTGCACCGCGACCAGCGAGTTGCCGCCGAGTTCGAAGAAGTCGTCGTCGAGCCCGATCTGGTCGACGCCGAGCGATCCCGCCCAGAATCCCGTGAGAGCCCGCTCCAGCTCGGTCCTGGGCGCCACATAGGGGGTGTCGACCAGCCGTTCCTGGGTGTGCTGCGAGGTGACCAGATGAACGTTGGCCAGTTGCTGCTCCACCACCTCCACCGTGAGCTGTTCGGTTCTGCGCAGGGCAGTGTGCAGGCCCTCTGGGCAGATGATCACATGGGGTGCGGGTCGTTGGGCGAGCACCCGCCTGAGTGCTTCCAGGCCCATTTCCGGGCTGATTCCCGTGGCGGTGATCGACTGGGCGTAGTGGCTGTCGTAGGTCATGATCGCCCGCTCACCGGCCGGGCCTGGGCGGCCTGCCGCGTAACCGATGATCTCGGCGATCGCCCGGCCGTCCTCGTGCATGAGGGTGAGGTCGAAGACGTCCTCCCCCCTGTTCCTGGCGTGCGCCCAGAAGACGGGAGGCAGGGGTTCGTGCAGCGTCACGCGCTGCCAGGCCCGGACCGCTCGCCTGCCCCCGCCCTCCAACGCGTTCAGCGCCGTGTCGAGGAGGGCCGGGTGAAGGTGGAAGAGTTCGCACTCGGGCCAGAGCTCCGCGCCGAGCTCCACCCGTACGAGCCGGTCCTCATCGCCGGTCAGCAGGTCGGTGACGCTTCCGGCGTTGGGGCGGTCGGGTGCGGGGCGGTCGGACCGCGTGCACCTCGCGGCGATCGCGGCGAGGTCGTGCCGCGTCTCCCGGGGCTCCTCGCGAGCCTCCATCCTGCAGCGCATGTGGTGTGTCCACGGCCGCGGCTCGGCGCCGACCGGCGCCGAGGTCACCGTGACGGCATGACCTCGCTCGTCCGGCCGCAATGAGATGCGGACCTCCGTGGGGCCACTCACCCTGACCGGCGTGTGGAAGAGGGCGTCGCCGGCCGTCCCGGTCCCGCAAACGCCCTCGGCGTACGCCCCGAGCACCATCTCCAGCAGGGCGGCGGCGCTCAGCACCTCGTCACCACCGGCTCCGCCGCGGGAGGTCGTCCAGTGCCCGCCCGGCTCCAGCGTCGTGGAGAAGACGATCTCGTCCTGGGCGGACCGCAGGATCCGGCGATCCAGCAGGGCATGCTTGGCCGGCTCGAACCTCACCCCGATCTGCAGGTCCCGGAAGGCGTCCGGGGCGTCGCCCGTGGTGTCGGCCGCCATGCCGAACTCGGTCCACTTGGCCCATCCGATGGAGTGGACAGGCAGGTCACGCTGCGCGGCCCAGCGGGCGAAGGCGTCCTGCACGTTATTGGCGGCGCAGTAGTCGACCAGCCCGAAGCTGCCGGTGATCGCGGCGGTCGAGGAGAACAGGACCATGAAGTCGATCTCGTCGCCGAGCAGCCGGTGCAGCGCGAACGTCCCGGTCACCTTTGGGGCGAGAACCGCGGCGGCCTCCCGGTCCGTGCGTACCGCCATCATCCCGCCGCCGGCCACGCCGGCGGCGTGGAGGACGCCGTGCACGCGACCGTGGGCGGCACGAAGGCCGGCTATCGCTCCGGCCAGGGCCACCTCGTCGCTGACGTCGCATTGGATCGTCACCACCGTCGCCCCGGACTCCTCCAGCGCCAGCAGCCGGGCCAGCCGCTGCCGCAGGGGCTCGGCGGTGGCCGGGTCGGCCGCCAGCGCCGTCCACCGCTCCCTGGGTGGTACGGCGCTCCGCCCCAGCAGCGTCAGCGTGATGGGGCTCACCCTCGCCGCGAGATCCTCCGCCACCGCGAGCCCGATGCCGCCCAGGCCACCCGTGATCAGGTAGGTGCCGCCCGGCTCGACGACCGGACCGGCCTGCTCCGAGCCGTCCCAGCGCAGCGTGCGGTAGGCCAGCCGCCAGCGTTTCCGGCCGCGCCAGGCCACCTGGCGCTCGGGGACGCGGGCGGAGAACTCGGTGATGAGTTGCCTGGCGACCGTCCCGGCGGGCAGCGCGGCGGGCAGCGCCAGGTCGACGCTGCGCACGCTGACTCCGGCGACCTCGCGTGCGATGAGGAGGGCTGGTCCGAGCAGGGCCGCCTTCGCGGGGTCCAACTGCTCGGTGCCGGTGACCTCCTGGAGGTTGCTGGACAGGACGTGGACGCGCGCGGGCCGCGCGTGCTCGCCCCTGGCCAGTTCCTGACCCAGGTGGAAGAGGCTGGAGAAGCCCTCCGCCAGGGTCTGTTCGACGCTGTCGTCGGCCAGCACGTCGGGCCGCGGATCGGTCAGCGTGAAAGCGTGGACCACGTCGGTGGGCGGGTCGGCGGCCAACTCCCGCATGAGCATGTCGAGGTCGTCGGCGCTGCCGGGGCGCAAGGTGAACTCGCCCGGCGCGACAGCCTCGAAGCCCGCCCCGGAACGTGCCACGGTGACGCGTCGCCGCTTCCTGAGCTCTGCCACCAAAGCGTCGGCCACCGGGTGGCCGGAGGCCAGCACGAGCCAGGGCCCAGCAGGGAGCGGAGGCGCGGCCAGGAGGGAGTCCTCCTCCCAGTGCGGCACGTAGGCACACTCCTCCAGCGGGAGGGAGGCCCCGGATTCCGGGTCCTGCTCGGCCGCCTGCGGGTCCGGTTCCACCCAGTACGGCTGACGCTCGTAGGGATAGGGGGGCAGCGGCGTCCTGAGCCGCTTGCCCGACCAGCTCACCCAGTCGACGTCGACACCATTCACCCACAGCTCGCCCAGCGCCCTGGCGAGCTCCGGGCCGCCGGAGCCGCGACCCATGGTCGGGATCACCGGCACGGTGTCGCGTCCCAGGCACTGGCGGGCCAGGGTGGACAGCGTGGTCCCCGGCCCGGCCTCGGCGAGCACGACGTTCCCCATGCCGGCGAGGCGCTCGACGCCCTCGGAGAAGCGCACGGGTTCGCGCAGGTGCCGGGCCCAGTAACCGGGGTCCGTCGCCTCCTCGTCAGTGATCCAATCACCGCTCACGTCGGCCACGAACGGCACCTTCGGCGCCGACAGCTCGATGTTGCCCACGATGGCGGTGAACTCCGGCAGGCATGGCTCCATCAGGGCGGAGTGGAAGGCGTGCGACGTATGCAGCCGGGTCCATGCCAGGCCCGCCCGCTTGAAGGTCGCGGTGATGTCGTCGAGCGCGGCGAGCGGACATGCGACCACCGTCGATCGCGGCCCGTTGACGGCGGCGACCCCGGCCTCCCGGGGCAGCAGGCCGGCCACCTCGTGCTCCGTACCGGCCACCGCCAGCATCGCGCCGGGCGCCATCGCGTTCATCAGCCGCCCGCGCGCGGCCACCACGGCCAGCGCGTCGGGCAGGGAGAAGACGCCCGCGAGCGTCGCCGCCACGTACTCGCCGATCGAGTGGCCGATCATGGCCGTGGCGGAGACGCCGGCCGCCGCGAGCAGGCGTGCCTGCGCGTACTCCACGGCGAACAGCGCCGGCTGGCTGTAGCAGGTACGGCGCAGCAGGTCCTCGGCGTGGTCGCCGGCCTCGTCGGGGTAGAGCAACGAGAGCAGGTCGCGGTCGAGGTGGTCCCGCAGGAGTTCGGCGCACTCCTCCAGCGCCTCGCGGAAGACCGGCTCGGTCCGGTAGAGGTCGCCGCCCATGCCCACGTGCTGGGAGCCCTGCCCGGGGAACATCATCACCACGTCCCGGCGGCCGGTCACCGCGACGGCCGTCGCCGGGTTCGCGGGCCCGCCACCGGCGAGCGTGGCCGCGGCCTGTGACACGTTCGCGGCGACTACGGCCCTGCGGTACGGCAGTGCCGTACGGCCAACCTGCAGGGTGTAGGCGACGTCGGCCAGGTCGGCGGCCTCCCCTTCGGTCAGGGCGGCGGAGAGGCGGTGGGCGGAGGCGTCCAGTGCCGTCGCCGACTTGGCCGACAGCGGCAGGGTGTGCCAATCCCGCGGCGAGGCGGGCGCCGCGGCCCGCGGGGGCGCCTCCTCGACGATGAGGTGCGCATTGGTGCCGCCGATCCCGAAGGCGCTGACGCCCGCGCGGCGCGGGGTGCCCCCGTCCGGCCACGGTGTCAGCTCGGTCACCACGTGGAAGGGGCTGCTGTCCAGATCCAGCCGGGGGTTCGGGCCGGAGAAATTGATGGTCGGCGGGATGGCCCGGTGCCTGAGCGCCTGGACCACCTTGATCAGGCCCGCCATGCCGGCCGCCGGGCCGAGATGACCGACGTTCGCCTTCACCGACCCGATCGGGCAGCTGCCCACGCGCGTGTCCCCGGCAGCGCGGTAGGCCCGCGTCAGGCCCGCCACCTCGATCGGATCCCCGACCAGCGTGCCGGTCGCGTGCGCCTCGACGAACCCGATACTGCCGGGGTGGACCTCGGCCACCGCCAGCGCCTCGACGATGAGCTGTGCCTGGCCCTCCACTCCCGGCGCGGTGAACCCCACCCGGTCACCGCCGTCGTTGTTGACCGCCGATCCCCTGATCACGGCGTAGACGTGGTCGCCGTCCCCCAGCGCGTCACCGAGCCGTTTCAGCGCCACCACGCCGACGCCTGACCCGAAGAACGTCCCGCAGGCGTCCTCCGAGAACGGGCGGATGTGGCCGGTCCGCGAGTAGATGCCGCCCTCCACCCACGTGTAGCCCACCCGGTAGGGCAGCTCGACCTCGACCGCTCCGGCGAGCGCGTAGTCGCACTCGCCCGTCCGCAGCGCCTGACCTGCCAGGTGGACCGCGACCAGGGCGGTCGAGCACGCGGTCTGGACGTTGATGCTGGGGCCGCGGAAACCCAGCCGGTACGAGACGGTGGTGGCCAGGTAGTCCGGGCTGTTGCCGACCTCGATGCTCATGTCGCCGACCGCGCTCTTGACGGCCGCGTTGCCGGCGACGTTGCGCTGGCCGTAGTGGTTGTTGGCCATCCCGCCGAACACGCCGACCAGTCCGCCGATGGCGCTCACGTCGTAGCCGCTGTCCTCGACCGCCGCATGGCACGTCTCCAGGAACCATCGACCCTGGGGGTCGCGGATCTCCGCCTCGCGCGGGGTGTAACCGAAGAAGCGGGCGTCGAAGCCCTCCATGTCGTCGATGAGCGCGGCGGCGTTCACATAGTGCGGATGCCGGAAAACGCGCGGCTCCACGCCGGCGGCGAGCAGTTCTTCCTCGCTCAACCGGCTGATGGACTCCACGCCCGCGGCGAGATTCCGCCAATACTCGTCCGGGGTCGTCGCCCCCGGAAATCTGCACGCCATTCCAACGATCGCGATGTGGTCGTCACGCAGATCGTGTGCCATCGCTCCTCCGAACCCCCGGCGCGATACATAATTGCGGCCAACGTATTTGCCGGGCACGGTCCGGGCAATGTCATACTCCGCTGTACACCAGTGAATGACATTTCGATGGACATACCGCAGATCATGAAATCGGACGTGCACGGCCTGCGAAGCCGTGGCTAGATTCGGAGGCCGAGGGGCGGCGTCGCCTGTCTCCGTCGAGGTTCGCCGGGCGACCAACCTGTTCGCTCACACATCACCTCGACGAGAGGGGCTCCCCCGGTGACTACCGACCGAACGCCCGGAAATCGCATTGCCGTCATCGGCATGGCCGTTCGTCTCCCCGGCGCCGACGACCTCGAACAATTGTGGGCCAACCTGCTCGCCGGCGTGGAATCACTCACCGAGCTCACCGACGAACAACTGCGCGCCGCCCACGTTCCGGAAAAGCTCATTCAAAGCCCGGACTACATAAGACTGCGGCCCATGCTCGCGGACATGGAGTACTTCGACGCGAAATACTTCGGATACCACGCGCGCGAGGCGGAGATCGCCGACCCGCAGCAGCGGCTCTTCCTCGAGGTGTGCGGCACGGCCATGCAACAGGCCGGCTACGGTGCCGGTCACACGGGCCCGGTCGGCGTCTACGGCGGCAGCGGGCCCAACCGGTACAGCTACGAGAACGTCTACGACAACCAGAAGGTCTGCGACGCCGTCGGGGACGTGGCCGTCGAGATCAACAACAACCAGGACTATCTGGCCACGCGCGTGGCCTACGCCCTGGGACTGACCGGCCCGGCCGTCTCCATCGCCACCGCGTGCTCGACCTCCCTGGTCGCCGTGCATCTGGCCTGCCGCGCTCTGGCCGGCGGCGAGTGTGACATGGCCATCGCCGGCGGGGTCAACATCCACCTGCCCTACAACCGGGGACAGATCTGGGAGCCCAACAGCATCTACGCCAAGGACGGTCACATCCGGGCCTTCGACGCCGACGCCGGCGGCACCAACTTCGGCCACGGCGCGGGCGCCGTGGTGCTCAAGCGCCATGAGGACGCGCTCGCCGACCGAGATGACGTGCTGGCCGTCATCATCGGCTCCGCGGTCAACAACGACGGAGCGGCCCGGTCGAGCTTCACCACTCCCGCCCAGCACATGCAGGCCGCCGTCGTCACCCAGGCTCTGCGGGCCGCGGGCGTCCACCCGGACACGATCGGCTATGTGGAGGCCCACGGCACCGCGACCGCGGTGGGCGACCCCATCGAGGTCGAGGCGCTGACGCAGGCCTACCGGGAGGCCGGCGCAAGCGGGCGGCAGTCGTGCCCGATCGGTTCGGTCAAGACCAACATCGGCCACCTCGGGCCGGCCGCGGGCGTGGCCGGGCTGGTCAAGGCCGTGCTCGCCCTGCGGCACGGCCAGATCCCCGCGTCGCTGAACTTCACCACGCCCAACCCCCGCATCGACTTCGAGTCCAGCCCGTTCCGCGTCAACGCCGCACTGTCCCCCTGGCCCGCGGGTGACACTCTCAGGCGCGCGGGCGTCAGCTCCTTCGGCATCGGCGGGACCAACGCGCACGTCATCCTTGAGGAGGCCCAGCCGCCCGAGATCCTTGAGGAGGTCGCGCCACCCGAGCCCGGCACGCCCGGACGGGCGTGGCAGGTGCTGCCGCTGTCGGCCAGGTCGGACACCGCGCTGGCGACGATGCGGTCGGAGCTCGCCGACTTCCTGTGTGCCCACCCCGATCTCTCCCGCGCCGACGTGGCGCACACCCTCACCTCAGGCAGGCGCGCCCTCGAATGGCGGACCTTCCTCGTCGACTCCGCCGACGAAAACGCCTCGAGCCACGAAGGCGGCCAGAGCCACGAGAGCGCCGGGAGTGTCAGGAGCATCGGCGGCCCCTCATGCCTCGCCTCGAAGCAGACCCGGGTGGCCTTCATGTTCCCGGGGCAGGGCACGCAGCACGCCGACATGCTCGCCGAGCTCCACGCCGGCGAGCCGGTGGTGACCCGTACCGTCGAGGAGTGCGCGCAGCTCCTCCTCCCGCACCTGGGCTGCGACATCCGGGACGCGATCTTCAGCTCGCGCGGGGCGGGCGGGCCCGAAGCCCTGGACAAGCGGCTTCGCGAGACGTGGCTGGCCCAACCGGCGCTGTTCGTCGTGGAGTACGCGCTCGCCCGGCTCTGGCAGAGCTGGGGCCTGCGTCCCACGGCCATGGTGGGACACAGCGTGGGCGAGTACGTCGCGGCCTGCCTGTCCGGGGTGTTCACCCTGCCGCAAGCGCTGGAGCTGGTCGCCACGCGAGGACGGCTCGTCCAGTCGATGCCTCCGGGGGCGATGCTGGCCGTCCAGATGCGGGAGTCCGACCTCATGCCGCTGCTGACAGACTCGGTGAGCCTGGCCGCGGTGAACGGCCCCTCCTCCTGCGTGGCCGCCGGCCCGGAGGAGGAGATCGAGTTCCTGGCCGGCTGGCTGGACTCCCACGGCATCGGCAGCCGGCGGCTGCGCACCTCCCACGCCTTCCACACACCGATGATGGACCCGGCGGCCGAGGCCTTGCGGGAGGCGGTGGCCGCGGCCCAGCCGCAGGCTCCCGGCCTGCCTTTCGTCTCCACGCTCACCGGCAGGTGGATCACCGCGGAGGAGGCCACCGACCCGGGCTACTGGGCCGCCCAGCTCCGCGGCACCGTACGGTTCGAGCAGGCGTGCGGGACGCTGGGCGAGACCGGCGCCGTGCTGCTGGAGGTCGGTCCCGGGCAGACCCTCATGACGTTGGCCCGCCAGACGCTGGGCTCAGAGGCCACCGCCTTGCACTCCCTGCCGCGCCCCGGCTCGGAGCGCTCCGAAGCCTGCTCCATGGCGTTGGCCGCGGGGACGGTGTGGGCGCACGGCGCCGAGATCGACTGGCCCGCCGTCCAGGGCCCCGGCCGGCGGCGGCGAGTCCACCTGCCCACCTATCCCTACCAGCGGCAGCGCTTCTGGGTGGAGCCCGACCCGAAGCCCGCTCGATCCGCCGCCCAGGTGGAGACCGGCACGACGCTGGACGCCGCGGACGCGACCTTCATCCCGGCCTGGCGCCGCAGCGCCCTCGCGGCCGTCGGCCCGGCCCAGGACGTCGCCGACACCTGGCTCGTGCTGGGAGACGGCGAGGCCCCGACCGGCGAGCTCGCCCACGCGCTGTCGGCCCGGGGCGCCAGGGTGGTCCGGGTGCGTGCCGGGCAGGGGTTCGCCGACCTCGGTCAAGGCCGCTACGAGATCGACCCGGTCAGCCGCGACGACTACGACCGGTTGCTCGGCGCCCTGGACGCGGCGTCGGCTCGTCCGGAAGCCGTCCTGCACACCTGGACGGCCGGCACCGGCGACCCGAGGCATCTCGGGTTCTCCAGCGTGCTCTTCCTCACCCAGGCGCTCATGGAGACCTGGCCGGGGCACAGGACCGACATCCGCGTCGTGACCAGCCGGTGCTTCAACGTGTCCGGAGCCGACCCGGTCGACCCGCTCAAGTCCCTGCTGATCGGGCCCTGCCGGGTCGTGCCGACCGAATCGTCCGCGCTGACCTGCCGCCTCATCGACGTGTCCGACGACATGATCGCCGCGACCGCCGCAACGGAGACGCTCCTGGCGGAGATCACCGCGCCCGGAGCCGAGCGGACGGTCGCCTACCGTGGCGGGCGCCGGTGGGTGGAGGACTTCGAGCACGTCGCGCTGCCCGAGCGGACCGACCTCCCGCCGGCATTGCGCCGCCGTGGCGTCTACTTGATCACGGGCGGGCTGGGTGGCATCGGCCTGGAGGTCGCCAAGGAACTGGCCCGCACCATCTCCGCCCGGCTCGTCCTGGTCAACCGCACGCGGCTGCCCGAACGCGAGGAGTGGGACGACTACCTGCTCTCCCACCATGCCGACGACCCGGTCTCCATCCGCATCCGCGGCGTCCTGGAGGCCGAGGGTCACGGCGCCGAGGTGCTGATCCTCGGCGCGGACGTGGCCGACGAGAACGCCATGGCGGGCGTCGTCCGGCTGGCCCGGGAGCGGTTCGGCCGCGTCGACGGCGTCTTCCACGCGGCGGGGATCGCCGGCGGAGGGCTGGCGGTCATGCGGCCCCTGGACAGGGCCGAAGCGGTGCTGCGCCCCAAGGTGGACGGCACGCTGATCATCGATCGTCTGCTGGGCAAGGAGATCGACCTGCTCGTCCTGTTCTCCTCGATCGTGGCCGTCAGCGGTGACTACGGCATGGTCGACTACTGCGCCGCCAACGCCTTCCTGGACGCCTTTGCCCAGTCACGCACCAGCGGCTACCGGGCCGTCGCCGTCAACTGGTGCGGCTGGAGCGAAGTCGGCATGATCCCTCGGCTGCTCGGCGCGGAGAGTGCGCCCTCCGAACCCGGCGGGCCGGGCGGGTCCGCCCGGCATCCGCTGCTGGGCAGGCGTGTCCTCGGCACCGGCGGCGACATCGAGTTCTCCACCCGAATGGACCCAGGCTTCCACTGGGTGCTGACCGACCACCGCATGGCGGGTCTGCCCGTGCTGCCCGGCACCGCATACGCCGAGCTCATCACCGCCGCCTACCGTGAAGCCGTGCAGGACGGCCCCCTGGAGATCCGGGACCTGTTCTTCAGCCGGCCGCTGGCCCTGGAGACGGCACGCGAACTTCGGGTGACCGGCGTGCGGTCCGGTCCGGACGGCTTCCGGTTCACCGTCGCGTCGCGTCCGGCCGACGATCCCGCCGCCTCCTGGGAGCAGAACGCGCAGGCGAGCGTCTCAGCGGCCGATCCGGCCACGGGGGTCCGTCACGACCTCGAGGAGATCGCCGCACGCTGCGTACCGGTCGCCGGATCCGACGGCGAGCGGGACACGCCCTCCCCCGTCGAGTTCGGCCCGCATTGGCGGGTGGTCGAGACGGTGCGCGTGGGGGAGGGCGAGCAACTGGTCGAGCTGTCGCTCCCGGACGGCATGGACGGCGATCTCGCCGACTTCACGCTCCATCCCGCGCTGCTGGACGGCGCCACCGCACTCGGCCTGGAGCGCCCGGATCTCGCGGCGCGCGGGCTCAGCTTCCTGCCGCTCGCCTATGACCGGCTGGTCGTGCGGGGGCCGCTACCCCGGCGCGTCTTCAGCCATGTCCGCGCGACAAGCGACACGCGCGCCAGCGGCGACATCGACACCTACGACATCGCTGTCACCGACGAGAACGGCAATGAGCTCGTCGGCATCAGCGGCTTCGCGATCCGGTACATCGACCCGGCGACGGTTCACGAGTCGATCTCCGCTCCCGGCTGGGCCGGCGCGCCGGCAGCGTCGAGCGGGCGGGCCGACGCGGGAAGTGACACGCTGATCAGTCCGAGGGAGGGGCTGGACCTGCTGTGGCGGCTGCTCAACGGCCCGGCGGAGCCACAGTACGTGGTCTGCCGCGAACGGCCGGAGGAGCGCGGCCGGCGCATGGCGGAGAGCGCCGTGGACATCGCGTTGACCGCGAAGGCGCCGCTGTCCGGACAGCCCGCCCGCGAGCGGGGCGCGCCGCGCAACTTCGCCGAAGCCACCACCAAGACCGAGCAGATCCTCATGGAGCTGTGGCAGGACGCCTTCGGCGTCGACGGCCTCGGCCTGGACGAGGACTTCTTCGATCTCGGAGGCAACTCCCTGGTCGCGATCCAGGTGGCGGTCAAGATCCGGGAGAGGTTCGGCACCAACGTGCCCGGGGTCGTGATTCTGGAATTCCCCACCGTCCGCGAACTCGCCACCCGTGTCGAGGACGCGCTCGCCGAGAGCGGGGCAGGCCGCTAGGCCGTCGGTGGGGTGGTCGCACTCATCGTCAGGAGCAGTTGTGGCACACGACATCATCGACGCGGCCGCCGGCCGCTTTCCCGACCCCGCGTCGGCCGCGCTCTACGCCCACGCGTTACGCGCGGGCCAGATCGCGGCCACCGTCGCCGAGGTCGCAGCGGAGGTGGGACTGCCGGTCGCGGTCGTCTCCGCGGCCGTGGCCGACCTCCGGCGGCTGCGGCTCCTGCGAGAGGAGCGCTCCGGCGGGGGCGGCCGGCTGGTGCCTGTGGATCCGGAGGTGGCAGCGGCGGCACTCGTCTCCCCCATCGATGAGGAGGTACGGGAGCGCCAGCTCGCCATCAGCCGGATCAGGAGCGAGCTGAGCGCCTTCCGTCCCCAGTACGCCACCCTCCAGCGCGGCAGGCACGACGGCGCGGGCATCGAGGAGATCCACAGCCGCGAGGTGCTGGACGGCTACCTCTATCTCGCGGCCGAGCGGTGTTGTCAGGAGTTCGTCGCCTCCAGACCGAACCACGTCACCGACGACAAGGTGTCCCAGGGCGAACTGGCCATGGCCAAGCGCGGCGTGCGGGTCCGGCTGCTGCTGCAGCATGCCGCGCGCGCCGACATTCGCCTGCGCATGGACCTGGACGCGCTGCTCGGGCAGGGCATCGAGATCCGTACGGCCAGCGAGCTCTCGCGTCACGTGCTGGTGTTCGACGCCGATCTCGCCTTCCTGCTGAACGACCACGGCGCCGACGGCGAGCCGGTCGGCGTCGTCATCCGCAACCCGTCAGCGGTGCGGCTGCTGCTCGATCTCATCGAGGCCGCCTGGACCTCCGCCGAGCCCTGCGCCGGGCGGAGGATCGGCTACCACGAGGTGATGGAGCACCTGCACGGCACCATCATCCGGCTGCTCGCGGAGGGCCTGACCGACGAGGCCGTGGCACGTCGCCTGGGCATCTCGGTCAGGACCTGCCGACGCCACATCGCCACCGTCCTGCGTGGCCTGGACGCGGTGACCCGCTTCCAGGCCGGGGTTCGTGTGGGTGCCGCCGGCCGCGGCCGGAGCGCGACCGGCTGACGGCACCTTCGCGAGTCTCATTCCCCGGCCTCCGCGAGCTGCTCGACCAGGCCACGGATGGTGGGGTACCCGAGCATCGCCGTCACCGGGACCGGGATGCCGAGCTCCTTGCGGACCTTGGCGATCAGCGAGATCGCGAGCACGGAGTTCCCGCCCAGCTGGTAGAAGTCGTCGTCGACGCCCACCGAGTCCAGGCGGAGAACACTCATCCAGATATCGGCCAGCGTTCGCTCCACGCCCTCGCGGGGCTCGGCGAAGGGCGTGGAGATGTCGGGCCGGGGATCGCGCTCCTCCTCCGCTACCTCCGCGGCCCCGGTGTCCTGCCGGGTGAGGACCCACTGCACGTAGCGCTCGTCCAGCGATCCGGTGGAGATCACCAGGTGGTCGCACTCATCGATGACGGCCACAGCCCGCTCGAAGATGTCGGCCGCCTCCTCCGGCGTCATGTCGAAGGCGCCGGTGTGGCCCACCGGCAGTGCCGCGTCATCCGAGTCCGAGCCCCAGGTGTCCCAGTCGACGGTGATCCAGCGGGCGCCCGAGGCCAGGCGGTCGGCCATCACGTGCTGGTCGAGCGCGGCGTTCACGGCCGCGTACGGCCCCAGCGCCAGGCCGCCGAGCACCGCCGACAGCGAGGACAGGGTGATCCCGCGGACGTCCGAGCCGTTCAGCGCCTTGCGCAGCGCGTGGAAACCGTCCACCTTGGGCGGGAAATGGGCCTGGCAGGCCTGCCTGCTCACCATGTGCGCCGGGCCGTACCCCGCGGGGTCGGGGTTGACCGCGGCGTGAACGACCAGGTCGATGCGCCCGAAGGTGGACAGCGTCTGCTGGACCGCGGCGGTCATGGCCGCTTCGTCGGTGGCGTCCGCCGTCAGGACGAGGAGGTCGCCGCCGGCGTCCACGATGTCCACGAGCCGGGCCAGGCGTTCCGCCGCCGCCGAGCCCGGCTCGGCGGCGGCCAGCCGCGCGCGCCACTCGCTGGGGCCGGGCATCTCGGTACGCGTGGTCAGAGCCACCCGGCAGCCTCGCCGTACCGTGAGATGGCGGGCCAGGATCAGCCCGACGTGGCCGAGACCGCCGGTGATCATGACCACGGAGCCGGGCGGGAGCGCGCCGTCGGGCACCGGCGGGAGCGGCACCTGGTCGTACGAACGGGCCCAGCGTCCCGAGCCGCGCAGCGCGATGGGGCCGGCGTACTCGGCCACGGCCTCGGCGAGCACCCGGCCGGCCATGGCGGGGGACGGCACGTCGATGTCGACGTGCCGGCATCGCCATCCCGGGTTCTCCTGAGCCAGCACGGTCAACAGCCCGCCGAGTGCCGCCTGCGACGGACAGCTGGGCACCGACCCGGCGACGCTGACGGCGTTCTCCGTGACCACTAGCAGGTTCACCGGGTCCGTCGGCAGATGCGCGGCCAGCGCGCCGGCCAGGGCGATCACCGAGTGCGTCCCGCCGGCCGGCTGCTCGTCCGCGGTGAGGCCAAACGTGTGCACGACCGTGCGCGGGGGGTACGGCAGCGCACGGAGGAACTCCCGGAGATCGTCGGCGTCGTCGGGCCGGACGGTGAACCCGCCCCGGCCGTCCGCGCCGAAGGAGAGGGAGGGCCGAACGACGAACGTGTCGGCGCCGATCCGCTGGAGCCCGGCCGCGAGTTCCTCGCCGAAGTCGCCGGCTGCGAGCACCAGCCACGGACCGACCTTCCGCAGGTCCTCCTCGCGGTCGGCGGGCGCGTGGGGGCGCACTGCGGGCTCGTGCCGCCACCCGGCGAGGTAGGTCCACCGTGCCAGATCCGAGGTGCGGCCCTGCACGGCGGGCGGGGCCGCCTGCGACGGCTGGGGCGTCGCGTCGATCCAGTAACGGCGCCGCTGGAAGGGGTAGGTGGGCAGCGGGACACGTCGTGCGTGCCCGGCGTCCAGCGGGGCCCAGTCGAGCGTGGCGCCTGCCATCCAGAGCTTCGCGACCGTGGCCAGGAACCACGCCCGGGCATCGGGTGACGCGGAGGGCGCGACGTCGATCCTGACCGCCGGTCCGCTGCCTTGTTCCGCTGCCGGGTCGCCGTACGAACCGGTCATCGTGGTGTCGAGCACCCGTCCGATGCTGCAGCCCAGCTCGCGCAGCCGGGCCACGAGCGCGGTGATGGCGCTCTCGCGGGCCGGTGCCGCCGCCTCCGGCGTCTCGCCGACCGCCGCCGCCAGCGACCGCCACCACCGGTCCGGTATCCGATCGAGCTCGCCGAGGTGGAGGTCGACCAGCGGATCACGGACCCGGGTCTCCCCTGTCAGCGGGCGGCCGGGATCTTCCAGCGCCCGGCACGCGTCGGCCACATCGGCGGCGACCACGGCCATGCGGACCGGGAACTGCGCCCGCGACTGCCGGAGCGTGAACGCCACGTCCTGGAGGCTGATGTCCGGGTGGGCGGTGAGGTGGGCGGCCAGGTCTCGGGCCGCGGCCTCGAGCGCGACCTTGTCGCGTGCCGACAGCACGAGCAGGTGAGGGCCGGGCTCGTCGGCCCTGGCCGGTCGCGCGGGAGGCTCCTCCAGCACGACGTGGGCGTTGGTGCCGCCCAGCCCGAAGGAGCTCACCCCGGCCCGGCGCGGGTGTGCCCGTTCCGGCCACGGCTGCGGCCGGGACAGGACGGTGAACCGCTCGCGGACGGCGGTCAGCTCAGGGTTGGGGGTGGCGAAGTTGGACGTGCCCGGCAGGGTCCGCCTGCTCAGCGCCAAAGCCGCGCGGATGAGGCTGGTCGAGCCGGAGGCACGGTCCAGGTGACCGATGCTGGGTTTGACCGATCCGAGCACCACGGGCGCGGCGCCGCCCTTGGGAAAGGCCCTGGCCATGGCCGCCAGCTCGATGGAGTCGCCCAGCATCGTGCCGGTCCCGTGACACTCCACGTAGCCGATCGTCTCAGGGCCGACACCCGCGAAGGAGATGGCCTCCTCGATCACCGACGCCTGGCCGTCCACCCCGGGCGCCGTGTAGCCGGCGCACGCCCGGCCGTCGTTGTTGACGGCCGAGCCGAGGATGACCGCGTCGATGTGGTCGTTGTCAGCGATGGCGTCCGACAGCCGTTTCAGCACCACGACCGAGACGCCGTTGCCGATGACGCTGCCGCGGGCGTCGGCGTCGAAGGCCCGCACCACACCGTCCGGCGCGAGGATCCCGCCCTCCTGGAAGGAGTACCCCAGGCCGTGCGGCACCTGGACGAAGGCGCCGCCGGCGAGCGCGAACTCGCACTCGAAGTTCAGCAGGCTCTGCGCCGCCAGGTGCACCGCCACGAGGGAGGTCGAGCAGAAGGTCTGCACGGTCACGCTCGGTCCGCGCAGGTCCAGCTTGTACGACAGCAGCGAGGACAGTGAGTCGCGTTCGGTGCCGATCGCCATCATCAGCTCGCCGCCGGGCTCGGCCAGGATGCGGCCGGCGACCTGCAACGCGTACATCGAGTAGCCGCTTCCGGCGAAGACACCCACCCGGCCGGGCATGGCCATCGGCGGGTAGCCGCTACGTTCGAGGGCTTCCCAGGAGACCTCGAGGAGAAGCCGGTGCTGCGGGTCCATCGCCTCGGCCTCGACGCGGGAGAAGCCGAAGAAGGGCGCGTCGAACATCTCGACGTCCTCCAGCGGTCCGCCGACCCGCACGTAGGCGGGGTCGGCGAGCTGGGCGGCCTGCACGCCCGCCGCCAGGAGCTCCTCCTCGCTCAGCCTCCGGAGCCCGTTACGGCCGGCCATCAGGTTGTCCCAGAACTCCTCGACGTTCCGCGCGAGCGGGAGCCGTCCGGCCATCCCGATGATGGCCACAGCGGCGTCGTAGTCGACCTCACTCATCGTCGGCTCCGTCCTGGGCGGCGTTGCGCCGCCGTGCGATGCGCTGCCTGCGTTGTTTCGCCCGCTCTTCGGCGCGTCCGCCGGCGTCCGCGGATTCGGCAGTGGACCCGGCGGTGGGCGCGGTGACCGACGCGGCGAGCGTGCCCACCGTGGGGCACTGGTAGATGATGTGCGCGGGCAGCCGGTCCAGCTCCAAGACCTGCCGGATCGCGGCCACGATGCCCACGCCGGTCAGCGAGTTGCCGCCCAGGTCGAAGAAGTTGTCGTTGACGCCGACCTGGTCGACGCCGAGCGCCTCGGCCCAGATCTCGGCGATGACGAGCTCGGCGTGCGACTGTGGAGCCATGTACGGGGTGGACAGGTCCGGTCGCGCGTGCCTGGCATCGCCGCGCCCGCGCTTGGCGGCCGTCTGCACGTCCTCGATCGTGTAGTTGCGGCTGCCCTCGACCTGGGCGGAGAAGTCCTGCGTGGACACCACGACGTATGGCTCGGGCCGCGCGAGCACCCGCAGCAGGCTGCGCCAGCCCTCCTCGAAGCCGATGCCGAAGCGTTCCCGGTGCAGCCGGTAGAAGTCGGCGATGACCGGTTCGTAGCCGTCCAGGCCGGCCTCCCAGCCGTTCCACGTCCATTCGCCCCAGCCGACGGAGATCACCCTGGTCTGTGGCAGGGGCTGGGCCTGCGCGAACGCGTCGAGGAAGGCGTTGGCCGCAGAGTAGTCCGCCTGACCGAGCGCCCCGGTGACGGAGGACACCGAGGAGAAGAGCAGCAGGAAGTCCAGCTTCTCGTCCTTGAGGGTGTTGGCCAGCGCCAGCGTGCCGGCCACCTTCGGCGCCAGCACCAGGTCGATGTCCTGCATCGTCTTGAACTGCATCATGCCCATGCCGGGGACGCCGGCGGCGTGCAGCACTCCGTGGAGCTCGCCGAAGCGCTCCTTGGCCGTGACGATCGCGCGCTCGACGTCAGCCTGCCTGGCCACGTCCCCGGCCACCACCACGACGTCGGCGCCCATCGCGGTGAGGCCGGCCAGCGCCTGGACCCGTCTGCGCACCTCGTCGCTGGCGGCGGGGTCGGCCAGGATCGTCTCCCAGCGCTCGGGCGGCGGCATGACGGTGCGGCCCATGAGGACCAGCCGCGCCTGATAGTGCTTGACCAACCGCTCGGCCATGGCCAGGCCGAGCCCGCCGAGCCCGCCGGTGATGAGGTAGACGCCACCGGGGCGGATGGAGGTCACCGGCTCGGCCACCATCTCCGGGGCCTGCAGGATCTCGTAGTCCGGCACCCAGCGCCGCCCGCCGCGCAGCGCGACCAGGTGGTCGCCGTACTGTGAGCCCAGCTCGGCCATGAGGTCGGCGATGGGCAGGGGCTCGCCCTCCACCAGGTCGATCACCCGCAGGGTCACGCCCGGGCACTCGACCGGGATGATGGTGCACGGTCCGAGCACGGTGGCGCGCTCGGGCCGGATCACCTCGCTGCCGATCACCTGCTGGACGCCCGCGGTGACGACGTCGAGCTTCCACGGCGGGGCTCCCACGTCGAGCATGGCCTTGACGAGGGCCACCAGCGTGTGCGCGCCCCGGCGCACGGTCTGCTCGGCCGTTTCGCCGCCCATGGACCACAGGTGGACCACTCGTGAGGGGACGCGCGACCGTTCACGCAGGCTCGTCAGCAGCTCCAGAGTGTCCTGACTGTTGCCGGGCCGGATGCGGTAGCCGTCCGGCAGTTCCTCGTAGCGCTCGCCTGGCCGGACCATCGTGACCTTGGTGACCGCGGCCGCCAGCCGCTCCCCCAATGCCGAGCCGTCGTCGGTGAAGATCAGCCAGTCGTCCCCGTCCGGACCGTCGACGGGCGGCCGCGGCGTGCGCTGCCGCCACACGGGCAGGTTCATCCACTGCGACTCCGGCAGCAGCGGCAGCGTCTCGTACTCGTCGACGAGGCTGTCCACGTCGATCTCGCCTGCGTGCTCGTTCTGGGAGCGGTGCCCGGCCGAGGGGTTGAACCAGTACTCCTCGCGCTGGAAGGGATACGTGGGCAGCGGCACGCGGCCGGGTGCCCATTCCTGCTCGGAACGGTGGTAGGACTCCCAGTCGAAGGTGACCCCTGTCAGCCACAGCTCGCCGATCGCCTCCGCGAGTGTGCGGTCATCGCCCCGGTCCTCCGCCGCCGCCGGCAGCGTGGAGACCACCAGAGGCCAGCGGGCCCGGTCACAGTCGGAGTGCGCGCGGACCATCGCGCCCAGCGACCGACCAGGACCGATCTCGATGACGGCCATGTCCTGGTGACGGAGGAGTTGCGCGAGACCGTCGGCGAACAGGACCGGCCGGCACATGTGCCTGGCCCAGTAGCCGGGGTCGGTGACGAGGTCGGCGTCGGCGACCTCACCGGTCACGTTGGAGATGAACGCGGAGGTGGGCGCGTTGAGCGTGACCGACTCCCGTACCCAGGCCGTGAGCTCCTCCGCCTTGGGCCCCAGCATGCTGGAGTGGAAGGCATGGGTGGTGTCCAGCTCGCGGCAGGCGATCTGCGCCGCACGCAGCCGGAGCGCGAGCTCCTGGACGGCGGCGGTGGGGCCGGCCACGACGGTCTGGCCGGGGTTCACCACGGCCAGATCGATCCTCTGGCCCTCCAGGTCCGGCTCCCGAGCGCGGAGCTCGGCCCAGGAGATGCCCACAGCGAGCATCGATCCGCCGGGCAGCTCGGCGATGAGCTCGGCGCGGCGGGCGACCAGCCGGATGGCGTCCCCCAGCGACAGCACGCCGGCCAGGCAGGCTGCCACGTACTCCCCCAGGCTGTAGCCGACCATCAGCGTCGGCGTCACGCCCCAGTCCAGCAGGGTCTTGGCCAGGGCGTACTCCGCGGCGAAGACAGCGGGCTGGGCCAGGCGGGTCTCCGACAACGCCGTGGTGGGGCCGGCGACCCGCCCCAGGGCGACCGCCAGGTCATCGGCCACGACGGTCCGGCCGGTCGTGAGCGGAGCGAGCAGGTCGAGGTCGGAGTGCCGGGCGAACTCCCGCAGGACATGGTCCAGGTGACGTCTGAAGACCGGCTCGGTCTCGTACAGCCGGCCGACCATGCCGGCGTAGTGCTCGCCGACGCCCGCGAACACGAAGGCCACCCTGCGTCCGCGCGACGGGTCGTGCCGGGTCATCAGCGTGGCCTCCGGGTGTGCCCCGCCCTTGAGCACGGTCGCCGCGGCCTCCGTGGTGGCGGTGACGCATGCCCTCCGGTGCGCGAACAGGGCACGCCCTTCCTGCAGGGTGTAGGCGACGTCCGCGCACAGCTGTCCCACCGTACCGGCCAGGTGGTCGCCGAGCAGGTGCCGGTACTGGTCGGCCGCGGTCTCGGAGCGTGCCGACAGCGGCAGGACGTGCCATGTGCGCGGCGACTCGGGGCGCTCTCTCGGCGGCGGGGCCTCCTGCAGCACGATGTGCACGTTCGTCCCGCCCATCCCCAGGCCGTTGAGGCCGGCCAGGCGGGGCCTGCCCGGCTGCGCGGGCCAGGGAACCGGCCGGCCCGCGACGTAGAACGGGCTGCGGACGAAGTCGATCTCCGGGTTGGGGATGTGGTAGTGCAGCGACTCGGGGATCAGCTCGTGGCGGAAGGCCTCAACCACCTTGATCAGGCCGGCCACCGACGCCGCGCGGTCCAGGTGGCCGATGTTGGTCTTCACCGAACCGATCGCGCAGTACTGACGGTCGCGTAACTCCTCGCCGGATCGGGCCAGTTCCGCGGACTTGAACGCCCGGGTCAGCGCGGCCACCTCGATGGGGTCGCCAAGTTCGGTCGCGGTGCCGTGCGCCTCGACGTAGGAGACATCCCGGGGCGAGACCTCGGCGTCGGCCAGTGCTTCCGAGACGGCCGCCGCCTGCCCGATGATGCTGGGCGCCGCGTAGCTGAACTTGGAGGCACCGTCGTTGTTCATGGCCGACCCACGGATGATCGCGAAGATGGTGTCGCGGTCGGCCAAGGCGTTGCGCAGCGGCTTGAGTATCACGACGCCCGCGCCGTCCCCGAAGATCGCGCCGCGTGCCTGCTCGTCGAAGGTCCGGACGTGACCGTCCGGGCAGACCTGGCCGCCCTCCACGTACAGGTGCCCGACCCGATCGGGCACACGCACGCAGACGCCGCCGGCGACCGCCATCTCGCACTCGCCCTTACGCAGGCTCTGGCAGGCCATGTGCACGGCCGCGGCCGAGGTCGAGCAGAAGGTCTGCACCGACACCGCCGGCCCCGTGAGGTCCAGGCGGTAGGCCACCATCGTAGCCAGGGCGTCCTTCTCGTTGCCGGTGATCACTTCGTAGGGGTCCATCGCGGCGAGGACCTCGATGTCACCGAAGCGGTCGATCATGTACATGCTGATGTTCATGCCGGCCCACACGCCCACCCGGCCGCGGTTGTCCGCCCGCCCGTAGCCGGCCTGCTCCAGCGCCTCCCAGACGACCTCCAGGAAGAGCCGCTGCTGCGGATCGGCTATCTCGGCCTCACGGGGCGAATAGCCGAAGAATCCCGCGTCGAATCCTTTGATGTCGTCGAGAACCGGCCGCACCTTGACATAGTCGGGGTGCGTGAGCAGCCGGGGATCGACATTCGACACCTGCAGTTCCTCGTCCGAAATCTGCACGAACGACTCAACGCCATCACGCAGATTCGCCCAGAAACTCTCGACGTCACGCGCTCCCGGAAAACGCCCGGCCCGGGCGATGACGGCGATATCGTGGTCTCGAACCGGGTGCTCGAACACTGTGGCTCCCTCCGCCTATGCCGACCGCGACCGATGCTGCCCCATCGCCCGCCGGGCGTCCATATCCGTACGCTGACAGCATCCTGCCAGGCAATAATGGCCACCTCCGGGAAACGGATTTCCGTGTTGACACGCGTGCGCCGCCCGGCGAAGAATCCCGGCATGACCCTGATCGGCGTGGTGGGCGCGGGGGTGATGGGTGTCGGTGTTGCGCAGAACCTTGCGGAGGTCGGACACCAGGTCATCCTTGTCGACCAAAAGGATGACATTTTAAATGAGGCGCTCAGGCGACTGGCACAGAATTGCCGGCTGGCGCCCATGCTCCGGGGCGAGCAGGTGGACGTGTCCGCCGTCATGAGCGCCGTCAAGACCTCGACCGCACTGGAAGACCTCGGCGGGACCGCGACGGTGATCGAGAACGTCACCGAGGACATCGCCATAAAAAGGGACGTTTACCAGCGGCTCGACGCGATCTGTCCGGAGGGTACGATCTTCATCGCGAACACCTCGGCCATCCCGATCACCACGCTCGCCGCCGCTACCGGCCGGCCGGGCAACGTGGTCGGCGCGCACTTCATGAACCCCGTCCCCATGAAGACCGCGGTCGAACTCATTCCCGGCGTGCACACCTCCGAGAAAACTCTGGAACGGGCCCGCGCGTTGCTCGCCGAGATGGGAAAAAGGGCGATCGAGGTGACGGACTCCTGCGGCTTCCTGTCGAACCGAGTATTGATGCTCACGATTAATGAGGCCGCTTTCCTGGTGTATGAGGGAGTCGCCTCGGCGAGCGCCGTCGACGATGTTTTCAGGAGCTGCTTCGGCCATCCGATGGGGCCGCTGGAGACGGCTGACCTCATTGGCATCGACACCATCCTGCACAGTGTCCGGGTGCTGCACTCGTACTTCGCCGACAGCAAGTACCGCCCCTGCCCGCTCCTCATCCAGATGACCGACGCGGGACTGCTCGGGCGGAAGTCCGGGCAGGGCTTCCACAGCTACCGCTGATTGACCAAGGAAAGGCTTCGAGATGCGCGAAACGGTCGCCGACATCATCTACGGCTTCATCCGCGGACGCTTTCCCGAGATCGAGATCACTCATGACGACGACATTTTCGCGCTGGGTTTCATAAACTCGCTGTTCGCCATGGAACTGGTCATGTTCATCGAGCAGACCTTTGCTGTCACCATCGCCAACGACGCCTTGCGCCTGGACAACTTCCGCACGGTGAACGCGATGGCGGGACTGGTGCAGCGGCAGGCGGCGCCGGTCGCGGCGCGTGAGATCGGATGACGATCTCCCTGCCGCGCCGCAGCGCCGAGCAGGTGCTGGACCGTGCCTCCGCGCGCAGGTTCGTGGCCGGTCACATAGCGGGGTCGGCCGACGCGTTCGACCGGCGCGGGGACCTGCCCGAGTCGCTGTTCGAGGCGATGGCCGAGGCCGGGCTGTGGGCCCCCTTCCTCTCCGCCGACCAGGGCGGCGCGGGCGTCTCCTACGCCACGCTGGGCTCCATCCACGAGGAGGTCGGCCGCGGCTGCTCCTCCGTGCGCAGCCTGCTCACCGTGCACACCATGGTGTCCTTCGCGATCAGCCGCTGGGGGAGCCAGGAGCAGCGGCAACGCTGGCTGCCGGAACTCGCCTCGGGGCGCGTCCAGGCCGCGATCTGCGTCTCCGAGTACGAGGCCGGCAGCGACACCGGGCGCATCGGCACCACCGCCCGGCGTACGGACCGGGGCTGGGTGCTCGACGGCACCAAGACCTGGATCACCGCGGGACGGCGCGCGGGACTCTTCCTGGTCTTCGCCCGCACGGGCTCGACGATCGCCGCCTTCCTCGTGCCCCGGGACACGTCCGGCGTCGAGATCACCCCGATCGATGGCATCCTCGGCACCCGGGCCAGCCTCCTCGCCACCGTCGGGCTCCGGGACGCGGAGCTGGGCCCGGAGGCGCTGCTCGGCCCGGAGAACTTCGCCGCCGGCATGCTGTTGGCAGGAACCCTCGACATGGGCCGCTTCAGCGTGGCCGCGGGCTCGGTGGGGATCGTCCAGGCCTGCCTCGACGCGTGCGCCGCCTACACCACCGGCCGCATGGTCGGTGACTCCCGGCTCCGGGATCTGCAACTGATCCGCGCGAAGATGGCGGACATGGTGACCGACGTCACCGCCGGCCGGCTGCTCTACGAACACGCGGGGCGCCTGAAGGACAGCGGCAACGCCGAAACGATCATGGCGACCTGGATCGCCAAGTACTTCGCGTCCACCGCAGCAGCCCGTCACGCGGCCGAGGCCGTGCAGATCCACGGCGCGCACGGCTGCGGGCCGGAGTACCCGGTGGCCCGCTATTTCCGTGACGCCAAGATCATGGAGATCATCGAGGGCAGCTCGGAAATCCAGCGACTCACCATCGCCGAAGCCGCCTACCGCCGGAGTGAACCATGACCGGTGAGAGTGCGAGCCGTACGAAGATCAAATGTGTCGTCTGGGACCTCGACGGCACCCTGTGGGACGGCGTCCTCCTGGAGGACGAGGAGGTCAAGCTCCGCGACGACATGGTCGAGCTCATCCACGTGCTCGACCGGCGCGGCGTGCTCAATTCCGTGGCCAGCAGGAACGACGCGGCCCTCGCGATGGCCAAGCTGGCCGAACTGGGGCTGGCGGAGATGTTCGTCTATCCCCAGATCGGCTGGAACGCCAAGTCCAGCTCCGTGGCGACCGTCGCCAGGCGGCTGAACGTCGGCATCGACGCCCTCGCCTTCATCGACGACCAGGAGTTCGAACGGGCGGAGGTGGCACGGGCGCATCCCGCCGTGCTCTGTCTCGACCCCGCGTCCGCCGCCGGCGCGATCGCGACGCCGGCGTTCACCCCGAGGTTCGTCACCGAGGACTCGCGGCGCCGGCGCGAGATGTTCCGCAGCCAGATCAGGCGGGAGGACGCCGAGGAGGACTTCGTCGGGACGCCCGAGGAGTTCCTGGCGCAGCTCGGCATGCGCTTCACGATCCGCGCCGCCACACGTGCCGACCTGCAGCGCGCCGAAGAGCTCACCGTCCGGACCAATCAGCTCAACTCGACCGGCCGCACCTACTCCTACGAGGAGCTCGAAGCGCTCTGCGCCAGCCCCGACCACCTCGTCCTGGTGGCCGAACTGGAGGACGTGTTCGGCACATACGGGACGATCGGGCTCGCGCTCGTGGAACGAGGCATGCCGTACTGGCATCTGCGTCTCCTGCTGATGTCCTGCCGCACCATGTCTCGTGGAGTGGGAACCGTGCTGCTCAACCACGTGATGAGCACGGCGCGCGGACACGGCGCGAAACTGCGCGCCGACTTCGTGCAGACCGGCCGCAACCGCCTGATGCAGATCACCTACGCGTTCGCCGGCTTCGTCGAGGCCGAACGGGACGGCGCCCACGTGGTCCTCGAGTCCGACCTGGAACGCATCCAGGCACACGCCCCCTACATCGAGGTCATCGCACCCTAGTCAGGAAGGACGGCGACATCCATGACGCTCGCCCCACGGCCGTTGATGCTCTCACCTCGCGTCCTGACTCCTGAGGAGTTGCGGACCCGGGTCCATGTCGCCGCCCAGGAGGGAGTGAACCAGATCTGGCTGGAGCAGCAGCCCGACCAGCGCGACGCCACGCTCATGGCCGCGGCCTACCTGGCCGCCGAGCCGCGGATCACGGTGGGGACGGCGGTGCTGCCGATCTACGCCCGACACCCGGTGTCCATGGCCCAGGCTGCCTCGACGCTCGCCGAGCTGTCGGACGGCCGTTTCCTGCTCGGGCTCGGCTACAGCCACCAGTTCGTCAACGAGTACGTTCTTGGGCAGCGGCAGGGTCCGCCGATCGCCGTGATGCGCGAGTACCTGTCCATTGTGCGCACCCTGACGGGCGAGGGTTCCGTGAGTGTGGAGGGTCGGTTCTTCAGCGCGCACGCGCAGTACACGAATCCCGTACGTGATGTGCCCCTCTATCTGGCCGCCCTGCGCCCGCAGATGATCCGCCTCGCGGTCGAGTTCGGCAAGGGCATCGTGATCTGGCTGTGCTCGCCCCGCTATGTGCGGGAACGCATCATGCCGGTCGTCCGCGAGGCGTGCGCGGAGTTCGGCAGGCCGCAGGACGACTTCGACATCATCACCATCCTGCCCGCCTACGTGGGCGAGGAGGCGGAGGAGCGCACCGCCACGTGGGTCAAGAGCGTCGCCTCCTACCGGATGTTGCCCTACTACCGCCACGTGCTCGACGCGTACGGCAAGCCGGACCCCCGGGAGCTCTGCCTGATCGGCGCGCGGGAGCAGGTGAGGGAGCAGCTGAACGAGTTCCGGGAGGCGGGCTGCCTGCCCGCCCCCTCACCCATGCCCGGAACGGAGAAGGAGTTCCTGCAGACCGTGCAGGCCGTGCAGAGCTGATCTCAGACACCCTCGTTCAGCAGATCGAGGTCCAAGGCGACCCTGGTCAGCCCGGCCTTGTTGCCCACGCCCACCTTGCGCCTGATGCGGTGCACGTACGTGTCCACGGTGGCTTTCGACAGCCCGAGGCGCGACCCGATCTGCTTGTGGGTGAATCCCTGCGCGACCATGGTCAGCACGTCTCTCTCCCGCGGGCTGAGCTCCATCTCGGCGTGGGCCTTCACCGTGCCTCCGTTGCCCGTGGGAGCGAGCACGTCGCGTAACTCCTGGGTGATGTACATGCCGCCGACCGCCACCGCGTTCGCGGCCGAGAGCAGAGCCGAGGTGCTCACGTCCTTGCCGACGTATCCCCGGACACCGACGAGGAAGGCCTCGCGCACCACATGAGGGGCGATGTACGTGCTCATCACGAGGACGGCGTAGTCGGCCGCGCAGCCCGACAGAGCCGGCAGGCCGCCCCCCGTGCCGCTGTAGGGGTCGACGACAAGCACCACGTTGCCGCCGACACCGTTGGGTAACTCAATCTGCTCCACCGCGGGGAAAGAGCCCAGGAAGGAACACGACGAATCATGAGACAGGACATCGATAGCCCCGCGGATGGAAACCGAGCTGTCATCTACCACGACTGCATGGAACACCGACAAAATCGCGACACCTCCAGCCACCGGAGAAGTACCACCGGGAAGTGGGCTACCTGCCTACCATGACCGTCTATATCTCTTCTATGTTGATCTCGCGTCAAAGGACGATCGCGGTCGGATGAATGCAGGGAAGGGGTCAACTTTTGCCTGACTTCATTTCCGATGTATTGCCTGTCCGGCCTCGTCGGACAGTCTGGTCCTGCGATCAGAGGATGGCGTAGGACGCGCTCAGGAAGGACACTGGGACATATGGAAAGTGCCGTGAGTGTCAGTGGCCTGGTCAAGAAGTACGGGGACGTGCACGCCGTGTGCGGTGTCGATCTGGAGATCAGAGCCGGCGAGGTGTACGCGATCCTGGGGCCGAACGGGGCCGGGAAATCCTCCACCGTGGAGATCCTCGAAGGCCATCGCGACCGGGACGCGGGTGAGGTCAGCGTGCTGGGCGTCGATCCCCGAAAGCCCACCAGGCATTGGCGGGCCCGCATGGGAATCGTTCTGCAATCGGCGCGCGACCTCCCGGAGATCACCGTACGGGAGGCCGTCCGGCACTTCGCGTCGTTTTTTCACCGCCCCAGAAATCCCGACGAGACAATGGAGTTGGTCGGGCTGACGGAAAAGGCGGACACACGAATACCCAGGCTCTCCGGCGGCCAGCGGCGCAGACTCGACGTCGCGCTGGCTGTCGTGGGCGATCCCGAGCTGCTCTTCCTCGACGAGCCGACCACCGGCTTCGACCCCGAGGCGCGCCAGCAGTTCTGGGGCCTGATCCGCGGATTGGCCGGCACCACGGTGGTGCTGACCACGCACTATCTGGACGAGGCCGAAGCACTCGCCGACCGCGTGGCCGTGATCGCCGGGGGCCGCATCGTGGCCGAGGGGGATCCGCGCACCCTGGGCGGCCGTGCCATCGCGAAGGCCACGGTGAGCTGGGCGGACGGCGAGATCCAGACGGACACCCCGGCCAAGGAGGTCGTCGAGCTGGTCACGCGCTACGGCGGCGAGGTTCCCGAACTGCGTGTCACCCGTCCCACGCTGGAGGATGTCTACCTCAAGCTGATCGAGGAGAACGCATGACGACAGTCGGCACGGCGGCCGTACGGTTACCCGGCGTGTGGCGGATCGGATGGTCCCGGGCGGTCCTGGAGCTCAAGATGTTCTTCCGGGAACGAGATCAGGTGGTCTTCACCTTCTCGCTGCCGATCGTCCTGCTGCTCCTGTTCGGTTCCATCTTCGGCGGCGCCTACGAGGGCACCGGGCTGACGGTCGCGCAGGTATACGCCTGTGGGCTGATCGGCGCGGGCATCCTCTCCGTGAGCCTGCAGAACCTCGGCATCTCCATTGCCATCGAGCGCGACGACGACGCCCTCAAGCGCCTCAAGGGCACCCCGATGCCCAGGTCCGCCTACTTCCTCGGCAAGATCCTCAGCGTGATCGCCATGACGGCGATCGAGGTGGCGGCGCTGCTGGCCGTGGCCGTGCTGGTCTACGACCTCCGGCTCCCGACCGGCGCGACGGCCTGGTTCACCTTCGCCTGGGTCGTGCTCCTGGGGCTCGTCGCCGGCTGCCTGCTCGGCATCGCGATCAGCAGCCTGCCCCGATCGGCCAAGAGCGCCACCGCCGTCATCACTTTCCCGTTCATCGTCCTGCAGTTCATCTCCGGTGTTTACATCCCCATCTCGCAATTGCCGGACTGGCTGGTCTCCGTGGCGGCGCTGTTCCCGCTCCGGTGGGTGTGCCAGGGCCTGCGGTCGGTCTTCCTGGGTGAGGCGGGTGTCGCGCTCGAGCCGGCCGGATCGTACGAACTGGGCAAGGCGGCCGTGGTGCTCGGTTTGTGGGCCGTTGGCGGGCTCATCCTGTGCCTGACCACTTTCCGGTGGACCCGCCGCCAGGACACATGATCACCCAGCCGGGTCTCTCGTTGGATTCCTCGTCCGGAGCTTGATGTTTCTCCATGGCCACTCAGACGGAATGCACGCCTGAACTGCTCCGCTACGTGCGTGAGGTCTCGCTGCGCGAGGACGCCGTCCTGCGCGACCTCAGGGAGGAGACCGCCGCGCTGCCCGCCGGGAGCACGCTGCAGGTCATGGCGGAGGAGGGCCAGTTACTCGGCCTGCTCGTCGCACTCGTGGGCGCGCGGGCCGTGTTGGAGATCGGCACCTTCACCGGCTACAGCACCCTCTGCATGGCGAGGGCCCTGCCTCCCGACGGACTGCTGGTGACGTGCGACATCACCGAACGCTGGCCGAGGATCGGCGCTCCCTACTGGCGCCGGGCCGGCGTGGCGGACCGCATCGACCTCCGCGTCGGCAACGCCGTCAAGGTCCTGGCCGACATCGAGGCCACCATGGGGCGTGCGATATTCGACGTGGCCTTCATAGACGCCGACAAGGCGAACTACGGGCTCTATTACGAGGCCGCGCTGGACCTGGTGCGCCCCGGCGGACTGGTCGTCATCGACAACACGCTCTTCTTCGGCCGGGTCGTGGAGGAGGACGCCAGGGACACGGACACGCTGGCCATCCGCGGCCTCAACAACCGCATCAGGGACGACGAGCGGGTGGACATCTCTCTGCTGCCGTTCGCAGACGGCATCACCTTGGCCCGGAAGAGACGGTGAGGTGACTCCACCGCCCGGCCGGCAGGAACCCCGCCACGGTCGGACCCGGCCGAGAAGCGCCCCTCACGGCCCTCCAGCAGCACGACCGCCGAGTCGGCGACCGCTCGATCGAGGGCGGTGCCGAGCTCGGTGAGCATCTGGATCGAGATCGCGTTCGCCTTGCCGTCGTCCATGGTGATCGTGGCGACGGAGTCCTTCAACCGGTAGCTGACGAGATCACTCATGATCCACAGAATAATATTCTGTGGGCTCAGGTGTCACGCAGGCCCGCGAACAGGTCCTCCTCGTGGTCGGGCGCGTCCACCTTGCACAGCTTCCGCTCGAACGCCTCGTGCGCGAACGCCTGGTGCTGCGCCTCCTCGGGCATGCGGAGCAGGAAGATGTTCTCTCCCTGGCTTTCGTGCGCCTTGAGCGCCTTGAGCTTGCGCTCGACGAAGGGCGTGACGTCGACGAGGCTGGTGACGCGCTCGTCAGGGGTGCCGAAGTCGTCGGACGGCTCGAAGCCGCCGAGATCGACCCCGCTGTCGCGCATCAGCTCGAACATCCGCTTGATGGCGGCACGAGGAATGGCCGTGTAGTAGAGCTTGTCGGGAATGCCGGTCGACTCGGTGGCCGCCACCGTGATGCGGTGGGTCTGAACGTGGTCGGGATGGCCGTAACCGCCGCCGCCCGTCTCGTCGTACGTCACCACGACCTGAGGCCGGTAGTGCTCCATCAGCGCGGCCAGCTTGGCGGCGGCCGTCTCGACGGGCACGTTGGCGAACGCGTCGGGGTGGGCGTTGGCGTCCCAGCCGTCCATGCCGGAGTCGCGGTAGCCGAGCAGCTCCAGGTGGTCGATGCCCAGGTGGGACACCGACTCACGCAGCTCGGCCAGCCGCCGCTCGGCCACCGCCGCGTCATCGTGACCGGGCTCGCCCGGCTTCACACCGCCCTGGTCGTCGCCCTGCTCGCCGTTGGTGCAGGTGACGAGGACCGTGCGGATGCCTTCGTCGGTATATCGGGCCAGGATGCCCCCGGTGCTGAGGCACTCGTCGTCGGGGTGGGCGTGTACGACCATGAGGGTGAGTTGGCGATCCATGGGCCGAAACACTACTCGCCGGCCCCGACAGTTCGGCCCGCCGGCCTGCGCCTGGCCGCCCCGGCAGTTCGGCCCGCCGGCCTACGCCGTGCCACCCCGGCAGTTCGGCCCGCCGGCCTACGCCGTGCCGCCGGGAACCTGGCCGCCCTGGCGGGCCAGCTTGCCGGCGCGCAGGCGGGCGGCCGCCGCCGCGCCCCGGTCGCCCAGGGTCTCGGCGAGGGCCGCCTGCTTGAGCCAGTTGTACGGGCTGCACGGGCGCACGTTGACGCGCTCGCTCACCAGCACCCGGGCCACGTCACGCCGTCCCGCCCGCAGGGCCGACTCCAGCAGGGTCCTCTGTACGGCGTCCCGCTGCGCGTGGCTGCCGCCGAACTCGTTGACCCGGTGCCGGATCGGGTACAGCGCGTCCACCACCGCGTCGTGGTCGCCCTTGCCGAAGGCCACCAGGGAACGGCACACCGGCAGGCCCACCCGCAGGGTCATGTCCTGGTTGGTGACGCCGGGACGCGGCGCCATCACGTACGCCTCCCGCGAGGCGATCAGTTTCTCCGCGTCCCCGATCCGCCCGGCGCCCACGTACGACATGACCGCGTGCATGTCGTTGAACGCGTAGAACGGCTCCCCCACTTTGGCCGGCCACGCGTCGGCCAGGGCGCGCCACCGTTCCTCCTGCTCCGAGCCCTCCAGGAGGAGCCGCCAGAGCAGGGCGGCGGCGTCCAGCAGCTCCATGCACGACTGCCCGCCGGCGAGCACCGCGTCGTAGATCGCCAGCGCCCGCGCCTCGTCGCCCGACTCCAGCGCGTAGAGGCAGTAGTGCCACCAGGTGTGCACGTTGAAGAACGTGCCGGTCGACCAGTCGGGGAGCCGCGCGTCGAGGTAGCGCACGCCTTCCCCGAACCGCCCCTGCATCTCGTACGTGTGCACCACCGCGTGGATGCCCCACACGTCGCGCGGGTTCAGCTCGACCGCCCGCAGACCGACCTCCTCCGACCTGTCGTAGTGACCCGCCTCCTCGAGGCCGAAGGCGTACATGCCCAGCACATGGCCGAAATGCCGGTCCTCTTCCCGCCAGGCGTTCAGCGCCCCGCCGATCCGGTCGCGCAGCGAGCGCGCGTCGCCGGTGAAGAAGTCGACCTGGTGCCCGGCGGCCAGCGCGAGGGCGTCACGCGGATGCTCCACGGTGATCTCGCCCAGGAGCCGCCCGCACGTCAGCCAGTCGCCGCCGAGCAGCGCCCGCACCGCTGCCACGTGCGCACGCTCACGCGGCAGCAGCGACGCCTCGCCGACCCGGCGCAGGAACACGGAGAAGCGCTCCCGCGCCGCGCGCGCGTCCTCCACGTCGGTGGTGAGCAGCCCCAGGTACGCCGCCAGGACGTTGCCCATCGGGAAGTCGGGCGACTCGGCCAGCGCCGCGTCGGTCTCGGCGTCGACCTCCACCCGCAGGTGCAGCAGCTCGTCGATCGCCCGGTCGTAGTGCCGTACCGCGGCGGCACCGGCCCCGGTCACCGCCAGGCCGTGCTGGTCGTTCGTCACCGGACCAATGTACCTACCGATCCGGTGGGGAATAGGGCCAACGCCTTCGATCGCCGCGCCGGACCCCGGGCGCGGCGATCGAGCTCTCGACGGCCCCTACGCCGACCGGCCGGTCACCACGGCCCGTCCCATGGCCGGATCGTCGCAGAACGCCCCGTCGATCCCCAGCTCGACCAGCCTCGACAGCCAGCCCATGACGTTCCCGGTGGCCCGGGCGTAGACGGGGCTGGCCGGGTTGCCGAGCCGGTAGTCCGCCGGGAGCTGCGAGTTCTCGTTCCGTACGGTCCACACGTGCACGGCGAGCCGCCGCCGGTGCGCGTCGGCGATCAGCGTGGTGGGCTCGAGCGTCTTGCCGGAGGCGTCCTGGGGCACCACGCGCCGCGTGTCCACCCCGATCCCGTTCGCGTAGGTGGCCACCTCGCGCAGCCCGTCCGGCGTCACCATGTCGTCATAGGTGCGGGTGCTCCCGGAGGCGACCCAGTCGTACGGCGCGCCCCCGAACGTGATCAGCTGGATCAGCGGCAGCCTCGTCTTGGAGCGCAGCTCGCGCAGGTTCGCGGTCTCGAACGACTGGATGTACGCCTTGCGCACGTGGTAGCGGTTCAGCACGTCCAGCAGCGGCTCCTCCAGCGACAGGCCGATGGAGTCGAAGTACGTCGGGTGCTTGGTCTCCGGGTAGACGCCGACGCCGTGCTCCAGCGCGAGCTTCACGACCTCCTCGAAGGTCGGGATCTCCGGCAGCCCGTCGAAGGCCGTGTTGTCCGGCCGCAGGTCCGGCACGCGCTCCTTGGCGCGCAGCGTCTTCAGCTCGGCCAGCGTGAAGTCCTCGGTGAACCAGCCGGTGACCGCCCGCCCGTCCACGGTCTTGGTGGCGCGCCGGTCGGCGAACTCCGGGTGCGCGGCCACGTCGGTCGTGCCGGAGATCTCGTTCTCGTGCCTGGCGACCAGCACGTGGTCCTTGGTGGAGACGAGGTCCGGCTCGATGTAGTCGGCGCCCATCGCGATGGCGGTCTCGTACGACAGGAGGGTGTGCTCGGGCCGGTGGGCGCTCGCGCCCCGGTGGCCGATCACGATGGGAGCGTGGCCGCGGCGGTCAGCCGTGGCGGGAGTCGTCTGGGTCAGCACGACGGCGACAGTACCGCCGGCGAGGACACCGGCCAGCACGCTCGCGAGTAACCTGCGCATGCTCGTCATGCGCGCAAGGTAAACCACTCAGGTGGACCGTGAGTTACGCGTGAGCACACAGAGGAAGACGTACGGAAACGCCCCTTTCCAACCTCCCCTCGACGCATCCGTCACATGGAAGATAGGTGACCATGACGGATCTCAACGGACGCGTGGCCCTGCTGACCGGCGCGTCGGGCGGCATCGGGCAGGCCATCGGACGCCGGCTCATCGCCGCGGGGGTCAGGACGGCCTTCACGTACGGCACCCGCTCCGGACACGCCGACGACCTCGTCGAGCAGGCGCGGGCGGCCGGTGTGGACGCGATCGCGCTGGCGGGCGACCTGGCCGACCCCCAGGTCCCCGCCGCCCTGCTCCGCACCGCGACCGACGCGCTCGGCCCCGTCGAGCTGCTGATCTCCAACGCCGGCTACGCCATCCAGCAGGACTACACCGCGGTGGACGCGGTGACGTGGGACCGCACGATCGCCGTCAACCTGCGCGCCCCGTTCCTGCTGGCGCAGCGGGCGTTGCCGGGGATGGCGCAGCGGGGGTTCGGGCGGGTGCTGTTCATGTCGTCGATCGCGGCCTTCACCGGCGGCATCGTCGGCCCGCACTACGCGGCCTCCAAGGCGGGCCTGCACGGCATGCTCCACTTCCTGGCCTCGCACGTCGCCTCGCACGGCGTCACGGTCAACGCGCTGGCGCCCGCGCTGATCCAGGACACCGCCATGCTCCCCGCCACGGCCGACCCGCATCTCCTGCCGGTGGGCCGGTTCGGCCGCCCGGAGGAGGTCGCCGACCTGGCCCTGGCCGTCCTGCGCAACGGATACCTCACCAGCCAGGTCCTCAGCCTCGACGGCGGCGCCTACCCCCGCTAGATCCAGCCGTCCCGCCGGCTGGTCTCGGATCTGGTTGACGACGCCCTGCCGTACCTCGAGCGGCCGCCGGCATCGTCCACCAGCGACCGGTCGAGCTGGTGACCACGGAAGTCTCCCGCAGGTCGCGATGGCCATCTGCGCAACATTGCGACTTTGGTCGCTCCCAGGACCTGCCTTGGACCGATGCCCGCCAGGCAAGGCGTCTCTAGCGTCGTGGCCATGACGCAGAAGCTGGGATCCAGGCGAGTGCACGAGATCGACGCGGTCCGCGGGTTCGCGCTGGCAGGCATTCTGGTGGCCAACATCGGGTTCTTCTCCGACCCGCGCTACGCCGTGAGCATCGGCACGATGCCCATCACGGACGGGCCGGTCGCATGGTTGGTCAGCACGCTGGTACTGACGAAGTTCTACATCCTGTTCTCGTTCCTGTTCGGCTACTCCTTCACGCTCATGTCGCGTGACGGCGTGAGCGTGAAGGCCAGGATGGCGCGGCGGTGCCTGGGGCTGTTCGCGATCGGGGTGGCGCACGGGTTTCTGCTGTGGATCGGCGACATTCTCACCCTGTATGCCGCGCTGGGGCTGATCCTGCTGGCCATGCGCGGCGCCTCGGCCAGGAGGGCCTTCGCCGTCGGCTGCTGGATCATCGGGGTCATGTCGGTGCTCTGGCTGGTGCTGGCCGGACTCAGCCTGCTGGACCCGGCGGGCGGCACGGCGCCGACGGTGGACGCGGCGGCCGGGGCGCGGGTGGAGGAGCTGGTCAGGAGCGGACCGGTGGGCGTGCTGACGTTCCAGGCCCAAACGTATCCCGGGCTGGCCGCCATGGTGTGGATCGGGCAGGGGCCGATGGCGATGGCGCTGTTTCTGTTCGGCATGGCAGCGGGCAAGTCGCGGCTGTTCGAGAATCCGGAGCGCTGGGCCCGCCTCGTGCCGCGGATCCAGTGGGTCGGCTTCGGCGCCGGGCTGCCCGCCGCGAGCTTGTTCACATGGGCGCAGAGCCAGGGGGACGCGCTCGAACTGGTCTCGCTGGCCGTGAACAACGTGACCTCGGTGCTGCTGACCGCCGCCTACGTGGTCACCTTCCTTCAGGTGATCAGGCGCGTGCCCGCCGTCGGCCGCGCGCTGGCTCCGGCAGGACGGGCGGCGGCCTCGAATTACATCGGGCAGTCGGTGCTGTGCTGCCTGGTGTTCACCGGCTACGGGCTGGCGCTGGCGGGCAGGCTGTCGCCGCTCGCTGTGATGGGCGTCGCGGCGGCGATCTACGCGGTGCTGCTCGCCCTCAGCGCGTGGTGGCTGCGCGGCCACCGGTACGGCCCGGTCGAGTACGTGCTGCGCTGGTTCACTCGATGGGCCAGGCCACGGGGATAACGCGGCTCGTAGACGTCGATTTCACGCTGCGTGAAGGGGCCTGTGGATCGGGCGGTTCACCGCCGGAGAGACCGCTCCTCGCTGAGGATCAACGGGGCGCGGGCAGCTCGCCCGAGCCGCGGACGACCAGCCGGGTGGGCACCAGCGCCCTGCGCGCCTTGGACCTGTCGCCGTCCAGCCGCGACAGCACCAGCTCCGCGGCCTCCGCCCCCATCCGCGCCGGGTCCTGGGCCACGACCGTCAGCGGTGGGTCCAGGCACTCGGCCAGGGGCAGGTCGTCGAAGCCCACCAGCGCCACGTCCTTGCGGCCGGCCCGCGACAGCGCCACCACCGCGCCCATCGACGCGAAGTTGTTGGCCGCGAACAGCGCCGTCGGCGGGTCTGGTAGCGCTAACAGACGCATTGTGGCGCGGGCCGCGGCCTCCTGGTCGTGTCCGGTCTCCACCAGGGCGCGCTCGAACGGCAGGCCGGCCGCCTCGAGCGCGTCGCGGTAGCCCTGGAACCGCTCGCGGCGGGTGTAGAGGGCGGCGGGCACGTCGCCGAGGAAGCCGATCCTGCGGTGGCCGTGGGCGATCAGGTGAGCGACCCCGGCCCTGGCGCCCTCGCGGTTGGCGCTGACCACGCTGTCGGCGGTCAGGCCGACGGCCGGGCGGTCGAGGAAGACGATCGGCAGGCCGGCCACGCGCTCGTTGCGCAGCTGACGGTGGTCGCTCGTGGCCGAGGGGACGACCATGAGCGCGCTGACCCGCCGGGCCAGGAACGTCGTGATCAGCGACTGCTCGAGCTCCGCCGTCTCGCTGGAGTTGCCGACGATGAGAGTGAGCCCGCGGGCGCGGATCGCGCTCTCGATGCCGCCCGCGACCGTGCCGAAGAACGGGTTTCCCATCTCGGGGATGACCAGGCCGATGGCCGCGTCGCGGGCGCCGACCCGCATGTTGCGGGCCATCAGGTTGGGCTGGTAGCCCAGCTTCCTGACGGCGGCCATGACGCGCTCGCGGGTTTCGACGGCGACCGGGCCGTCGTCGTTGAGCACCCGCGAGACCGTCTTCGCCGTGACGCCGACCTCACGCGCCACATCTGTCATCGTCGGACGCCGCATTGCGCCCATGTTAGTGGCCGCCCATCAGGACAATCCGATGGCCTCCGCCGCGCCCTGATCAGCCACCACCGCCTTGCCCTCCGAGACCTGGAGGGCGCCGGTCATGATGGCCACGACCTCGGCCATGCTGTGGTCGCCCGGCTTGATCTGGGCGACCCGGCGGCCGAGGCGCTGGATGTGGATGCGGTCGGCGATCTCGAACACGTGCGGCATGTTGTGGCTGATCAGCACCACCGGGGTGCCCCGGTCGCGGACCCGCCTGATCATGTCGAGCACCTGGCCGGACTCCTTGACGCCGAGCGCGGCCGTGGGCTCGTCCATGACCACGACGTGCGTGGCCCACGCCACCGCCCTGGCCACGGCCACGCCCTGCCGCTGGCCGCCGGAGAGCGACTCGACCGGCTGGGTGAGCGAGCGCAGCCCGATCTTGAGCGCGTCCATGTGCCTGGCCGACTCCTCGCGCATGCGCTTCTTGTCGAGCAGGCGGAAGACGCTGCCGAGGACGCCGGGCTTGCGGAGCTCGCGGCCGAGGAACATGTTCGTGGCGATGTCGAGCGAGGCCGCGACCGCGAGGTCCTGGTAGACGGTCTCGATGCCGTGCTGGCGGGCGTCGATCGGCGACCGGAGGCGCACCGGCTCGCCGTCGAGCAGGATCTCACCGGAGTCGGGCTGGAGCGCGCCGGTCAGCGCCTTGATGAGGCTGGTCTTGCCGGCGCCGTTGTCGCCGATGACGGCGAGCACCTCGCCGGGCATCAGGTCGAAGTCGGCGCCGTCGAGTGCCGTCACGTGGCCGTACTTCTTGACCAGGCCGCGGGCCTGGAGGACGGGGGTCTGGGAGGCGGGGGTCGTCATCGATTCCTCCTGCGCGAGAGCTGGTCCACGGCCACGGCGAGGATCACCAGGACGCCGGTGATGAGCGTCTGGTAGATCGACGGTACGCCCATCAGCTGCAGGCCGTTGCGGAACACCCCCACGATGAGGGCGCCGACCAGCGTGCCGATCACCAGGCCGCGCCCGCCGAACAGGCTCGTCCCGCCGAGCACGACCGCGGTGATGCTGTCCAGGTTGTCGGTCTGGCCGGCCTGCGGGTCGCCCACGCCGGTACGCGAGACGAGCAGCAGGGCGGCGATGCCGTACACGAAGCCGGCCAGGGTGTAGACGCCGACGGTCAGGCGGGCCGTCCTGATGCCGGTCAGGCGGGCCACCTCGGGGCTGTTGCCGAGCGCGTACACGTGCTTGCCCCATGCCGTGGAGCCCAGCAGGTACGCGAAAAGCAGGAACAGCAGGATCGTCAGCAGCGAGCCGTAGGTGACGTTCGTCTGGCCGACCTGGAACGTCTGCCCCAGGAACGTCAGCAGCGGCGGCAGGTCCGTGACCGTCTGCTCGTTGGAGTAGATGTGGGTCAGGGCGAAGACCACGTTCAGCATGCCGAGCGTCACGATGAACGGCGGCAGCGAGATCCGCGTCACCAGCAACCCGTTGACCAGCCCGAACAGCGAGCAGAGCGCGAGCCCGGCGACGAGTGCCAGCACCGGCGGCAGGCCGCTGTCCACGGCCAGCTTGGTCATCACGATGCCGCCGAACGCCATGATGGCGCCGTTCGACAGGTCGATGCCCGCGGTGAGGATGATCAGGGTCTGCCCGATGGCCAGGGTGCCGACCACCATGACCTGCTGGATGATCAGGGAGAAGTTCGGGCCGGTGAGGAACTGGTCGGTCCTGAGCCCGAAGAACACGCAGGCCAGCAGGAGCGCGACCAGCGGACCGGCGACGGGCGTGGTGATCAGGCGACGCGGCAGCGTCGCTTCCATGACAGCCATGTCAGCCCCAGCAGTTCGCGAGGCCGAAGGTCGTGTCCTTGGCCTCGACGCCGGAGGTGGGCTTGTCGGTGATCAGGGTCACGCCGGTGTCGGTGTAGCCGGAGACCTTCTTGCCGGACTTGGCGAAGTCGGCCACCGCCTTGACGCCGTCCTCGGCCATCTTGAGCGGGTACTGCTGGCTCGTGGCGGCGATCTCGCCGGACTTCACGGCCTTCGTGCCGGTGCAGCCGCCGTCCACGGAGACGATCAGCACGTCCTTCTCGCGGCCCTTGGCCTTCAGCGCCGTGTACGCGCCCAGCGCGGCGGGCTCGTTGATCGTGTAGACGACGTTGATGTCGGGGGCCTTCTGCAGGCAGTTCTCCATGGCGGTCTGGCCCTTGGCCTGGTCCCCCCTGGTGTCCTGGGAGCAGACGACGGAGGGGTCGCCCTCCTGGATCCCGTACCCCTTCAGGAAGCCGTCGTGCCTGAGCTGGCCGACCGTGACGCCGGGGGCGAGGTCCAGGGTGGCGATCTTGGCGGGCTTGCCGGCCATGGCGGCCTTGGCGTACTGGCCGATCAGCTCGCCGGCCTTGAGGTTGTCGGTGGCGAACAGGGCGTCCGTGGCGTCCTGGGGGTCCGTCGGGGTGTCGAGGGCGATGACGAGCACGCCGGCGTCACGGGCCTTCTTGATCGCGGGGACGATCGCCTTGGTGTCGCTCGGGGTGATGAGGATGCCCTTCACACCGGCGGCGACCATGTTCTCGATGGCCGTGATCTGGGAGGCGTTGTCGCCGTCGAACTTGCCGGCGGCGCTCATCAGCTCCAGGCCGTTGGCCTGGGCGGACTTCTGCGCGCCTTCCTTCATCTTGACGAAGAACGGGTTGGTTTCGGTCTTGGTGATGAGCCCGACCTTGGGGGTGGAGGAGGAGTTCTGGCCGCTGCCTCCGTTGCCGCCGCCGCAGCCGGTGACGAGAAGGGCGGCGGCCAGGAGTCCGGCCGAGAGCTTTGCATTCATGGGCGGTTCCTATCAGGGGGGACCCGATGTCATCGTTGACATATGTCAACGTTGACATCCGCTGTGCTGCGATGATGGACTCCGATCCGAGAAACGTCAATGCCCCCATGCCGTAACAAATCGGCAACGTGCCTGAAAGGCAGGCTCGATGATCGCTGTCCTGGGCGAGTGCGTCGCCGACGGCTTCACCACCCGCTCCCCCGGCGACCACCCCCTCGGCCCCCGCCCTGCCACCCCCACCTCCTCGCCTCCCCCTGTCACCACCGAGCGCGGCGCGGGGCCGGGCGCCGGCGGTGACGCGGGCGCGGCTGGGTTGGCGTTGCAGGTGCTGCCGGGCGGCGGCCCCGCGAACACGGCAGTGGCACTGGCGCGGCTCGGGACCGCCACGCGCTTCCTCGGCCGCATCTCCGGCGACGTGTTCGGCGAGATGTTCCGCCGGCACCTCACCTCGTCCGGCGTGGACCTGTCGGCAGCCGTCGAGGCCAGGGAGCCCAGCACGCTCGCCGTCGCCGCCCTGGACCCCGGCGGGCAGGCCGAGTACACGTTCTACGCCGACGGCACCGCCGACTGGCAGTGGAGCCCGTACGAGCTGGACCTGAAGCGGCTCGGCCCGGCCGCCTGCCTGCACACCGGCTCGCTCGCGCTGGTCAGGGAGCCGGGCCGGACGGCGGTGGAGGCGTTCGCGAGGGAGGCCGCCGAGCGCGCCACCATCTCCATCGACCCGAACGTCCGCCCCACCCTCGCGACCCGGGAGGACTACCCGGTGTCCCGCTGGTGCGAGTTGACCGACATCCTCAAGCTCAGCGACGACGACCTGGGCTTCCTGCTGCCGGGCGTGCCGATCGAACGCGCCTGCGACACCTGGCACGCCGCAGGCGCCCGCCTGATCGTCGTCACCAGGGGCGCGGCGGGCGCGCTCGTGTCCCTGGACGGGGAGAGAGCCGAGGTACGGGCGCCGAAGGTGAACGTCGTGGACACGGTCGGCGCGGGCGACTCCTTCACCGCCGGACTCCTGCACAGCCTGTCCGCCAAGGGGCTCCTGGGCGGCCGCCTGGACGGCCTGGACCTGGCCACGGCGGCGGAGGCGGCCGAGTTCGCGGCCAGGGTGGCGGCTCTCACGTGCTCGGTCGCGGGAGCCAACCCGCCCTGGGCCGCCGCGCTCTGACTATCATCCAGCGTGATCAGCTCACCATCGACGATGTTCCGTAGCCGTTCCAGACGAAACGGGCGGTCGTCACCGCGTCGTCCCCGTCGCCCGTGATGAGCTGGTGGATCGCGATCCCGTCAAGCTCGCGGTACTCGCACCATTCGTGGTCGGACGTGAGCACGAGATCCAGCCCCAGGTTCACCAGCAGGTCGAACACCAGCCCGCGGTTCGCCTTGTCCACCCCAACGAACACCTCGTCCAGCAGGATGAACCGCGGGCACCCGGGATCGGTCTGGTAGTGCGCGGCCACGGCGGCGAACAGCGGCAGGTGCAGCGCGATCGCCTTCTCACCGCCGGACAGCGCCCCGTGCAGCTTCCTGGTCAGCTCCTGCCACCCCTGCCCGTCACCCCGGTCCAGCTTGACCACGAAGCGGTGCCAGGCCGTGTAGTCGAGCACCTTCATGAGCTGGTCCTCCCAGCCGGCCGACCAGTTGCCGGCGCGGGCCTCCTCCACGCGGTCCCTGAAGAAGGCGTAGAGCGCCTCCTTGTCGGACTCGCTCAGCCCCGCCGGGTCGCGCAGCAGCAGGTCGCGGGCGGCCCGCGTGCCGGGCGGCTGGGTAGGATCAACCTGCCAGACCAGCCGGACGGCCACCCGCGAGGCGGTGCGGACCCGTTCCAGGCGCTGGTTCATGCTCTCCACCAGGGCGCTCGCCTGCCTGATCCGGTCGGCGAGGTGCCGCCGCGTGTCGCCCGCCAGCGTCCGGTCGAACAGGTCCCGCTCGGCCACCGTGATGTGTGAGCGCCGCTCGTCGCGCTCCTTGCGCAGCGCCTCGCCGAGCGCCGCCGCTCCGGCCCGGAGGCCGCCGGCGGTGGCGGTCAGCACCTGAACGTCCTCGTCGGCCACCAGCTCCAGCTCGGCCCGGCCGGCGAGGATCTCCCTGGCGTGGTGGAAGGCGTCCTGCAGCCGCGCCTCGGCCTCCTTGACGCTCCGTTGCTCGTACGGCACCTCCGCGAGCTGCTCGGCCACGGCCCCGGCCGACTCCAGCACGGCCCGCACCCCGGTGTCGTGCACCGGCTCGGCCGTCACGCGCGCGTCTGCCGGCAGGTGCCCGGCCATCAGACGGCGGAACCGTTCCGACGCCTCCTCCCGCGCGCGGCCCGCCTCGGCGTGTCTCCCCTCGGCCGTGCCGAGCTCGCCCCTGAGCCGGCCGAGCCGGGTGTTGAGCCGGGTCAGGTCGTCGGTGATCGAGCGGATGATGCGGCGGCAGGCCTGGTACGCGAGCTGCGCCTCCTGGAGCAGGTCCAGCACCCGCGCCTGATCGGCGTCGATCGCGGACTCCACGGCCGCGAGCTTCTCCGCCAGCACCACGGCGGCGGCCGCGGCGGCCTCGGCGCGCTCGACGGCTCTGACGGCGAGCTCCTGGTATTCGGCCGCGCTCGCGGTGGCGTGCCGGGCGCGTTCCCTCGCGGCACGGGCGTCGGCCCGCCGGTCGTGCCAGGCGGCGCCGGCCGCCTCGGCGGTGCGCAGGGCCTCTTCCAGGTGGTCGAGCGCGGGTGTCGCGGTGGGCAGGGCGTGCTCCGCCGCCAGCTCGGTGAGCCGCCGCAGCGACCGGCCGGCCTCCTTCTCCCGCTCGTGCAGGCGCAGTTCGTACGCCCGCAGCTGGTCCTCCAGCAGCGCGACCTTCTTCACCGCGCCGTCGAGGGCCTCGACCGCCCGGGCGTACGGCTGCCTGTCGGGCCTGCGCCGCAGCTCGGCGGAGAGCGTGTCGCGGTCGGCGTCGACCACGGCGAGCAGGTGGTCGCACTCGGCGATCGTGCCCGCGAGCTCGCCGAGCCGGTCGTCCAGCTCCGCGATGCGGCGGCGCCTGGCGCGCTCGCGAGCGGTGGCGCCGATGTAGGAAGGCTCGGGCTTGACCCAGCGGCCCGCCGCCGGCCCGAGCCGCCAGGTGCCGTCGGCGCCGACGACGGCGGGATGGTCGACGCCGATCGCGCTGGGCGCGAACGCGATGCCCGCCAGCACCGTGTCGGCCCGTACCGGCGAGTCCGCCTCGGTGAGCAGCACGTGGGCCAGGCTGTAGCCGGGCGCGGGCTTGGCCAGCGACGCCACGGCGAACGCGTCGTGCTCGCCCTGGTCGAACCCGCCGTCAGGGCGCAGCCACAGGTCCAGCAGGCCCGCCGCCTCCAACGCCGCCTCCACGCCCGCCTGTGCGACCGGGTCGAGGCCCGACCTGAACGCCACGGCCCGCCACAGCGGGGCGCCGGGGCGGCCGTCCCTGGCGGCGGTGTCCCGGGCGTGCGAGGTCGGGGGCTCGATGACGGCCTGGTCGTTGAGTCGTTCGCGTTCGCGGGTCAGCTCGGCGCGCTCGGCCAGCAGCTTGTCGCGCAGGCCCGTCAGGTGCTGCTCGCGGTCGGCCAGCCTGACCGCCGCCGCCGTACGCGCGGCGGCGACCACCTCGTCGGCCTGCTCCGATCGTTCGGCCGCGCCCGCCGTCTCCTCGGGGTCGAGCTTGAGCTGTGTGCAGCCTTCCGCCCAGTCGGCGAGGGCGGCGGCCAGGTCGCGGGCTCGCTCGTCGCGCAGGCGTTCCGCCTGGTCGTGGGCCGTGCGGGCGGCGGCCAGGGCGTCCCGGGCGCGGTCGCGGTCCTGCTCGGCGGCGGTGCGGCCGTTGATCGCCTGCTGGTGCTCGGCGGCTCCGGCGCGCACCTCGCGGATCTGGGCGATCCGGCTGGTGACGGCGGCCCGCGACAGCTCCCGCGCCCGGTGCACGGCGTCCTCGCCGTCGAAAGCACACCCGACCTCGGGTGCGCGCCCCCTGCCGGATGCGGGCCCACTCCCCAACGCCCGGCCACCATCAGACGCACGGCCACCGCCAGGCGCGACGCCGCCCCCGAACGGATCCCCGTCCTCGGACGCAGCGCCACCGTCCGGTGCAGGACCGCCCTGGAACGCACGGCCACCGTCCGGTGCAGGACCGCCCTCGGACGCACGGCCACCGTCGGGCGCAAGGCTGCCCTTTCGTGCACGGCCGCCCTCGGACGCGTGCCCATCGTCAGGTGCAGCGTCGGCATCGAAGGTGCGCCCGCCGCTGAGCGCGGTGCCGCTGAGCAAGGGGCCACCGGCGGGTGCGACGGCTCGGGCGGCACCGGCTTCGGCGCCACCGGCTCCGGCCTGCGCACCACCAAGCCTAGCCGGCGCGACGCCGGGCTCGAGAGACGCGCCGACGGACCCGGGAGGCGCAACGCCAGGCCCACCCTGCGCGACGCCGGATCCGGGAGGCGCAACGCCAGGCCCGGGAGGCGTGGCACCGGATCCGGGAGGCGTGGCACCGAGGCGAGGCGCGTTCGGGAGAGCCTCGGGGTGGGCGTCGTCGAGGTCGTCGGCCTCCCAGGTGGATCCCGCTCGTTCGGACTCCTCGTGCGCGGCGAGGAGGCCGGCGCGTTCGGCCGCGTGGCGGGCCTCCGTCCTGGCGCGGTCGGCGAGCGCCGCGGCGGAGCGGGCCGTGGCGGCGGCCGCGGCAGCCAACTCCTGCTTGGCGGTGGCAGACCGGGCGGCCGCGCCCGCCTGGTCGCGGAGGCGGGCGGCCGTCTCGTGCGCGTCCTGCGCCTCCGTGCGGAGCCGGTGCAGCTCAGAGCCCGCCCGGTACGCCTCAGCCTCCTTGAGCCCGTCGATCTGCGCGGCCAGCGCCAGCTCCTGCGCCTCCTCCTCGCCGAGCCGCGCGGTCGTGGCGGCCAGCTCGTCCTCGGCCTCCTTGAGCGCCTCCCGCCTGGCCTCGGTCTCGGCGGCCAGCGAGTCCAGGGCGTGCCCCGCGGACAGCACCCCGGCGGCGGCGGCCCGCAGCACGCGCTGGGCGTAGTCGCGCTGCCGGGCGGCCAGCCGGTCGGCCTCCTCCACGTCGCGGTCGAGCAGCCGCAGCTCCTCGCGCTGCCGGTCGAGCCGTTCGAACCCTTCGGCGATCTCGTGGATCTCCCCCTCGCCGAGCGGCGGCAGGGCGCTCGACAGCAGGTCGGACAGCAGGCCGGGGTCGAGGCGTTCGGAGAGCTTGGGGGTGCGCAGCTGGCGCAGCGCGGTCAGGAGCGAGTCATAGCGCTCCTCGTTGAGTCCCGGGTAGAGCGTCTGGCGCACGACGGCGCGGTAGGCGTCGGCGGAGTCGTGGACCTGGCCCGACGTGCCGAGCTCCTCGATGAGCTGGGCCTTGGTCAACGGCTGGCCGCCCTCGCCGGTGAGGCGGATGCCGTCGGGGGCGTCGACGCGGGCCTCTGTCGTGAAGTAGACGGCGCTGACGTTCCTGGTGTGGATGGTGGCCTGAAGCCGGGCGCCGCAGGTGAACCAGCGGCCGTCGGCGTGCCGGAACTCCAGCCACACGTAGCCGACGCGGGTGGTGCCGCCGGCGCCGTCACCCATCAGGTTCCAGTGCATGGTGCGCTCGGTGCCGCCGAACGTGGACAGCCGGCTCGGCTTGAGACTGGCCTCGAGCACGTACGGGAAGAGCAGCTCGAGCACCTTGGACTTGCCGCTGCCGTTGGGCCCGCGCAGCAGCAGCCTGCCCCGGTGGAACTCGAACACCTCGTCGTAGTAGCGCCACACGTTGAGCACTCCGGCGCGTACGGGGACCCAGCGGGCGTCCATCCCCTGCATGGCGCGGGCGGCGGCGGTGAGCTCGGTGACTGTCATGAATCCTCCTGAACGGCCGGGTCGACCCGGTAGCGGGCCGCGGCGGGCAGGGCGGCGACGCGGTCACCCGTACGGCGGGCCAGCCCGAACATCGTGAGCACCTCCAGCGCGTCGGCGGCCAGCCGCGGCCCGCCCTCGTCGGACTGGTACGCCCTGGCCCACAGCGGGAAGCGGCGCAGCAGCTGCGTGGCCTCGGCGTCGAGCCGGGCGGCGGTGACGGGACCGGAGGAGACGAGCAGGTCGAGCATGAGCAGGGCGGCCACCTTGGCGTGGCTGCCGTCGTCGGGGAACCTGGTGTCCGTGGCGGTGGCGTCGGTGTCGACGAGCAGGAAGCCCTCGGCGCGTTCCTCCAGCACGAAACCGGCCTCCTCCGCGGCGCGCCTGACGATCCGGCGGCCGGGGAGCGAGGCCGCGTAGGCCCACTGGTCGGGGGTCAGTTCGTCGCGGTAGACGACGGGCTCGTCGAGCAGGCGGCGGATGAGCGAGTGCCTGGCCCACAGGTTGCGCTGGGTCTCGGTCGGCTCGTCGCCGCCGTACCGCGCCTCGGTGGTGAGCGCGTCCCATGAGCCGGACCCGATCCGGGAAGGGGGCACGGGGGCGGCGAGCAGCCTGATCACGCGGGTGGTGTCGACGCGGTAGAGCACCTTGGCCTCCTCGTCGTCGAGGTAGGCGTCGGTGGCGCCGTCCATGGCGATGATCGCGCCATGGTGTTCGAGCAGGTTGAGCGCGTCCACGAACGCGGCCCGTTCCTCGCCCCTGACCGGGTCGAACGCGGGCACCTCCGCCTCCACCGCGGCCGCGTGGACGACGCGCCGGGCCAGCATGCCGATCGTGGTGACCGGCGAGGTGAGCAGCTCGGCCGCGCACAGGCAGAGCAGCGTGTAGCGGCGGCGGTCGAACGGGGCCCTGGTGGCGCGGCGGCGCCGGGCGGGCCGGGTGGCGCTCGGCTCCGTTCTGACCTTGATCAGGCGGGCGTACCCCTGGCGCGGCTCCACGACCAGCCGCCAGCCGCAGAAGTAGTCGAACCACTGGATCAGCGGCTGCCGCCGCTTCCTGATCAGGTCGAAGGCGGCGGGGTCGTCGTGCTGGGAGATGAGGGGGCGGCGGAGCAGGGTTCTGATCGCCCGCGCGATCTCCTCCTTCTCGGCTCTGACGAGCTGGTTGGCCAGGCTGCTCACGCTCCCACCACCCACCTGTGCAACCCCTCACCGGCCTCCCGGTCGTGAGGCGCCTCGATCGAGCGCACGTCGATCAGGTAGTCGGGCCCCCGGAACCACCCCTCCGGGGTACGCAGCACCGCCACCGCCCCGTCATCGGGCGCCCGCAGCACGATCTCCACCCGCCCGTCGGAGGTCACGGCCCGCCGGAACCCGGTCGAGTCGGGCCGTTCGGCCAGGGCCCTCCCGAGCAGATCGAGCAGCCGGCCGAACGTGTCGTGATCGAGCTCCCCCATCTGCGACAGCCGCATGGCCCCGGTGGTGGCCAGCGCCGACCAGGCGGCCTCCAGCTCCGCCCGCTCCTTCTCGGCCCGCGCCCTGCGCTCGGCCCGCAGGCGGTCGACGTCGCGCACCCTCCCCGTACGTCCCATCCGCTCGTTGCGCCCGCGCGAGCGCAGCAGCGCCGACACCTCCACGGGTTCGGCCTCCGACCACGCCACTCCGGCCGGGATCAGCTCGGCGTCCGCGTGCCCCAGGTGCGCGTGCCGGGCGGAGCCCAGCCCGAAGGCCGCGTCCCACAGCCGATGGGCGTCGTCCTCGCTCGGCGCGCCCGCGAACCAGCGGGCGAGCGTACGGAAGTCCGCCGCGGCGCTGGAGGGACGGCGGCGGGAGTCGGTGATCCGGTCGAGCACCTCCAGCAGCGAGACGACGGCCCGCCGCGCCACGTCGTGGAGCAGCCGCACCCGCGCAACCTCCCCGTCGTCGGGCGCGAACCACAGCCGCAGTGCCTCCCACCTGGCCGCCCTGGCCGCCAGCCACGCCGTGGCCCCGTCCGTGCCGGGCTCCTCCGGCAGCTCGGCCCCGTTGAGCGCCCGCGCGTGCAGCACGTCGACGCCGTGCCCGGCCACCGCGCGCAGGGCGGCGGCGACGGTGTCGCCGCGCTGCTCCAGCGTGCCGGCGAACTCCTGCAAGTAGGCCACCGTGGCACCCTTGACCTCGTGGTACGTGCTCAGCTCCGCCGCCTCGACGCGCAGCAGCCGCTGCAGCTCGCCGTTGAACCGCCTGGTGTTGTCACGCAGCCCGTCGAGGTGGCACTCCAGCTCTTGCAGGGCGGCGAAGATGCGCCGGTCGCACCGGGGATCGGGGTCGCGCAGCAGCCGCTCCAGCTCTCCCAGCCGCTCGGCGATCGCGTCGAGCACGCCGGTCTGCAGCGCTCCGGCCGAGTTCAGCACCGCCATCGCGTGCCGCGCGCCGGCGAGGGCCGCCTCGCCCCGTCTGGTCAGCGTGTACTGCAGGTTCTTGCGCTCGTACTCCTCGGCGTTGGCGAAACTCCCGGCGTGGTCGAAGACGACGTCGAGCAGCCCCCACCCGGCGAGCTGCCTGAGCGCCCCGGCCAGTTCCTGCTCGCCGACCGGGGCGGCTGCCCACTCGGCCGCCCGCAGCCCGTCCCGCACCTCGTCGGCCGTCAGCGCCGTCTGGAGCCGCTCGGCGGCCTCGCCGAAGGCGTGGAGGACCGCCGTGTGCAGGTCGGCCCGCTCGGTGGTGGCGAACCGGAACATCTCCGGCGGCACCCGTGGCTGCTCAGCCATCGCCCCGCTCCCCTCGCCGCGCGATTTCCACGCGCGCAACCGTAGCGGGAAGCCCCCGCGCGACGGCCGCTGTTTGCGAGCAGATCACACGGGTACGGCGGTGCCATTGGAAGGGAGGCCGGGATGGCGGAGTTCGAGGCGACGCGGAGTATGCCCGCAAACAGCACGATCGTGTACGGTGTCGCGTCCGATGTGGACATCATGGACAGATGGCTTCCGAAGGGCCTGTCGGTCGCCGACGCCGGCCCCGGCACGCTGGAGGCCGACGGCGACCTGGTGCCCGGCCCCGGGCCGCACGAGGGGCTGTTCCGTGCCTCGGAGGAGCAGCTGCGCGTGGAGTGGGGCGGCCGCGACCACCCGGGCTACGCCGGCTGGCTCCAGGTGTCCGACGCGGCCGCCGGCGCCAGCGAGGTGACCGTGCACATTTCCCTGCTCGACGAGCCCGACTCGGGGGCCCACGCCGACGAGGTGCGCGAGCTGCTCGACCGCTCACTCGACCGGCTGGCCGACGAGGTGAGCCGGCGCCAATCCGGCTGACCCGGACTTGGCGGAGCCTGACCGGATCTTGGGCGTCCGATGGGCTAGTCGTCGAGCGCCAGGGTGAGGCGGCGGGACAGGCCGGTGTTCCTTCGGTGGCCCAGCCGGTGGACCGCCATCTCCAGCGCCTCCCGCTGGCCCACCAGCACCACCCACGCCTTGGCCCGGGTCACCAGCGTGTAGAGGAGCTTGCGGCGCAGCATGATCCCGCCCGACTCGGCGACGATCGGCGCCACCACGAACGGGTATTCGCTGCCCTGCGACCGGTGCACGCTGATCGCGTAGGCGTGGGTCAGGTCGTCGAGCTCGTCGAAGCCGTAGCGCACGCGCTCGCCGTCGTCCGTCAGGATCTCGATCATGCGCTCTTCCTGGATGACCGCCGTGACCGTCGCGGTCTCTCCGTTGAAGACCCCTTTGTCGTAGTTGTTGCGGATCGGCATGACGCGGTCGCCCACCCGGAAGACCGTCGAGCCCGACCAGTGCTCCGGTTTGTCGTCGGCCGCCGGGTTGAGCTGGTCCTGGATCAGGCGGCCGAGGGCGGTCGCCCCCGTCTCGCCCTTACGCATCGGGCAGAGCACCTGCACCTGGCCGGGCTCGACGTTCTGCTTGCGCGGGATCGCCACCATCGCCAGGTGGGCCACGCGCCGCGCGACCTGCGCGGGATCGTCGAGCTCCTCGAACCAGAAGCCGCCACCGGCCGTGCGGACCGGCAGCCGTCCGGCGCGGATGCGGTGAGCGGCGTCGATGATGCCGCTGCCGTCCGCCTGCCGGAAGACGTGGGTGAGCCGCATCCGCGGGATCGCCTCGGCCCGCAGCAGGTCGGCGAGCACGTCGCCGGGCCCGATGCTCGGCAGCTGGTCGCTGTCGCCGATGAGCAGCAGGTGGCTCCCGGACGGCACGGCCGCGGCCAGCCGGGTGGCAAGGTGCAGGTCGAGCATGGACGCCTCGTCGACCACGATCAGGTCGGCCTGCGACGCCCGCTCGTCGAACAGCGTCTCCGGATCGGGATCGGGCTGCTGGGCGAGCATCCGGTGGATGGTCATCGCGGGCAGCCCGGTCAGCTCGGACAGGCGCTTGGCCGCCTTGCCCGTGGGCGCCGTGAGCGTGACCGTGCCGCCCGCGGCCCTGACCGTGGTCGCGATGGCCTTGACGGTGTGGCTCTTGCCGCACCCGGGGCCGCCGGTGATGACGGAGACGGTGCTGGTCAGAGCCATGTTGACGGCGGCGCGCTGGTCGTCGTGGAGCCCGGGGTCGTCGCGGAAGGAGCGCAGGGGCAGGGTGGAGCGCGCCTGCATGAGCCGGGTGATCTGCTCGGTCAGCGCCACCTCGCGGCTGTGCACGTGCTTGGCGTACACCACGGGCGTGCCCCGCTCGTCGGGGCCGGCCTCCACGACCACCCGGCGGTCGGCGATCAGCGCGTCGATCACCGGGCTCACCAGGGTCTGGTCCTGCTCGATCAGCTCCGCCGTCTCTCTCACCAGCGCGGCCACCGGCAGGTAGCAGTGGCCGTCGCGGCTGCCGGCCGCCTCCAGCCGGTCGAGCAGCGCCGCCTTGATCCGCTGCGGGCTGCGCTCGGGCACCCCCGACTGCAGCGCGATCTTGTCGGCGATGCGGAACGCGATGCCGCGCACCCGCCCGATCAGCCGGTAGGGGTCGGTGGCCAGGACCTCGTCGGCGTCCTGGCCGAACACCTGGTAGATCTTGGCCGCCAGCAACGGGCTGACCCCGAGCCCCTGGAGCGTCACCATCAGCGCGGCGATCGCCTTCTGCTCCTGCCACGCCTGGACGATCTGGCCCTGCCGCTGCGGCCCGATGTTGACGACCTCGGTGAGCCGCTCGGGCTCGCTGTCGATCACCTTGAGCGTGGCCTCGCCGAAGTGGTCGACGATCGCGTACGCCAGCCGCGGCCCGATCCCCCTGATCAGCCCCGACCCCAGGTAGATCCGGATGGCCCGCACCGACGAGGGCGACACCCGCTCGCACCCGCTCACCGAGAACCGGCGGCCGTGCCGCGGATGCCGGCCCCACTCGCCGAACAGCCGCAGCGTCTCGCCCGGCTGCACGCCGGCCAGCGCCCGCCCGGTGGCCACGAAGTCGGGCTCGCCGTCGGCGCTCATGCGCGCGACGGTGTATTCGTCCTCCCGGACGTAGACGAGCTGCTCGACCGACGCCTCCACACGAGAGATCCAACCACCCGCCACCGACAATCGGTCACATGGCGGTCGGATATGTGCGGGCCCCGCTACATGCGGTGGGCCGCTGGACGCGCCCCACCATAGGTCTCCGGCTCGGCGTCGTGCCACGGCTCGCCGTGCAGGGGGTGCAGCGCCTTGGTCGCGTCCAGCCAGATGAACGCGTCGTAGCGGCGCCCCATGACCGTGGGCACGTAGTTGCCCCAGCGCTCCCGCTCCGGGTGGTACACGACGCCGATCGCCCGGTGCCCCATCGGCTCGTCGTAGAAGGCCGCCCTGGAGCCCGCCCTGGAGTCCTCGGGCGGGACCACGAACAGCGCCTCCTGCCCGGCGACGGCCTCGTGCAGCAGCGCCTCCAGGGACGCGGGCCGCGCCGGCGGCACCCGCATGACGTGGTGCTGGGCGCCCCACCGTTCGGCTGCCACCACGGACCCGTGATGGCTGCCGAACCCCACCAGCACGGCGTCCTCGCCGTGCCGCTCCCGGGCGAGCTGCCCGAGGGTGGTCATGCCGGCGGCGGCCATGTCGGTGGCGCGGGCGTCGCCGATGTGCGTGTTGTGCGCCCACACCACGCCCTTGGCCCCCGAAGAACCGGCGCCGTGGAAGTCCGCGAGCCGGTCCATGGTGTCGGTCATGTGGACGTCCCTGATGTTCCAGGACTCGGGGCCGCCTCCCACCATGGCCCGGTAGTAGCGCTCGGCCCCGGCCACGGTCTCGGCGTTCTGCAGGGCGCTGAATCCCCCCTCGTCCTCCGGAGCCGCGCGGATCACGGACTTGAGCAGGTTCACCACCTCGTCCTCGCAGGTCTCCGGGACCAGGCGGGTGGCCAGGCCGTACTGCTGCGGGTCGTGGCCGTAGGCCTCGAAGCAGTAGAGCGCCCCCATGATCGAGTCCATCTCGTCCGGCAGGTGGGCGGCGGCGTAGCGGCGCACGGAGCGCAGCGACTCCCACAGGCTGTAGACGTCCAGTCCGTGGAAGCCGCAGCGCTGGTCCGGCGGGAAGCCGGCGTTCCAGCGCCGCAGCCACCGGCAGAACTCCACGACCTCGTGGTTGGCCCACATGAACGTGGGCCAGCGCTGGAACGTGTAGAGCGCCTCGAAGGGATCGGTGTCGCCGGTCACGGCCCGGTGCACCCGTTCGCAGTCGGGCCAGTCGCCCTCGACCCCGACGAAACCGAATCCCTTCTCGGCGATCAGGCGGCGGGTCAGTTCCGCCCGCCAGGCGTAGAAGTCGTGCGTGCCGTGGCTGGCCTCGCCGATCAGCACGAATCTGGCCTCGCCCACGCGCTCCAGCAGCGGGTCGAGGTCCCCCGGGCCGGTCAGCGGCAGGGCCGACCGGCGTACCTCGTCGAGAACCGTCATTCGTCCTCCTCCGCGAGCATCCGCAGGCATTCGCGGGCCAGCTGCAGCTCCTCCCGGACCTGGACCACCATGACGGGGACGGCCGCGCCGTACGCGCTGACCGGGCCGTCGTCGTGGCGGTTGCCCATGACAGGAGGCTCGATGCCGAGCAGGCCCAGCCGGCCGCAGACGGCCTCGCGTACTTCTGGCTGGTCCCAGCCGATCTCCCCCGTGAAGACCAGCGCGTCGATCCGCCCCAGCGAGGTGGCCGCGGCGGCGATCTCCCTGCTCACCCGGTGGCTGAACACGCCCAGAGCCAGCTCCGCCGCCGCGTTGCCCTCCCGCGCGGCCGCCACCAGCTCGCGCGTGTCCCCGGACAGGTTCCCCGACAGCCCGAGCAGGCCGGAGTGCCGCTCCAGCCCCTCGCCCAGCTCCTCCAGCGTGAGATGGCCGCAGGACAGCAGCCACAGCAGCATCCCGGGGTCCACGCTGCCCGAGCGCTTGCTCATGGGCAGCCCGTCCAGCGGCGTGAAGCCCATGGACGTGTCCAGGCTGCGCCCGCCCGACACCGCGCTCACCGAGCACCCGCCGCCCAGGTGCGTCAGCACCAGGTCCAGCTCGGTCAGCGGCTTGCCGAGCAGCTCGGCCGTCCGGTCGGCCGCCCACGCGTACGACAGGCCGTGGAAGCCGTAGCGGCGCAGGCCGAAGCGCTCCCGCCACGACAGCGGCAGGGCGTAGAGCGCGGCCTCCTCCGGCAGCCCCGCGTGGAAAGCGGTGTCCGGGCAGAGCACGTGCGGCACGGCGGGCAGCTCCTCGCGAGCCGCCTCCAGCAGGGCCAGCGCCGGCGGCAGGTGCAGCGGCGCCAGGCTCGTCAGGCCGCGCAGCGCCGCGGCCGTCTCGTCGTCGGCCACCACCGGAGCGCGTACGAGATCGCCGCCGTGCACCAGGCGGTGCGCCACGGCACGGATGTCGCGGCCGAAATGCCCGCCGAGGAACGCCGCCAGCTCCTCCCTGGCCGAGCCGGGGTCGATGGCGCGCTCGGCATGCGCGCTGTCCAGCACGCACCCGCCCTCCACAAGATCCAGTCGAAGGCTCGACGAGCCGGCGTTGACGGTGAGCACCGCCGCCGACTCCGTCACTTGCTCGTCGATCGCCCGGCTCATCCCGCTCGGCTACCCGCCGACACAGCCACAAAACCGGACGAAACTCTGGGGCTCCCGCTTTACCGCGCTCAGGGGTTGCCTCGTCTGGACCTCGGGTAGTCGTGCGCCATGGACATCACCCTGATGGTGAACGGCGTGTCCCGCGCCGTGACAGTGGACCCCCGGATGTCGCTGCTCGACCTGCTGCGCGAGCGGCTGGGGCTGATCGGCGCGAAGAAGGGCTGCGACCACGGCCAGTGCGGGGCCTGCACGGTACTGATCGACGGGCGGCGGGCCAACTCCTGCCTGGCCCTGGCCGTCGCGATGGACGGCTCGGAGATCACCACCGTCGAGGGGCTGGGCCACGAGGACGAGCTGCATCCCCTGCAGACGGCGTTCATGGAGCACGACGCGTTCCAGTGCGGCTACTGCACGCCCGGCCAGCTCTGCTCGGCGGCCGGGATGCTGGGCGAGCCGGGCCCGAGCGCGATCACCGACGACCTTCTCACCGACCCCGGCCTGACCCCGGAGGAGATCCGCGAACGGATGAGCGGCAACCTGTGCCGGTGCGGCGCGTACGTCAACATCGTCAGCGCGATCGCCGAGGTCGCGCCGTGAAGACCTTCGAGTACGCCCGCGCGGAGAGCCCTTCTGACGCAGTGAGCAGGTTCGGGCCCGGCGCCATGTACCTGGGCGGCGGCACCAACCTGGTGGACCTCATGCGGCTGGGAGTGGCCCGGCCCGACCACCTGGTGGACGTCAGCCGGCTGCCGCTCGACGCGATCGAGGAGGCCGGCGACCGGGTCCGCGTCGGCGCCGCCGTACGCAACAGCGATCTGGCGACCGATCCCCTGGTGCGCTCCCGCTACCCCATGCTGGCGCGGGCGGTGCTGAGCGGCGCGTCCGGCCAGGTGCGCAACATGGCGACGGTCGCCGGCAACCTGCTGCAACGCACCCGCTGCCCGTACTTCCAGGACGTGACCAGGCCCTGCAACAAGCGCGAGCCCGGCTCCGGCTGCCCGGCCATCGAGGGCGACCACACGAACCTGGCCATCCTCGGCACCTCGCACGCCTGCGTGGCCACCCACCCGTCCGACATGGCGGTCGCGCTGGCCGCGCTGGGGGCCGAGGTGCACGTCACCGGCCCGGGCGGTGACCGGATCGTCCCGATTCCCGGGCTGCACCGGCTGCCGGGCGACGCGCCCGAGCGGGACACCGTGCTGGAGCCGGGCGACCTGATCACCGCCGTGGAGCTGCCCGCGCCGCCGCCGGGCGCCTCGCTCTACCGCAAGGTACGCGAGCGGGCCTCGTTCGCGTTCGCGCTCGTGTCCATCGCGGCCGTGCTCGACGTACGCGACGGCGTGGTCGCCGGCTGCCGCATCGCGCTCGGCGGCGTGGCCCACGCGCCCTGGCGGGCCGAGCGTGCCGAACAGGTGCTGATCGGCGGCCCCGCGACGGGAGAGGCGTTCCTCACCGCCGCCGAGGCGGAGCTGGAGCAGGCCCGGCCGCTGCCGCGCAACGCCTTCAAGCTGCCGCTGGCCCGCAATCTGATCGTCCGCACGCTCGAGGAGCTGGCATCGTGAACCGCGTCGAGGGCCGCGTCAAGGTCACCGGGCTGGCCACGTACGCGGCCGAATACCCGGCCGAGGGCGTCACCTACGCCTATCCCGTGCAGTCACGGATCGCCAAGGGCCGCATCAAGCGGATCGACGGCGGCGAGGCGCTCGCCATGCCCGGCGTGCTGGCCGTGCTGTCCAGCGAGGACCCGCCCCGGCTCGGCGAGAAGGCCCAGGGCGAGCTGGCGCTGTTCCAGAGCCGCGACGTCGCCTACCGGGGCCAGATCGTGGCCGCCGCGGTGGCCGACACGTACGAGAACGCCCGCGCCGCCGCGGACGCGATCGTCGTCGAGTACGAGCAGGACCTCCACGACGTGACCCTGCGCGCCGACCACCCCAACCTCTACCAGCCGGAGCGGGTCAACCCCGACTACCCGTGCGACACCGTGAAGGGCGACGTCGAGGCCGGGCTCGACGCGGCCGAGACCGGCATCGACGTGACCTACACGACGCCCGTCCAGCACAACAACCCGATGGAGCCGCACGCCGCCCTGGCGCTGTGGGACACCGAGGACAGGCTGCTGGTGTACGACACCGTGCAGGGCACGTCCGCGAGCCGCGATCTCATCGCGAAGACGCTGGGCCTGCCCAGGGAGCAGGTCCGCGTGGTGTCCAGGCACGTCGGCGGCGGGTTCGGCTCGAAGGGCACGGCCAGGGCGCAGGCCGTGCTGGCCGCCCTGGCCGCCAAGGCCGTCGGCCGCCCGGTCAAGGCCGTGCTGACCAGGCAGCAGATGTTCGACGTGACCGGCTACCGTACGCCGACGATCCAGCGGCTGCGGCTCGGCGCCGACGCGGAGGGCCGGCTGACGGCACTGGAGCACGTGGCGTACGAGCAGAGCTCGACGCTGGTGGAGTTCGCCGAGCAGACCGCGACCCCGAGCCGCGTCATGTACGCCACGCCCGCGCTGCGCACCGCGCACCGGCTCGTCCGGCTGGACGTCGCCACCCCGTCGTGGATGCGCGCCCCGGGCGAGTGCCCCGGCATGTACGCGCTGGAGTCCGCCATGGACGAGCTGGCCTACGCCGCCGGCATCGACCCGATCGAGCTGCGCGTGATCAACGATCCGGAGGTGGAGCCGGAGAGCGGCCTGCCGTTCAGCTCCCGCAATCTGGTGGCCTGCCTGCGTGAGGGGGCGCACCGCTTCCACTGGGACCGGCGCGACCCCGAGCCCGCGCGCCTGCGGGACGGCGAGTGGCTGATCGGCACCGGCGTGGCCGCCTCCACCTACCCGTCCAGGCGCCGGCCGTCCAAGGCCGTCGTCACCATGCGGGAGGGCGACTTCCTGGTCCAGATCGCCGCCGCCGACATCGGGACCGGCGCGCGTACCGCGCTGACCAGGATCGCGGCGGAGGCGCTGGGCGTCGCGCCCGACCGGGTCCACGTCGAGCTGGGCGACAGCGACCTGCCGGACGCGCCGCTCGCCGGCGGCTCCATGGGCACGGCCTCGTGGGGGTCGGCGATCGTACGCGCCTGCGAGGGGCTCAAGGTGAACGGCGCGGTGGGCCACGCCGACACCACCGAGGAGGTCAAGCGGGACGCGGAGCTGGCCAGGCACGCCTTCGGCGCCCAGTTCGCCGAGGTGCGGGTGAACTCCGTGACCGGCGAGCTACGCGTCTCGCGCCTGCTCGGCGTGTTCGCCGCGGGGCACATCGTGGACGCCACGCTGGCCAGGTCGCAGTTCGTCGGGGGCATGACGATGGGCATGGGGATGGCGCTGATGGAGGAGACGTTCACCGACGAGGAGTTCGGCGGCTTCCTCCGGCGCGACCTGGCCCAGTACCACGTGCCGGCCTGCGCGGATGTGCCGGACATCGAGGCGGTCTGGCTGGAGGAGGAGGACGGCGAGCTCAACCCCATGGGCATCAAGGGCATCGGCGAGATCGGCATCGTCGGCACGGCGGCCGCCATCGGGAACGCCGTGTACCACGCCACCGGCCACCGCGTGCGCGACCTCCCGATCACCCCGCCCAAGATTATCGACCTGATGTTTTAGCCCGCTTTGCCAAGGAAGGAGGATTCCTCGTTCCAAAGGCGGGAGGCGGCGTGAAGAACGAGTCGGACCAGGAGCGGGCGGACCGGAACTTCGTGGAGCTCCTGCAGGGCGCGCGCGTGGCGGTGACCGGAGTGCAGGTGCTGTTCGCGTTCCTGCTGACCGTGCCCTTCTCGCCCGGCTTCGTCAAGCTGGACCTGGCCGACCGGTGGCTGTTCTACGTGGCGCTGGTCAGCGCCGCCGTCGCGTCGATCTGCTACATCGCGCCGACCGCGCAGCACCGCGTGCTGTTCCGGCAGGGGCGCAAGGAGATCCTGGTACGGCGCTCCAACTTCTACGGCATCGTGGGCGCGCTCGCCCTGGCGATCTCCATGGCCACGGCCACCCTGCTCGTGATCGACTACCTGTTCGGCTCCGTCCTGGCCTGGACCACCGGGGGGATCCTGGCGGCGCTGGCCCTGTGGACCTGGTTCGGCCAGGCGGCGCTCAGCCGGCCGGACGGCAAGGATCAGTCCTCGGGCGGGAGCTCGGTGTCGTCATCCGCGCGCTCGCGCGAGTAGGCCGCCCGCGCCACCATGTACGCCGCCACCGACACGGTGATCACCTGCGAGACGCCCGCCAGCAGCAGCGGCCCCGCGTTCGCCCAGGTGGGCCGGTGCAGCCACATGGCCAGCAGCACCAGGAGCACGCCGAGCACCTGCGGTTTCGTGCCGGCGTGCATGCGGTTCAAAGTGGTCCGGAAGCGGACGAGCCCCACCCCGGCCGACAGCGCCAGCGCCGCGCCCAGCAGCAGGCAGGCCGCCGCCGCCACGTCGAGCGCGCTCACCGCGCCTGCCTCATCGTGGCCTCCTCATCGTGACCGGCCCGAGAAGAACCTGGCCAGCACCACGGACCCGACGAACCCCAGCAGCGACAGCACCAGCAGGACCGGCAGGTCCGAATAGTCGTCCATGACCACGGCGAACGCGCCGACGACGCACATCGACAGCGAGGTCAGCACGTCGAGCGCCACCGACCGGTCCAGCATCGTCGGCCCGCGCCCCAACCGGTAGAGCGTCGCGAGCGCCGCGCACCCGAGCAGCCCGAGCGTCACCAGATAGACCGTCGTCATGGCACCTCCTGCCTGTCCCGCGTGCGCCGCCGTCATGGAAGCTCCTGCCTGTCCCGCGAGGTGCCGAAGGCCGCCACGACGCGCGACTCCAGCCGGGCCACGTCCGCCCGGACGGCCTCGGTGACGTCGCCCGGGCGTCCCAGCACGTGCAGGACCAGCTCACGCTCCTCGGGGTAGGCCTCCACCACGAGGCTGCCCGGCACGGTCGTCAGCGCGACCATGATCAGCACGGTCATGGCCTCGGACGACGTGCGCAGCCGTACCCGGACGATCTGGGTGGGCGGCGCGCCTGGCCGCACCGCCCAGAGCACCACGCGCGCGGTCGAGACCGCCAGGTCCCGGCCGAACCAGAGCAGGAAGCCCGCCAGCGCCACCGGGTGGATCCTGATGCCCGGGTCGAGGACGGGCAGCGGCAGCAGCGACGTCACCACCAGCCCGGCCACCAGCCCGCCGAGCACGTTGCCGGCCGTCAGGTCGCCCCACAGCGTCACCCACACCACCGCCAGCCAGGCGACCAGCGCCAGCCGGGGCATCACCGCCTGCTCCCGAGCACCGCCGCGATGTACGGCTCCCGGGCCGACAGCTCGACGGCCGCCCGGTGCGCCAGCGCCGACAGCGGCCCGGCCAGCACGGTGAACGACAGCCCCATCGCGACCAGGGCCGCCACCGCCCCCGACAGGGCCACCGGGAGTACGGCCGTCGTGACGGTCGGCTCCTCGCCGGTGTACTCCTCGCTCTCCAGGACCGCGCCCGCCCGCACGGCCCGCGGGGCGCCCCAGAACGCCTTGCCCCACGTCTTGGCGACGGCGTACAGGGTGAGCAGGCTCGTCATCAGGCCCGCCACCACGAACGCGACGGGCAGGGGTCCGCCGTGGGACAGGCTCGCCTGCACCAACAGCAGCTTGCCGAGGAAGCCCGACATCGGCGGGATGCCCGACAGGTTCATGGCGGGCACGAAGAACAGCACGGCGAGCAGCGGCGCGGTCCTCATCAGGCCGCCCATCCTGGACACCGACGTGGTGCCGGTGCGCAGCTCGACCAGCCCGGTCACCAGGAACAGGCTCGTCTGCACGGTGATGTGGTGGAGCATGTAGAAGATCGCCCCCGCCAGCCCGGCCACCGTGGACAGGCCCACGCCGAACACCATGTACCCGAGGTGGCTGACCAGGGTGAACGAGAGCATGCGCTTGAGATCGGTCTGCGCGACCGCGCCCAGCACGCCCGCCAGCATCGTGGCCAGCGCCACCCACATGAGCAGGGTGGACACCGGCCCGCCGGGGAAGAGCAGCGCCTCGAGCCGGATGATCGAGTAGACGCCCACCTTGGTGAGCAGCCCGGCGAACACGGCCGTGGCCGGGGCGGGCGCGGTGGGATAGGAGTCGGGCAGCCAGGCCGACACGGGGAAGATCGCCGCCTTGATCGCGAAGGCCAGCAGCAGTGTCAGCTCTACCAGCATCTCCACCTGGTCGGGCAGCCTGGCGAACCGCTCGGCGAGCTGCGCCAGCGACAGGGTGCCGGTGGCGGCGTAGGTGATGGCCAGCGCGATCAGGAACAGCATCGACGAGGCCAGGGCCATCAGCGTGTACGTGGCGCCCGCCCGGATCCTCGGCTCCGTGCCGCCGAACGTGAGGAGCACGTACGAGCCGCTCAGCAGCAGCTCGAACGCCACGAACAGGTTGAACAGGTCACCCGACAGGAACGCGTCCGCCACCCCCGCCACCATGACCAGGAAGGCCGGGTGGAAGATCGCCATGGGGGCGTCGTGCTCCTGCGCGGCGTAGGCGTTGGCGACCGAGTAGACCATGACGCAGAACGTCACCGCCGACGACACCAGCAGCACCAGCGCGGACAGCCGGTCGGCCACCAGGGAGATGCCGATCGGCGCCGGCCACCCGCCCAGGTCGGTGACCAGCGGGCCACGCGCCTCGGCCGCCCTCAGCAGCACCACCGACACGGCGACCGAGACGGCCAGGGTGGCCAGGCTGATGAGCGACTGCACCCGGCGCAGGCGGCCGCCGATCGCCAGTTTCACCCCTGCGGCGAGCAGCGGCAGGAGGACGGGCAGGCACACGAGGCGCTCGATCACCCGCACTCCCACCCCACCGGCGCGGGTCGCGGTCCTTCGGAGGGCGGGCAGGGGGCGGCGGGGCCTGGAGGGCGCATGGGTCAGTCCTCGCCTTCCAGTTCGGGATCCTGGGCGAGGGCCTGGCGCTCCCGCTCCTCCCTGATGGCCGCGCGCATCTGCCGGCGCGCCTCCCGCTGCCGCGCCTTGAGCCGGCGCCGCAGCGCCCGTTCCCTGGCCGCCTGCTCCTGCCGCCCCCGCGCGTACTGCTCCCGGAGCTCGTCGATGCGCTCGAGGTTGTCCATGGCGAGCGTGTCGTCCCGGAGCCCGGCCTCCTCGAAGCGCCGGTGCATGTCCTCCTCCGACAGCCCTTCCTCCCGGCTGGCCCGCATCCACTGCTCGAGCTCGGTGTGCACCCTGGAGATGCGCCGCTCCAGGTCGGCCTCCTGCAGCCGCTCCCGTTCCGCCTGCTCGGCCTCCATCCGGGCCAGCTCGGCCCGCTGCTCGGCGACCAGCCGCCGGTAGGCGTTCTGCCGGGCGCGTACGGCCTCGCTCAGCTCGCCCCGGCGGGCGCGCAGGCGCACGCGCCGGTCCTCGGTGTCGTCCTGGACCTCGTCGCTCCCGCACAGCTGCCACGACCGGTGCACCAGGGCCAGCAGGAACGCGGTCACACCCAGGGTGATCACGATGGCGGTCAGCACCATGGCCTGCGGCAGCGGGTCGGCGATCCCTTGGGCGCCCACGAAGGGCGGGGCGCCCGCGTCGCCGCCGGCGGTGACGATCAGCAGGTTCACGCCGTTGCCCAGGACGATGACGCCGGCCAGCACGCGTACCAGGCTCCGCTCCAGCAGCAGCGTGACCCCGGTGGCGATCATCGCGCCGCAGGCCAGGAACGGCAGCAGGGTGACGGTCACGCGCTCTCCTCGGCGTCGATCTGCCGATCGAGTTCGGCGCCGAGGGCGCGCAGGATGTCCTGGACCATGCCGACGACGGACACGTACACGCCGAGGTCGAACAGCAGCCCCGTGCCCACGTGCAGGTGGCCTGCCAGGGGGACGGTCACGTCGGTGGCGAGCAGGTCCAGCGCCGCCCGCCCGAACAGCAGCCCGGCCAGCGCCGTGCCCGTCGACAGCGTGAGCCCGGCGCCCATGAGGACGCCCGCGTGCATCGGGACGGCGGCGGCGAGCTCGTTCCGCCCGCCCGCCAGGTAGCGCACGGTGATCGCCATCCCGGCCACGATGCCGCCGGCGAACCCGCCACCGACCGCGCTGTGCCCGATGAACAGCAGGAACACCGAGAGCACCAGCACGGTGCGGAACGTCAGCCTGGCCACCACCTCGAACGCCAGCGCCCGCTGCCCGCGCGGGAGGGCGGCAGCCAGCCAGCGGGTGCGGTCGGCGGCCGCGTGCGGGCCCGGCTCGATGTGGTACGACGTGCGCCGCAGGAACACCAGGCTCGTCACGCCCAGCGTCAGCACGACGAGCACCGTGCTCTCGCCCATGGTGTCCCAGGCGCGGATGTCGACGATGAGGGCGCTGACGATGTTCCTGGCCCCGGCCTGCTCGGCCGCCGCCCCCATGAGCGCGCCGACCGGCTGGGCGGTCCGCGCGCCCATCGCCAGCATGCCCGCGCCCGTGACCACCACGGCCACGGCCAGCCCGAGCCCTGTCCTGAACCAGAACGGCAGCCGCCCCCTGACCGGTCCGATCGGCAGCCGCCGCAGCACCAGCGCGAACACGACGAGGCTCACCGTCTCGGCCAGAAACTGGGTGAGCGCCAGGTCGGGCGAGCCGTGGACGAGGAAGAGCAGCGCCGTGCCGTACCCGGTGATCCCGACGACGACGCCCAGGAGTATGTAGGCGCGGGCGAACAGCGCCAGCGCGGCCGACGCCACGATGAGGACGGCGACGAGGGGTTGCTCGGGACGCTGCCAGGCGACGACGGGCACGTCGAGGCGGGGCGGGCCGCCGGACGCGAGGGAGAACACGCCGACGCCGATCGCGGCGAACAGGGTGAGCATGAGGTAGTCGGGCACGGATCCGCGCTGGACGAGGCCGGTGAGCTGGATGGCGAAGCGGTCGAGCCGCCGTACCGCCGACCAGAAGACCTGGCCGGAGTCGAGCACGTGCAGCGCCGCTCCCGCCCTGGCCACGGGCTCCCTGGCCAGGAAGAGCGCCACCCCGGCCGCCAGTGACACGGCCGACAGCAGGAGCGGCAGGGAGAAGCCTCCCCACAGCACCACATGGGTCTCCTGCCCCTTGTCGCGAAAAGTCGCGATATATCCGGACAGGGCGTGGCCGTACCAGGACGCGAACGGTGCCAGCACCAGCCCGAGCACCGACAGCAGCGCCGCGGGCCCGAACATGGCCGCGGGCACACGAGGCGCCGAACGGGGGGTCTCCCGCGCCGCCACCCCCGGCTTGTCGCAGAACGCCCCCCACAGGAACCGCAGCGTGTACGCCGCCGTCAACGCCGACCCGGCCACCACGCCCGCCAGCACGAACGGCGTACCCAGGAGCGTCTCCAGCGCGGCCTCCTTGCCGGCGAACCCCACCAGCGGCGGCAGCCCCGCCATCGACGCCCCGGCCAGCACCGCGACCGCGCACACCCACGGCATCGACCGGCCGCCCCCGCTGAGCTCGCGCAGGTCGCGGGTGCCCGCCTGGTGATCGACGATGCCCACCACCAGGAACAGGGCGGCCTTGAACAGCGCGTGCGCCAGGAGCATGGCGGCGCCGGCCAGCGCCGCGCCGCCGTTCCCCGAGCCGAACAGCACCGTGAGGAGGCCGAGCTGGCCGACCGTGCCGTAGGCGAGCAGCCGCTTGAGGTCCGTCTCGCGCAGCGCCCGCCACCCGCCCAGCAGCATCGTGACCACGCCGAGCGGCACGGCCACCTCGCGCCACGGAGCCGCATCCCCGAGCGCGGGGCCGAGCCTGGCCAGCAGGTACACGCCCGCCTTCACCATGGCGGCCGCGTGCAGGTACGCGGAGACGGGGGTGGGGGCGGCCATGGCGGCCGGCAGCCACGTGCTGAACGGGAAGATCGCCGACTTCGACAGCGCCCCGGCCAGGATGAGCACCACGGCGGCGGGGCCCACGTGCGGCGGATGGGCGAGGATGTCCGAGATGCGGTACGTGCCCGCCGCCTGGCCGAGCAGGACGAACCCGGCCAGCATGGCGAGACCGCCGATCGTGGTGATCCACAGCGCCTTCATCGCGGCCCGCCTGCTCGGCCTGCTCTCGGGGTCGTACCCGATGAGCAGGTAGGAACAGAGGGTGGTCAGCTCCCAGAAGACGTACAGCAGGAGCAAGTTGTCGGCGGCCACCAGCCCCAGCATCGAGCCGGCGAAGCCCGACATGAAGACGCCGTAGCGCCCGAGCCCGTCGTCGCCCCGCGGGAAGTAGCGGGCGCTGTAGATCATGATCAGCGCGCCCACGCCGGTGACCAGCGACATCATGAGCACGGCGAGCGCGTCGACGCGGAAGGCCAGCTCCAGCCCGAGCGGGGGCGCCCACGTCCGGCTCTCCCGCGCGGGCAGCCGCCCCAGCGCCGTGGCGAGGAAGGCCGCGGCGGGAGGGAGCGCGAGCACGGCCAGGGACGCGCGCCTGACCAGCCAGGGAGCGCACACCGCCGCCACCGCGTGCAGGATCAGCAGCGACTCCATGGGCTCCTCGGGCGGGCATTTCCGGCTACGTCCGCCAATCTCTCCCGTCGGGGCCCCGCTGAGGTGCAGGCACAGCCAGGGTTGACCCGAACGACACCAGTCCCACACCGTGGTGTGGGACTGGTGTCGTCGTCTTCAGGCCTTGGCTGAGCAGGCGCCGGGGCGCGGCGCGGCGGCCGTGATCAGGTACCGGTCGATCTGCCGCTCCACGCAGGTCGAGCCGCCGCGGTACGCGGTGTGGCCGTCGGCGTCGTTGGTGAGCAGCACGCCGTTCGACAGCTGGGCGGCCAGCTGCTGGGCCAGCTTGTACGGCGTGGCGGGGTCGCGGGTGGTGCCCACCACCAGGATCGGCGGCGACCCGGCGGCCCGCACCTTCTTGGCGAACCGGGTGCCCTTGACCGGCCAGTACGGGCAGCGCGACTCGGGATGGTCGACACAGCTGATGGCCATTTGCGCCTCGAACGAGTTGTCGTAGGTGCCGTCGGACCGTCGGCCGTTGTAGTCGTCGGCGAGCAGCAGCAGGTACGTGCCGTCGCCCTTGAACGCCGCCGTCAGCGCCTTGCGCAGCATGGGCCAGCTCGCCGTGGAGTACAGCGAGGCCATCACACCGGTCCTCGCGACGGCCTCGCTGACCTGCCGGCCGTCGTACGTGTTGCGCAGCGGCGCCCGGTCGGCCCGCTTGTACAGCGCCTCGAGCTTCTTCAACGCCGCGCCGATCGAGTGCTGCCGGAACGGGCAGCCCTTGGTCTTGAAGCAGTCGCGCAGGAACGACTCCGTCGCCACCCGGAAGCCCAGGGCCTGCGACTGGGCGAACTCGGGGCCCGCCTGGCTCGGGTTCTCCGCGCCGTCGAGCACCATGGCACGGATCCTCGTGGGGAACAGGTCGGCGTACCTGGCGCCCAGGTAGGTGCCGTACGACCAGCCGAGATACGTCAGCCGGGTCTCTCCGAGCGCGGCCCGCATCACGTCCATGTCCCGGGCGGCCTCGCCGGTGCCGACGTGCGCGAGGAGCTGCTTGCCCGAGGCGGCCTTGCAGTCGTCGGCGAAGGCCTTGGCCCACTGCTTGGCCTGCTTGACCTCGGTGCCGTCGTCGGGCGTCGGGTCGGTGGAGAAGTACGCGTCCAGCCCGAGGGGGGTCAGGCAGCGTACGGGAGCCGACCCGCCGACGCCGCGGGGGTCGAAGCTGACCACGTCGAACCGCTGCCGGACGGCGGCGGAGACGGCCGCCTTGCTCGCTTTCAACGAGTCGACGCCGGATACTCCGGGGCCGCCGAAGTTGAGCACGATCGAGCCGATCTTTTTACCGGTGGCCGGCAGCCGGACCAGGCTGATCTTAATCTGCCTGCCGCCGGGCTGCGAATAGTCGAGTGGCACTCGTAATTTGCCGCATTGGTATCCGTTGCCGCAGGAGGACCAGGCCACTCGCTGCGCGTAATACGCCTCGAGCCTGCCCGGACCCGCGGCCCGGGCCGTGCCGGAGAAACCGGCGGCGGCGACCAGGACCGCGATGACGGGCGAAATGATTTTGATTAGACGTCGCATGATTGAAATGTGAACGGAATTCCTTGCGACGCCCTTTAAAAGCGCTGGCATAGATCACTTGCAAGCATCGTGGAGTGCGGCGGAGAGGAGCTCGGCCAAATGGCGGGCCTGGCGGCCGGTCCGGGCGGCGGCGATCTGGGTGCGGCAGGAGAAGCCGTCGGCCAGGATCGCCTGATCCGGGCCCGCGGACCGGACGGCGGGCCAGACGGACTCCTCAGCGCAGGCCACCGAGACGTCGTAGTGCGAGCGCTCGAAGCCGAAGTTTCCGGCCAGTCCGCAGCAGCCCGCGTTCAGCACCTCCGTGCGGATCCCGAAGCGGTCGAGGACCGCGCGGTCGGCGTCGTACCCCATGATGGCGCTCTGATGGCAGTGCACCTGGGCCACTGCCTCCCCGCCTGCGGAGTCCGGGCGCCAGTCGGGCGCCCGCGACTCGAGCAGCTCCGCCAGCGTCAGCGTCCGCTCCGAGACGAGCCGCGTGTCCGGCGTGTTCAGCAGCTCCGGTCCGTCGGCGCGGAACACGGCGGTGCAGCTGGGCTCCAGACCGACCACCGGCACCCCCGACTCGGCCCACGGCCGCAGCGCGCGCACGCTGCGGGCGAGCACCCGGCGGGCGGTCGCGAGCTGTCCCGTGGAGATCCACGTCAGCCCGCAGCACAGCGGCACCGGCGGCACGTGCACCTCGAACCCGGCCGCCTCCAGCACGCCCACCGCCGCTTGCCCGATGTGCGGGTCGAAGTTGTTGGTGAACGTGTCGGCCCACAGCACGACCTTCCCCCGCGTCCCCGCCCGCGGCGTGCCGCGCCGCTTGAACCAGTCGGTGAACCGCTCACTGGCGAAGCGGGGCAGCTCCCGCTCCCCCGCGATCCCCCCGAGCGCCTTCACCAGCCGCGACAGCCCCGGCGCGTGCGTCAAGGCGTTGACCGTGCGGGGCGCGACGGAGGCGAGCGCGGCCCACCTCGGCAGCCAGCCCAGGGAGTAGTGCTCGCGCGGCCGCAGCCGGTGCCGGTAGTGCTGGGCGAGGAACTCGGCCTTGTACGTGGCCATGTCCACGTTCACCGGGCATTCGGACCTGCAGCCCTTGCAGGCCAGGCAGAGGTCGAGCGCGTCGCGCACCTCCTTCGACCGCCAGCCGTCCGTGATCAGCCCGCCCCGTACCATCTCGCCCAGCAGGCGGGCCCGCCCGCGGGTGGAGTGCTCCTCCTCGCGCGTCACCCGGTAGCTGGGGCACATCACCCCGCCCTCGAAGGTGTGCTGGCGGCACTTGCCGATGCCGACGCACCGGGTGGCGGCATGCCCGAAGCGGCCGTGGTCCTGCGGGTAGTCGAAGAACTTGTGCCGGGGTTCGAGCGGGTAGAAGTGCCGCTGGGCGAGGTCCTGGTCGAGGCGGTGCGGGTGGACGACCTTACCGGGGTTCATCCGGTTGCGAGGATCGAAGACGGCCTTGAGCCGGCCGAACGCCGCCACCACCTCGTCGCCGAACATGCGGGGCAGCAGCTCGGCCAGCGCCTGCCCGTCGCCGTGCTCCCCGGACAGCGAGCCGCCGTAGGAGGCCACCAGGTCGGCCGCCTCCTGCGCGAACGCCCGGTATCGGGCGATCCCGTCGTCGGTGTGCAGGTCGAGCGGGAGCCTGCCGTGCACGCACCCTTGCCCGAAGTGCCCGTAGAGCGCCGAGTCCTGGTAGCCGTGGCCGCGCAGCAGCCGGGCGTAGTCACGCAGGTACTCGCCCAGCCGCTCGGGCGGCACGGCCGCGTCCGACCAGCCCTCGTACGTCTGCCGCCCCGTCGGCGGGTAGGCCTCCACGCCCAGCCCGGACTCGCGCCACCGCCACAGCCGGTCCTCCCTGGCCGGGTCGCCGAGGAAGGTGTGCGTCGCGTGCTCCCCGACGTCGCGCATCAGCTCCTCGGCCCGCTCGCGCGCCTGGTCCGGCGTGTCGCCGCCGAACTGCACCAGCAGCCACCCCGCCCCCTCCGGCAGGTCCTGGAGCGCGGGATCCCCGGGGTGCTCCTGCCGGGCGAGCCGGTACATGTTCTCGTCCATGGCCTCCAACGCGATCGGCCGGTGCCGGGCGACGGCCGGGACGGCGTCCGCGGCGGCGAAGATGTCCTCGAACCCGAGCACCGCCAGCGCCCGCGCGGCCGGCTTGGGCACCACGGCCAGCTCGGCGCGGAGCACGGTCGCCAGCGTGCCCTCGCTGCCGACGAGGGCGCGGGCCACGTTGAAGCCGTTCTCGGGCAGGAGCTCGTCCAGGTTGTAGCCCGAGACGCGCCGCTCCAGCTTGGGGAAGCGGAGGCGCACCAGCTCCATGGTGTCGTCGCGCAGCTCGCGGAGCTGCCGGTAGATCTCGGCCGGCCGGCCGCCCCCGGCCTGGATCCTGGCGTACTCGGCGTCGTCCGTCGGCCCGACCCAGGTGCGGACGCCGTCGTAGGTGAGGATCTCCAGGCGCAGCACCGACTCCGCCATCTTCCCGTACGCCTGCGCGGACGCCCCGCACGAGTCGTTGCCGATCATGCCGCCGATCGTGCAGTTCGGATGGCTGGACGGCCTCGGGCCGACCATGAGCCCGTACGGCGCCAGCTCGTGGTCGACCGCGTCCAGCACCGCCCCGGCCTGCACCGTGACCTTCCTGGCCGCGGCGTCCACGGACTCCACCGTGCCGCAGTACTTGGACCAGTCGATCACCACGGCCACGTTGCAGCACTGCCCGGCCAGGCTGGTGCCGCCGCCCCGCGACAGCACCGGCACGTCGCGGGCCCGGCACGCGGCCACCGCCGCCACCCCGGCGTCGAGCGTGTAGGGCACCACCACGCCGATGGGGACCTGCCGGTAGTTGGAGGCGTCCCGGGCGTAGGCGGCGCGGCTGCCGGTGTCGAACCGCACCTCGCCGTCCACGGTCTCCTCCAGCCGCCGGCGCAGCGGCTCGACCTCGATCTCGCGCGGCCGGGACGGGTGCGCGGCAGGTGCTCTGACCAGGCTGTCCATGGCTGGCCCGTACCCGCGGAAGCGGCCTCTAGACGCCGAGCAGATCGGTCAGGCCGTCGGCCTTCCGCGGGTCGTGCCCGAAGGTGCCGGTGACCGACCGGTTACGGCACCCGGGGACGGCTCGGGGCGTACCGGGAGGAACACGGTGACGGCGACGGAGGCCGCGGCGAGGACGGCCATCGCCGCCGCGGGCGAGGTCCGCTGCGCGAGCAGGCCGGCGAGGACCGCGGCGACGCCCTGCATGGCCATCATGCCGGAGGAGTGCAGGCCGAGCGCGTGCCCGCTCAGCTCGTCCGGGGTCAGCTCCATGAGGCGGTGCTGGAGCAGCAGGCTCGCCGCGTACCCGACGGAGGCGAGCGTGACGGCCGCCGCCGTCACCGGGGTCGCGGGGCCCACGATGAAGATCAGGTACGGAGCCGCGAGCAGCAGGTGCAGCGGGGTGACGAGCCGGGTCCGCCCCGCCGGAGGGATGAACCGCCCGGCCAGTACGTCGCCGGCCAGCATGCCGGCCGCCGCGCAGGCGAACAGGAGGCCGGCGTGCTGGGGAGCGTACGGGACGAACAGCGACTCGCAGCCGACGACCAGCCCGTTCGGCACCCAGAGGGCGACGTAGACGCGGCGGCGCGGTGCGGACGACCACAGCAGGACGTTGCTCCGCCAGGTCTCGGCGGCCGAGGGCCGTCCCTCCGCGCGGGGCGGGTGTTTCTTCAGCCCGGCCACGGCGACGGCCGCCACCAGGTACAGGGCGGCGCCGGCCAGCAGCGTGCCGCGCGGCGACAGGGTGGAGACCAGCACGCCGCCGATGGCGAAGCCGCCGATCTGCATGGCTCCGGAGGCCATGTTGAGCGCGGAGCGGCCCAGCAGATACCCGCCGGAGGCGAGGATCTCGTTGAGCAGGCCGTAACGGACGCCGCCACCCAGCGACGCGAGCAGGCCCTCCGCCAGCAGGATCACGAGCATCGCCCACACCGGCAGGCCGGGGATCGCCAGCGCGGCCGTGCTCAGCGCGAGGACCAGCCCCAGCCCGGCCAGCGCGGCGCGCGGGGGTAACCGGTCGGCGGCCGACAGGAGCGTCGCCGCCCCGGCCACCTGGGCCAGCGCGGGGCCGAACATCGCCAGCCCCGACAGCAGCGGATTTCCGGTGGCGGCGTAGACGAGCGTGCCGAGAGCGAGCCCGCTGACCGTCTGGGCCGCCACCTGGGCCGCGGAGGAGACGAAGAGGGGTGTGAACTCCGGAGCGCCGAACAACTCGCGGTAAGTGCGCATGATCCTGGAGTCTCGATGGCGGCGGGGCGAGGCGCATAATGTTTCGCGGGGAGGCGAAACATCGTTGGGGTTCTGGCGGATCAGCGCGGACACGCTGGCGAACGGACGCTTCGTCGTCTCGCCGCTGGCGGAGGCCATCGCGGCCCTGAAGACGCTGGAGCTGAGCACGGCCGCGCATCCGGGCGAGCGGGTGTGGCTCGACGCCCACCTGCCGGCCTACCGGGCGCGGCTGGCGGACGACCCGATCACGGCGCTGCTCGTACGGGCCGCGCTGGGGCGTACGTGGAACGCCGACTTCCTCACTCCCACGCCCACCGGCGATGACACCTCCTTCGAGGAGGAGCTGGCGAGCATCCGGGAGACACCGCCCGCCCAGGCCCGCGAGAACCTGACCGAGTCGCTCGGCGGCCCGCTCCCGCCCGCCCTGCACCGCTCCGACCTGCCGGAGCGCCTCGCCGCCCACGTGGAGTGGGTGTGGCGGGAGTCCGTGCTGCCCTACTGGCCGAGGCGCCGCCGCGTCCTCGAGGCGGACGTCGTCGCCCGTACGGCGCGGCTGAGCCGGGGCGGCTGGGCCGCCGCCCTGGACGGCCTGCGCCCGGGGATGCGCTGGCTCGGGGACGGGCGGCTGCGCATCAACGCCTTCGACTACCCGCCGCGGGACCTCACGGGCGCCCGGCTGATGTTCGTCCCGGTCACGCCCCGCCAGGCCTGGGCCACGTGGGACGACTCGGACCGCTCCGCGGTGGTCTACCCGTGCTCGGGCACGCTCGCCGACACCCCGGCGGAGCCGCCGGAGGCGCTGGGCCGCCTGATGGGCCATGCCCGGGCCGGTGTCCTGGTGCTGCTGGACTCCCCGAAGAGCACGACCCAGCTCGTGGCCCTCACCGGCCAGGGCCTGGGCTCGGTGGGACGCCACCTGAAGGTCCTGCTGGACGCGCGCCTCGTGGGCCGCAGGCGCTCGGGCCGCTCGGTGCTCTACTACCGCACGGAGACCGGCGACGTCCTGGTCCGCGCCCACACGGCGGAAACCGGTTGACGGGGCCGCGATGATGGCGGTGATGAACGAACGGCGCATGGTGCGCATTTCCAAATACCTGTCCCGGCACCTGCGGCACGATCCGCAGCGGATCGGACTGACACTGGACGCCCACGGATGGGTGCCGGTGGACACGCTGCTGCGGGCCGCCGCCGAGCACGGGTTCCCGATCACGGCCGCGGAGCTGTGGGAGGTCGTCCAGTCCAACGACAAGCGGCGCTACACCCTCGACAACGGCCGGATCCGGGCGAACCAGGGGCACACGGTGCCGGTGGACCTCGACCTCCCCGCCGTGCAGCCGCCCGAGGTGCTGTTCCACGGCACGGTGGCCCGGGTCGTCGGGGCGATCAGAGCCGAGGGCCTGCGGCCGATGAACCGGCACCACGTGCACCTGTCGGCCGACCGTCAGACCGCGACGCGCGTGGGGGCGCGGCGCGGCATCCCTGTGGTGCTGACGGTGGCGGCCGGCGCCATGCACGCCGACGGGCACGTCTTCCACGTCAGCGCCAACGGCGTGTGGCTGACCGGCCACGTGCCGCCCGGCTACCTGGGGTTCCCCTCCTGACGCCGGGCGAGGAGGGTGTCGCGGGCGGCCATCAGGGCGAAGCCGAGCAGGTTGGCGCCCCGCCACGTGGCTGGCGAGGCGGCGCGCGAGTCGGACGCCGCCAGGCCGATGCCCCACACCCGGTCCACGGGGCTCGCCTCCACCAGGACCCGGTCCGACGTCGCGAGCAGGAACTCCGCCAGCTCCTCGTGCGCCCCGAACTTGGCGACGCTCCCGCGTACGACGATGTCGAAGCGGCGCGCCTCCCACGTCGCCTCGTCGAAGCCCCGCACCGTCCGCCCGAGTGACTTCGCCTCGTTCGGGTGGCCGGCCGTGAGGATCTTGTCCGCGCTCTCCCCGTCCCCGAACAGCCACGCCTTGTGCGCCATCATGTAGTGCTCGGCCGAGGCGTACGTGTGGCCGTCCTCGGTGAAGCTGACCGGCCACCACTGGCTGAGGCACCCGGCGCCGACGCCGCCGTCGCCGGCAGGCTGATGGCCCCAGAAGTACAGGTATTTGAGGCGCCAGCCGGCCTCCTCGGCGGCGACGGCCTCGTCAACGGTCATGGGGAGCACCCCCACACCCTATGACGCGGCCCTCCCGAGGCGCTCGGAGATTTCCCGCAGCACCGGCAACAGCTCCGGCGGGTCGAGGACCTCGAAGTCGAAGCCCTTGACCGCCACGTGGACCGCCAGCTCGTCCAGCGAGTTGGACCCGGCCAGGAACAGGCACGTCCCCGCGTCCACCGCCTCCAGCCGTCCCGCTCCCGGCGACGTCCGGGGCGCGACCTCCTCCAGGGGCGCGTGGAACAGGATGCGGGCCTGGTAACGGTAGGGCGCGGAGGTGATGGCGCGCGACACGTACGACGCCGCGTCCTCCTGCGGCAGCGGACGCGAAGCACTGCGCGTCGCCCGCGAGGACGGTGGGCAGTCCCGTCAGCCTCCGCACCTCCTCGCGCAGGGGGAACCCGCGCCAACTGGGCATGT
>NZ_JBFANV010000040.1:0-91242 GCF_040674955.1 Nonomuraea sp. NPDC049695 | reverse complement strand
CCATCGACCGGACCACCTACAAGGCCACCATCAGCATCAACATGATCCCGGCCAGCCCTTGACGCCGCCACCACAGCCCTAACTGAACGGCGTTGGGGCTAGAGCTGGGCCCTGAGCAGGAAGGACCGCGACAAAGTCGGGGTCACGGGTCGCCCATTCACTCCGCCGGCCACCGCTCGAGCGGCACACTGTGTTTGCGGCCATCGTTCTGGTCTCCTTCGGTCTCGACCTAGGCCCTCGAAGGACCAAGCGATGGCCGTCACATTTCCGCCGTAATGCCTGCGACCAGCTCACACTCCTACATCATGCCCGCGGACGCCCCCTCGGCTCTGCGCGGTGTCGCCGCCGGTCGTGCCCGAAACTCGAAGGTGGGCCGGTCTTGCGCGCTCGGGTTGTGAGGGTATCGGGTCAGGCCCACAACTCATCAAGATGGCTGTTGAGGATCGCCAGTGCGGCCTCGGCAGTGCGCTGTGTTCCCAAACGCTTGACACCAGCCGTAGCGCCCTCCACAAGTCCCGCCAGGCCGCAGACCGCCTGGCACGCATCGTGCCCGGTGCCGAGGTTGAGATCGTGCCTGGAGCAGGGCATGCGCTGCCCATGGACCGCCCTGATCTCGTGACGGAGCGCATCCTCCAGTTCGTTGCCGCTGGTGATGAGTAGAGAGCTTTACGCGGGTCCTGTGCCGGCGCATCTCTCACATTCCCACTTCCGATCTTGGGGCGGTGATTTGTGGATGGGTGGGCTGCTGTGGGGCAAGGATGCTTCTTGCCAGGTGGCTGTGACCGTGATGGGGCACTCTTCGGAGCGGTGGTGAGGTTGGCTGTGAGTGGGAGCGCGGATATGGCGGGAGGCGACGGTTTGGAGATGGGCGGCCCCGTCGGGCGGGACGAAGTGGTGGCGGAGTTCGGCCGGCATCTGCGGTTCGAGCGGGACCTTTCGCCGCATACCGTTCGGGCTTATCTGGCTGACGTGAACTCGCTGCTTGATCACATGGGCGGGCGGCTCGAGGGGCTCGACATCGGGGTGCTGCGAGAGTGGCTGGCTGAACAGCACCGCGAGGGGAAGGCGCGGACCACTCTGGCGCGGCGGACCGCTTGTGTTCGTACCTTTACCGCTTACTGCCATCGCCGCGGCTGGCTGGCCGCCGATCCCGGGTTGCTGCTGGGAAGCGCCAAGGCGGCACGGCCGTTGCCTGCCGTCCTCGATCAGGAGCAGGCGCAGGCCGTTCTCGAGGCCCCTTCCACGGGGGAGCCCAAGGAACTGCGGGACCAGGCCATTCTCGAGCTGCTGTACGCCACTGGTGTGCGGGTGAGCGAGCTGTGTGCGCTCGATGTCGATGATGTGGATCGGGACCGGCGCGTCGTCAGAGTGTTGGGTAAGGGGCGTAAGGAACGGTCTGTGCCGTTCGGGCTGCCTGCACTCCGGGCGGTGGACAGGTGGTGCATTCACGGGCGGCCGTTGTGGGTGCGGGCTCGGACAGGAGCTGCGCTCTTCCTTGGGGTGCGGGGTGGGCGCATCGACGCGGGGACCGTGCGCCGAGTGGTGCATGCGCGGCTGGCTCAGGTGGACGGGGTGCCGGACATGGGGCCGCATGGGTTGCGGCACAGCGCGGCGACTCATCTGCTCGAGGGCGGTGCGGATCTGCGGAGTGTCCAGGAACTGCTGGGGCACGCGTCGCTGAACACCACGCAGATCTACACGCACGTCTCGATCGACCGTCTGAGGGCGGCGTATCGTCAGGCGCATCCCAGGGCCTGATGGCCGGGGTGTGGTGCTCAAGCCCGCCCCTGATCGGTCTTCGAGACCCTGTCGGACCTGTTGAGTTTCTCCCTGGTGCGGATCTGTCTTGCCGGTCCGCGGTGCGGGTCCACCTTGCCGGTCCGCGGTGCGGGTCCACCTTGCCGGTCCGCAGTGCGGGTCCACCTTGCCGGTCCACGCTGCGGGCCCACCTTGCCGGTCCGCGGTGCGGGTCCATCTCGCCGGTCCGCGTCCTGGCGTCGGTGTCGAGCTTCGCGCTGACGGCGCTGCTCGCCTGCGGGGTCGGTGGGCTTCCTGCTCTCATGGCGATGACGGGTGCCGGTGTCCTCGGGGCTTTCTCCGATGACGGTGCCTGCGGTGCTGGCCTCCTCTGTGGGTGTGCTGAGCCGTTCGAGTACGCCGGTGGCGGCGTAGGACTGTGATCAGGATGGCCATCCCGAACAGTGCGCCGCCCAGGCCGACGGCTGGTGCCGTGGAGGTCGAGGCTGAGCGGGTCAGTAAACCCAGGTCGGCGGGGTCCCCTGGTCGCAGAGGACGGGGGACTGCTGGAGATTGTGGTTGTTGCCGATTGAGGGGCCGGGTGGCCTGACTCCTGGCCGCCATCTGCTCGAAAGTGCCCTTGTCCACCGGGTCGAGGGCGTTCCCGGTTATGGCCCAGAACGGGAGGAGGCGGATGGGGGCGTGGCCTACGAGCAGGAGGGGGTCGAGGTAGTGGGCGCCGCGTCGGAGGCCCCAGTGCAGGCAGGACTCCTGGCAGTGGCCCGTCGGGGCTTCTATGACGCCGAGTGTGGAGCCTGCGGTGACGGATTGACCCCGGCGCACGGACGCTGCGACAGGGAGGTACGTCGTACGGAGGCCGCCCTCGTGCTCGACCGTGATCACGCCCCTTCCCGCTACCGGGCCGGCGAAGCGGACCGTGCCCGGGCCTGCAGCCAGGACCGGAGTGGCTGTGGGAGCGGCCAGGTCGAGGCCGCGATGTCCGGCCAGCCAGGACTCCGGCGGTGGGGTGAAGCGGCGCAGGACGCGGGGATGCCCGTCCAACGGCCAGCGCCAGGAGGGTGAAGAGGCTCTTGCCGGGGGAGCCGGGAAGAGGACCATCACCGCGACGGCGAGGAGCAGTGCCAGTGCTGTCAGGGCTCCTCTGGCCGGCTTGAGGAGACGGCGGACGAGCGGTGGGATTTCGCGCCTTGTGCTGCGAAGGCGGCCTTCCTGTCGCCGGTTGCGGGGCTGGTCGTTCATGGCGCGAGTGTGGTTGGTCGCGCCGGGGCGACGAGGAGGTGAACGGGATTCTGTGGATGGGGTGAGGCGCCGCCGATTTACCTGTGGACAAGTGCCTGGACGATGGCTTGGACGTGGGCGAAGAGCTGCGATGATGGGGGCTGCCGGACGCCGGTGCCGTACAGGTCGGTGACGATTGTGATCTTGTGCGCGAGCGGCGGCGGGTGCGGTCAGAGGGTGGAACGGCGCTTGGAAGTGATCCAGGAATCTATGTCGTGAGGCGCAGCCGGGTTGGTGTCTGGCATTGCCGTGAATACGCGTCGAGGACGGTGCGGGCGTAGAGGGGACGTCCAGATCCAGATGGTGCTCAGGGCTACGCCGGCCGCGCAGATGAGGATTACCGGGCGTAGGCCGACGAACTCGGCCAGGACGCCTCCGGCTATGCCGCCGAGGGCCAGGACGCCCTGCACGGCGAAGGTCATGGTGGCGTTCACCCGGCCGCGGAGCTCAGGGGAGGTTTCGCGCAGGGTGATGGCGCCCATGCAGGTGGCGAAGGCTACGACGATGCCGCCTGTGATCGTTCCGGTCAGCGCGAGCAGCGAGAGTTTCCACCACAGAGGGCCGCTCAGCAGGCCCACCGCGAGGATCTCGATGGGGAAGAAGAGCACCGAGACGAGCAGGATGCGGTTCTCGCCGTAGCGCTTGGACAGGCGGGCCGTGGCCCAGGCGCCCAGCAGGCCGCCGATGCCGCTCAAGGCGATGAGGCCGCCTATCAGGGCCTTCGGGATGTTCAGCGTGTTGACCATGTAGAGCATGTAGACAGCCGTGTACGCCATCGCGAAGAAGTTGATCGTGACACCCGCGCCCAGGAGAGCACGGAGTACAGGGTGGGTGACGCTGGTCCGGAGGCCTTCCATGACGTCACGCCACATCCCCCGGGAGGTCGCCGGCTCGTGCTTCTCCGGGGTCCGGATGGTGCGGAGCAAGAGTGCCGAGGCCAGGAAGGACAGGGACTCCGCGAGTACGGCCAGCGGGGCCGTGAGGAGCTGCACCAGAAGACCCGCCAGGCTGGGGCCGCTGACCGAGGCCATGGAGTAGGAGGCGTGGAAGCCGGCCATCGCCTCAGTTCGCTGGGAGGGAGCGACGACTGCTGCGACATGGGGGAAGTTCGCCGCTCTGAACAGCACTCCCGCTGAGCCGATGACCAGGGCTACGGCGATCAACCAGGGGATGTTGAGGAGGCCGAGGAGCCAGGCCACGGGGACCGTGGCAGCGGCCACACACGACACGAGCTCGCAGGCGATCATCAGCGGGCGGTGCCGGGTGAGCCTGTCCGCGAGTGCTCCTGACTGAAGGCCCAACAGGAGAGCGGGCACAGAAGCGGCGGCTGTCAGCAGGCCCATCTGGGAAGGGGAGGCGCCCAGGAGGGTCACCGCGGTCAGGGGGATGGCCAGCTTGGACACCTCTGAGCCGGTGACCGAGGTGGTGCGGGCCGTCCAGAGGAGGCGGTAGTCGCGCTGCTTTCTGAGCGGAGGTGGATCGGCCGCGCCTTCGTCGCTCGGGTCCGTGGCGGGGTTGTCGACGTCGGGGTGGGGATGGTCGGACCTGTGATTGCGTCCTGGGCCGCGGTCGTTGGTGAATCCCTTTTCGGGGTGCCGGTCCTGGGCGGTGAGTCCGGTCCCGGGGTGTTGGTGGTGGGCGGTGTGGTGGGGGTCTGAGCCAGGGTCGGAGGGGCGGGAGTTGTGAAGGGTTTGCTTCATAACTGTGAAGATAACCCTTCATAGTTATGAAAGCAATGCTTCAGATCTGAGGGCGGGGTAGCCTTGGCCGCATGAGTGAGGGGCTCAGTGATCCCAAGGCGATGCGGGCGCTGGCCCACCCGGCGCGCCTCATGATCCTCAGCCGACTGGGCGTCGAGGGGAGCGCTACCGCCACCGAAGTGGCGGAGATCGCGGGGATCACGCCCAGTGCCGCCAGTTATCACCTGCGCATGCTGGCCAAGTACGGGTTCGTTGAGGATGCGCCGCCACGGGGAGACGGCAGGGAGCGGCTGTGGAAAACCGTGGACGCGCCGCTCAGCGTCGGCGTGCTGCCCAGCGATCAGCCGGAGGTTCGAGATGCCAAGGTGTCATTGATGCTGGCGTTGCGCAGGGAGGCCAACGAGGAGGCGGCCCGCGCGCTGTCTCAGGTCGAATCGGAGTCCGCTGAGTGGCGTGATGCCACCCGGTTTAACCGCACGCGGATCAGGGTCGACGCCGAAGAGCTGTTCCGGCTCAACGAGTCGATCGAGAAGCTGATCGAGCCGTACGTCGCCCGCCATCGTGATGAGAAGGACGCGCCGAGCGGGGCCAGGGTCGCCGAAGTACAGCTCAACCTCTTTCCAGTGGCGAAGAGGTCGGCGCAAGGGCTGCCTACCGAGGATCACGACGCGGCGCGCTGAGCGGGGGTGGGCGGGGCTCGGGCGTCCCTCGCCGGCGGGTTGAGGGTGTCGCGCGTGCCCGGGAGTTGATCGTTCGGGTTCTTCAGGTGGTTGGGGGCTGGGGGCTGGTGTTGCGATGCCTGGTGATCGCGATCGGCGCCGGTTTGGTGGTGGAGGGCTGGGAGGTGGGTGTCTGACGGTTGGCGGTCAGGCTGGGCTGGTGTGGGAGGTAGACTTTTCGGTGGCCTGTGACCACAGGCCGACTTCGCATGTCCCATTGCGGACCGCGCCATCGGTCCGGGCTACACGCCCGGCTGGCGAGGTTTCGGGGCATCAGGGCGACAGACGACGCGCTGTCGCGGCACAACCGAGAATCGCGCCCATCCGCAGGGCGCCAAGACCTGGAGGACCAGCACATGGCCCCCGTCGTCACCATGCGACAGCTGCTCGAGAGCGGCGTTCACTTCGGTCACCAGACCCGGCGCTGGAACCCGAAGATGAAGCGGTTCATCTTCACTGAGCGCAACGGCATCTACATCATTGACCTGCAGAAGTCGCTCTCGTACATCGACCGCGCGTACGACTTCGTCAAGGAGACTGTCGCCCACGGCGGCACCATCCTGTTCATCGGCACCAAGAAGCAGGCTCAGGAGGCCATCTCCGAGCAGGCCGCCCGGGTCGGCATGCCGTACGTCAACCAGCGTTGGCTGGGCGGCATGCTCACCAACTTCTCCACCGTGCACAAGAGGCTCCAGCGGCTGAAGGAGCTCGAGGAGCTCGACTTCGACAACGTCGCGGGCTCGGGGCTCACCAAGAAGGAGCTCCTCATGCGCCGCCGTGAGAAGGACAAGCTCGAGCGCACGCTGGGCGGCATCCGTGACATGGGCCGCGTGCCCAGCGCGGTGTGGGTCGTCGACACCAAGAAGGAGCACATCGCGATCAGCGAGGCCAAGAAGCTTGGCATCCCTGTCGTCGCGATCCTCGACACCAACTGCGACCCCGACGAGGTCGACTACCCGATCCCGGGCAACGACGACGCCATCCGCGCCGTCGGTCTGCTGACCAGGGTTGTCGCCGACGGTGTCGCGGCCGGTCTGATGGCCCGCTCCGGTGCCGCCCGCGGTGACGAGAAGCCGGCCGCCGCCGAGCCGCTGGCCGAGTGGGAGCGCGAGCTCATCGAGCAGGGCACCAGTGAGGCCCCGGCCGCCGAGGCGGAAGCCGCTGCTCCGGCAGCTGAGGCCCCCGCCGCTGAGGCCCAGGCTGAGGCCCCCGCCGCTGAGGCCCCGGCCGAGGCCCCGGTCGAGGCCCCGGCTGAGGCTGCTCCCGAGGCCGCCGCTCCCGCCGCCGAGGGCGACGCCGAGCAGCAGGCCTGACGCCGAGGTCCTCGGTCCCCAGGCATCCGGGCACGGGCCGCGCCGGCCAGGTGGGTGAACACTCCACCAGGTAGGGCGCGGTCCCGCTCCTGGCGAACGGCAGCAAGGCAAGGGAACTTCCTGGTCGCCCCGGCGAAGGATGTCGGAGCAAGGGACGACTCGATGCCGGGCGAGGGCCAGGGTCCCCGCCCCAGGCGGAGGGTTGCCGAGCCAAGGCAAGGTCCCGCGCCGGGCCAACGGTTGCCGAGCCGAGGCGAGGGTCTCGCTGGGCAAATGGCCGCCAGGTAAAGGCCACGGTCCCGCTGGGCAAATGGTCGCCAGGTGGAGGCCACGGTCCCGCTGGATGCACGGTTGCCGAGTGAGGGTCGCGGCCCTGCTGGGCGAACGGTTGCCTGGTAACGGACCTGTGGTCCTGCTGAGCGAAGGGCCGTGGTCCTGCTGGGCGGACGTTCCCAGGTAAGGGCCGGATGCGGCGGAGCGAGCCGGGCGGCCTGCTGAGCCCGGGCTGGGCGCGGTGGTCGAGTTGGACTGCCGGGTCTGGGCCGGGTGTGGTGGGCCGGGACAGGTGGCGTCGGTGCTAGGCGCTGTCGGTCCAGGATGGTAAGCCAGGGCGAGGCTGGGCAGTATGCCAGGCGAGCCGGGGCCGAGAAGCAAGACAAAGGCTGACGCAAGACAGAGGCTTCCGTACGGCAAGCGCCTGCCGTACCAGAACCAGGGTGGGCGACCTGACTACGGAGCCCACCCGATCCACGACGACGACGAAATCCCACAAGGAAAAAGCAATGGCTTCCGTGAACATGGCCGATGTCAAGCGGCTTCGCGAGATCACCGCTGCCGGCATGATGGACTGCAAGAAGGCGCTTGAAGAGTCTGAGGGCGACTTCGACCGCGCCATCGAGCTGCTGCGCCTCAAGGGCGCCAAGGACGTGGGCAAGCGCGAGGCGCGCACCGCCTCCAACGGCCTCGTCGCCCTCAAGCAGGACGGCGACTCCTCCGCCGCGCTGCTCGAGCTCAACTGCGAGACCGACTTCGTGGCCAAGGGCGAGCGCTTCCAGGAGCTTGCCGCCCAGGTCGTCGCGCACATCCTCGAGACCAAGCCCGCCGAGGTGGCGACGCTGCTCGAGTCGTCCTTCGACGGCAAGACCGTCAAGGAGCACCTCGACATCGCCAACGCCGCGCTGGGCGAGAAGATCGAGATCCGTCGGTTCGCGGTGCTCGAGGGCGGCTACATCGGTGCGTACATGCACAAGACGGACCCGGCGCTGCCCCCGGCGGTCGGCGTGCTGGTCCAGCTGGACAAGCCGAACGCCGAGGTTGCCAAGGACATCGCGCAGCACGCTGCCGCGATGGCCCCGCAGTACCTCAAGCCCGCCTCCGTTCCCTCCGAGGTCGTCGAGAAGGAGCGCAAGCTCTTCGAGGAGATGACCCGCGAGGAGGGCAAGCCCGAGGCCGCCATCGGCAAGATCGTCGAGGGCCGCGTGAACGGCTGGTACAAGGACTTCACGCTCCTCCAGCAGGCCTTCGTCAAGGACAACAAGAAGAGCGTGGGCAAGTACGCCGAAGAGAACGGCGTCGAGGTCCAGGCCTTTGTCCGTTTCAAGGTCGGTCAGGCTTAGGCTTAGTGCAGCCCACCAGCTAGGACGGGCCGTCAGCGGGACGGAGCCGGTCAGCTGAGGCAAGCAAGGCAGAAGACGAGCCACCAGCCCTATCGACCCACCGAACGAAGGAGGCCGCCGCCGTGCAGGACCACCGGGAGACAGCCCACGAATCCACACGGACGGCGGCTTCCCCATCTCCAAACCCGCACAATCCACTGAGGTGGAAGCGGGTGATGCTGAAGCTGTCAGGTGAGGCGTTCGCCGGGAGCGAGCCGTTGGGCATCGACCCGGTGGTCGTCGATCACCTGGCCGATTCGATCACCGAGGCGGTCAAGGAAGGTGTGCAGGTCGCTGTCGTGGTCGGCGGCGGCAACATGTTCCGCGGCGCCACCCTGTCGCAGGGAGGCATCGACCGCACCAGGGCCGACTACATGGGCATGCTCGGCACGGTCATCAACTGCCTCGCCCTCCAGGACTTCCTCGAACGGCGGGGCGTCGAGACGCGCGTGCAGACCGCCATCACCATGCAGCAGGTGGCCGAGCCGTTCCTGCCGCGCCGTGCGATCAGGCACCTCGAGAAGGGCCGCGTGGTCATCTTCGGCGCCGGACTCGGCTCGCCGTTCTTCTCCACCGACACCGCGGCGTCCCAGCGAGCCCTGGAGATCGGCGCCGAGGCGCTGCTCAAGGGGACGCAGGTGGACGGGATCTACGACTCCGATCCACGGAAAAATCCGGATGCGGTCAGGTTCGACCATCTTGACTACGGCGAGGTGCTGCTCCGCGACCTCGCGGTCATGGACGCCACCGCCATCAGCCTGTGCAAGGACAACGACCTGCCGATCGTGGTCTTCGACCTCATGGGCGAGGGCAACATCCTGCGAGCGGTACGCGGTGAGAAAATCGGCACGCTGGTGAGTCCCACAGGCAAATGAGGGAGCGAGCCCGACACCGCCAGCTAGAAGACAGGGAGCCGCTGTGATCGACGAAACCCTCCTCGAAGCCGAGGAAAAAATGGACAAGGCCGTCTCGGTCGCGAAGGAGGACTTCGCGACGATCCGTACGGGCCGCGTCACCCCCTCGATGTTCAACAAGATCAACGCTGAGTACTACGGCACGCCGACGCCCATCCAGCAGTTGGCGTCGTTCCACGTGCCGGAGGCGCGCATGGTGCTCATCCAGCCTTATGACAAGAGCTCGATGGGCGCCATCGAGAAGGCCATCCGCGATTCCGACCTCGGCGTCAATCCCACCGACGACGGTCAGGTGATCCGCGTGACGTTCCCGGAGCTGTCCGAGGAGCGCCGCAAGGAGTACATCAAGGTCGCCAGGAACAAGGGCGAGCACGCCAAGGTGTCGGTACGCAACATCCGCCGCTCCGCCAAAGAGGTCCTCGACAAGATGATCAAGGACGGAGAGGCGGGGGAGGACGAGGTCAGGCGGGCCGAGAAGGAGCTCGACGACCTCACCCAGAAGCACGTCGCGAAGATCGATGAGCTGCTCAAGCACAAGGAAGCCGAGCTGCTCGAGGTCTGAGCGGCACGCCGCAGGGCGGACCCCGTTCAGCGGGCCGTCGTGGGTGGGTGGCTTGCGCCTGCGGTGGGTCGCGGTCGGCGGCCTGCCGGAGGTGGCCGGTCTGCGCCTGTGGTGGGTCGCGTCGAGCGGGCCGCCGCAGGCTCTTGCGCCTACGGCGGTTCGCGTTCGGTGGGCCGCCGCAGGTAGCGGCTCTTGCATCTACGGCCCTCGCCCCGGGGGCGGGGGCCGTGGCTCTTGGAGAACTCTGTGAATAACCGTACGGCTGGCACCAGCTCGAGCGGCGGCAGCCGTACCGGAAGGAACCTGCCTGCCGCGATCGCGGTCGGTCTGGTGCTGGGCGCCCTTGTCGTGGCCTCCCTCTACACGATCAAGGAACTGTTCCTGCTGGTGCTCGTCGCGGCCGTGGGCGTCGGCGTGCTGGAGCTGGTCAAGGCCTTCGCGACCCGCGACATCAAGGTTCCAGCCGTGCCGGTGGTCGTGGGCATGGCGGCGATGCAGGCGGCGGCGTACTGGGGCGGGCCGGTGTGGCTGCTGGCCACGTTCGCGGTGTTCGCGTTCGTGCTGCTGATCTGGCGCATGTTCAGCGACGGGACCGAGGGCTACGTGCGGGACGCGTCGGCCTCGGTGCTCACGCTGTTCTATCCGTCCATGCTTGCGGCGTTCGCGGCCATGCTGCTGCGCGCCGCGGACGGCGACAACCGGGTGCTGATCTTCATCGCGGTGACCGTGGCCAGCGACATCGGCGGCTACATCGCGGGCGTGCTGTTCGGCCGGCACAAGATGACAGTGATCAGCCCGAAGAAGACCTGGGAGGGGTTCGCCGGGTCGGTGGTCGCGTGCACGGCGGTCGGGGCCTGGCTGGTGACCTGGCTGATGCACGGCGCGATCTGGCAGGGGGCGCTGATCGGCGGGCTCGCGGCGCTGCTGGCGACCGTGGGCGACCTGATCGAGTCGATGATCAAGCGGGACCTCGGGATCAAGGATCTCGGCACCATCCTGCCCGGCCACGGCGGCCTGATGGACCGGCTCGACTCGCTGGTCACGACGCTGGTGCCGGTCTGGCTGCTGATGACGCTGTTCTTCTGATCAGCGTGTCTGCTGGTCGGCGTGCTGAGCCTCCAGGGCCTCGGTGGTGACCGGTGAGATCCAGAGCCACCGTACGGCCTCCCCGCCAAACGCGAATCCCGACATGTCGGGCATGTGGGGTGCGTTGGCCAGCATCAGGACGCCCGAATACCGCGGCCCCAACGGGAACGTCGAAGGCTCGTGATACCACTTCGCCGTGTGCCCGTGGCCCAGCCACGTGACCGAGTGCCACGGATACTGCGCCAGCCACACCAGCAGCAGCGCCGCGTCCCGCGGGTCCTCGCGGGTGGCCACGGCCAGCTCGATCCTGGCGTACGCGCCCGGCTTGTCGATCCACTGCTCAACTGTGGGCATGCGCTGGCAGCTCATCCCGACCGTGGACAGCACGGTGTAGCCGCGGCCCTCGTGCGGCGGACGCTCGGTGATCCCGACGGTCGGCAGCCGCTCGCCGCTGGCGTCCCAGTAGCGCCCTGCGGGCCCGAGCACCCGGTCCAGATGCCCCATCACGAACTGCTGGAACGACGGCCACGACCCCTCGTTGTGCCGCCAGCGCCAGTAGGACCTGGCGTTGGCGATGCGCGGCCGCAGCCCTTCGAGCGCCTCGGAGAGCGCCCAGGCGAACGGCGACTCGCCCACCGCGTCGCGGGCGTAACCGGGCATGCCCCTGCTCATGTCGGCCCAGCCGGGGATGACGGCCAGCAGGTCGTCGTCCTCGTACAGGGCGACCCCGTCCCCCTCCTCGAACCACAGCGCGGTGAGCTGTCCGAGCGGCCTGCGGCCGTCGGGATGGGCGGTGTTGGCCCTGGGCATCAGCGGCGGCAGGCCGGCGTTGAGCCTGGCCAGGTCCACCACGGCGGGGGCGGGGCGATGGTTGGCCAGCCAGACGGCGCCGTGCACCGTGCCGTCCGGAGAGCACAGGTAAGCTACCGAGGAGTCCTCGTCCCGCTCGATCACGAGCGTCCGGCTCCCGTACGGGTTGCCGACGGCGAGTACGACCTCGGCGCCACCCTCGCCAGATGCCGACCGGAAAATCGCCATACGAGATGACTGTAGATCGGGTGGCGACCATGATGCGAGCCGAACGTCGACCAGGAATGCCACCTCCGATCCGAACGTTCATTACCCTGATTGACAGCCCCTCACGCAAAGGCAGGAACGTGTCCCAGCCACCAGGCCAGCTCACCTTCGTCGCGCCCCGGCGGGCCAAGCCCGCACGGCACCTGGCCGACCTGTCGATGGCCGACCGGCGGGCCGCGGTCACGGAGCTGGGGGAGAAGGCGTTCCGCGCCGACCAGCTCTCCCGCCACTACTTCGAGCGCCTCACCACCGACGTCGGCGCGATGACCGACCTGCCGGCGGCCTCCCGCGAGAAGCTCGCCACGCTGCTGCCCGACCTGCTGACCTCCGTGAGGGAGCTGGCCACCGACCGCGGTACGACGCGTAAGACGCTGTGGCGGCTCTTCGACGGGGCGCTGGTCGAGTCGGTGCTCATGCGCTATCCCGACCGCGTCACGATGTGTGTGTCGTCGCAGGCCGGTTGCGGGATGAACTGTCCGTTCTGCGCCACCGGCCAGGCGGGCCTGACCCGCAACATGTCCACCGCCGAGATCGTCGAGCAGGTCGTCGCCGGGGCCCGGGCGCTGGCCGCCGGCGAGGTGCCCGGCGGGCCGGGGCGGGTGAGCAATGTCGTGTTCATGGGCATGGGTGAGCCGCTGGCCAACTACAAGGCGGTGATCGGGGCGGTCCGCCGGCTGGTGGAGCCCGCGCCGCACGGGCTCGGCATCTCGGCCCGCGGCGTCACCGTCTCCACGGTCGGGCTGGTGCCCGCGATCGGCAAGCTCGCCGACGAGGGCCTGCCCGTCACGCTGGCGCTGTCGCTGCACGCGCCCGACGACGAGCTGCGTGACACGCTGGTGCCGATCAACACGCGGTGGAAGGTGGCCGAGGTCCTCGACGCCGCCTGGGCGTACGCGGCGAAGACCAAGCGGCGGATCTCGATCGAGTACGCGCTGATCAAGGACGTCAACGACCAGGAGTGGCGGGCCGACCTGCTGGGCAAGCTGGTCAGGAACAAGCTCGTCCACGTCAACCTGATCCCGCTCAACCCGACTCCCGGGTCGAAGTGGACGGCTTCCCGGCCCGAGGACGAGCGGGCGTTCGTGCGGCGGCTGGAGTTCCACGGCGTGCCGGTGACGGTGCGCGACACGCGCGGCCGCGAGATCGACGGCGCCTGCGGCCAGCTCGCCGCCGCCGAATAACCCCCGCCCAGGGGCGGTCAGTGGTGGGCTATCGAACGGGTGACGAAGCCCTCGATCAGGTCGGCGATCATGCCGGCTCCCCGGCCGTTCAGGTGGACGGTGTCGGTGGTGAGCTGGAGGCCGCGGCTCCTGGAGATGGCGTCCAGGCTGCGGCCGAGCAGGAAGTGCTGTATCGCGGCGGTCTGCGCCAGCCGGCCCTCCGCGCGGTAGTGGGTGCCGGGCCTGCGGCCCTGCTCCTCCAGGTACGCGGTCATCCGTTCGTTCAGCGGCAGGTACGCGACGCCTTGGTCGGCCGCGACCCGCCGGACGATCTCGCTGTATTCGGCGGCCCGCCGCACCGGCCCTGAGCCGAGGTCCTCGCCGATGACCGGCAGGGAGAGCAGCGCCACCCGGGCCATGGTCTGGTCCTGCAGCCTCCTGGCGATGGTGGTGAGGTTGGCGGCGTAGCTCTCCGGGGTCGGGTCCGCGGAGAGCTTCCAGCGCTTGCGTAGCGTCGTGGCGAGCTTGGGGCTGAGCGTGAAGTTCGCGTCGTTTGTGCCGATCAGCACGGTCACCACGTCCGGGTCCTGGCTCACGACGTCGTCGAGCCGCTTCACCGTCTCCGAGGACGGCTCGTAGTTGACCCCGGCATTGATCACGGTCGTCTCGGGCAGCCGCATGCGCAGCATGGTCACGTAGTCGGCGCTCACTTGTGCGCGGGTGATGCTGTCACCCATGCAGATCACCTTCACCGTTGCCTCCTCAGGGGTTAGTGAGTGCCCACTAACCTACCCTACGCCGGAGCCACGCGTACGTGCCGAGGCCGATCAGGCACCAGACCAGCGAGACGGCCGCGAGCTCGGGAAGCTCGTCGAGGAGGTGACCGGCGTTCGCCGCCTTCATCCAGCCGATGAGCGGCACGGTGAGCCAGTGCAGGGACGAGGCGCTGAGCAGCAGCATCGCCAGGAACCCGAGCACCAGCGCCATGATGGAGACAGCTGGGGAACGGACGACCGCGCGGCTGGTGAGCGCGCCCAGCGCGGTCCCGGCCAGCGTGGCCAGTGCGTGCAGGACGAGGACGGCGGCCAGCATGCGCCCCCTCGGGGCCTGGCTGACGCCGAGCAGGAGTGCCCACCCCAGGCCGAGCGCCGCCAGCACCGTGCATGCCGCGAACGCCGCCGCCAGTCCCGCCGCCACCTCCCTGCCCCGGCCGCCCACCTGGATCGCGGACATCTCGCGCTGCGGGTCGGGCTCGGTGTCGAGGAGGCTCCTGGCCGCCCAGGCCAGGATGGGAATGATCAGTACGCCGCCGTCCGTGAGCACGCCGATCTCCGCGCCCTTGGGAGCCTTGCTGCCGTAGAGGATCGCCAGCATGGCGAGGGTCAGGAGGAGCGCCTGGTACACGCGGTGCGAGCGGACATAGGCGGCCAATCGGAACGTGGCCAGGGCGATCATCCTGTCTCCTCGATCTCGCGGGCCCGGTAGCCCTCGGCGCGCATCCTGGCGAGGAAGCGGTCAAGCTCGCCCGCGGGTACGGTGACGGCCACGACCGCCTCCTCGGACGGGTGCTCGAGGGGCGGTGTCGCGGTGCTCTCCTTGAGGTGCCCGTCCACCAGCGACCAGTGCCGTACGTCGGGAAGGAGACGCAGGCCGCCCTGGTGGTCGCTGGCGATGACGATGCCGCCGGGCGCCGCCACCTCGGCGGCGATCGAGGGCAGCGTGTCGCGGGTGTCGGCGTCGAGCCCGGCGAACGGCTCGTCCAGGATCAGCAGCCCCGGCTCCGCCATCAGAGCCTGGACCAGGCCGACCTTGTGCGCGCTGCCCTTCGACAGCTCGCCCAGGGGGACGTCGAGGAGATGGTCCATGTTCAGGCGCTCGGCCCACGGCTCCCAGCGGGCGCCACCTCGTACCCGGGCCATATGGCGCAGGTAGGCGGTCACCGTGAAAGGCTGGGCGGTGGGAAAGCGGTCGGGGGCGAAGCCGACGACCTCGGGACGGCCGGCGATCGTGCCCGTCGTCGGCCGGGCGAGGCCCGCCAGGAGTCGGAGCAGGGTCGACTTGCCTGCCCCGTTCACGCCGGTCAGCTCGATCACGTCGCCGGGGGCGAGCCGCACGTCGGCGTCCTGGATGACCAAGGGGCCACGTCTTCGGTAGCGGAATGAGACCTTGGACAGCTGCACGATCCTGCACGCTATATCTCGGGTCGCATCGTCGCGATAAAGAGCCTCACAATAGAGGCACCCCCAGCAGGTTCTCAAAAGGAGTGGAGCTTGAATCGCTTTCCGCGCGTCACTGGTATGCGTTCAGGCTATGACCCCGCCGAGGTCGACGCCCTGATCGGGCGGATCGAGTCGACGCTCGGCAGGGGCCCGCACGCCTTGGAGCCGGTCACGGCCGACGACGTGCGCCGGGCCACGTTCCGCGCCAGACGCGGCGGCTATCACGAGACCGCGGTCGACTTCGCTCTGGAGGCGTTCGTGGTGGCGCTGGAGACCCAGGCCAGGCGGCCGGTACGGCTGGCCATGGCCGAGCCCACCGGCGAGATGCTGCGCGAGGAGTGGTTCGAGACCCAGGCGGCCCGCGTCGAACGGGTGGCCTTCCGCCCGGGTCGCATGGGCACCGGCTACAACGAGGACGAGATCGACGCCTTCCTCGACCGCATCGTGGCCACCCTGCGCGGGACGACCGACTTCCCCGTGACGGCCAAGCAGGTGCGGGAGGCGAGGTTCTCGACCGTGCTGTTCAGGTCCGGCTATCTGATCTCGGACGTGGACGCTTTCCTCTCGGGCATCGCGGACGTGCTGGAGCAGCGTGGCTAGGCGTTCTCGACGGTCGCGAGCAGCCCGCCGAGGTCGGGCAGGACCTGCTGGATGATCTTCTCGTCCTCGGGCCGCTCACCCTGCCGGTTGATCCACACGCGCGGGATGTCCAGCCGGTGCGCGGGGACCATGTCGTGGAAGTAGCTCTGCGCCACATGCACCCAGGCAGTCGGCTCGTACGAGCACCTGAACGCCTCGAAGTGCGCGTCGGACGGCTTGTAGGCGCCCACGTCCTCCGACGTCACCACCGCGTCGAACGGCACGGGCAGTCGCCGCCGCGTCTCGGCGATGAGGTCGCGGTCGCAGTTGGTGAGCAGCGCCAGGTGCCAGCCCGCCGCGCGCAGCGCCGACAGCTCGGCGGCGACCTCGGGGAAGACCGGCCAGTACGGGAGCGTGGTGGCCAGCACCGAGGCGTCGTCGTCGGTCAGCTTGATCTTCTCGTCGGCGCAGGCCCTGCGGAGCGCCTCGGCCAGCACGTGGCGGTAGCGGAGCGCCGGTGACTCGGCCTGCACGGCGTGCTCATGCCGGCTGTACGCCTCCAGCAGCCGCGCCCCCTGACCCGGCGCGATCAGGTCGGCGCTGGTGCGGATCCCGTGCCGCCAGTCGACAAGTGTCCCGAAACAGTCGAACGTTGCCCATCGCATAAGTCTCATAATGATGCCCATGTCGATGTCCGTGCGTGCTGTCGAGCCACAAGATCTCGCCAATGTGACCCGGGTGTTGACCGAGAGCTGGGGTGGCACCACCGTCGTCGCACTGGGCCGCGGCGAGCTGATCGACGCGGTACGCGCCGCGGCGGCCGAGCGCGGCGCGACCCGGCTCTGTCTGGTCACCACCAACGACAACACGCACGCGCTCCGCTTCTACCAGCGCTACGGCTTCGACCTGATCGCCCTGCACAGGCACGGCGTCGACCGGGCGCGGGACCTCAAGCCGGGCATCCCCGCCGAGTCCGACGGGATCCCGATCCGGCACGAGCTGGAGCTGGAGCTCATCCTCTGACCTCGCCGGCCCGACGCACCGGAAAGCCCCCGGACACGTGGGCCAGGGGCTTTCGAAGGGGAGGCGCCGGTGTCAGTGGAGGATCTGGCGCAGGGCGCTTTCCAAGCGCGCCGCAGGCGTGCCGCCGTCTCCAGGCTCGGGTGTGTCGGAGCGCCAGGCCACGTATCCGTCCGGGCGGACCAGGACGGCGTCGCAGCCGTAGCGGGACTCCCAATGACCGTCCACGTCGATCAGGTCCGATCCGACCCGGTAGGCCCGCACCCCGTCGGCCGCCGCCCGCGCCCACGAATCCCCGCCGGGCCCGCACAGCAGCACGAACGAGTCGTGGAACAGGTCGTGCACGCCGATCCGGCGCCCGTCCATGTCCAGCCAGAGGTGTGGTGCCCGAGTGCCGGGTCGCGCGTGCTCCGACACCCCGTCGCCGAACACGGGGCCGGGGGAGGCTCCGATCATCGCCGTGGAGGCGTACCGCTGGCCGAGGATGGACGTGACCGCGTCCATCGGGTCTTCCTCCGGTGTGGGGCTGAACCTGGCGTTCTGGCTGCGTACGGTCAGGTCGGCCAGCTCCAGCGCCACCGGGCGGCGCTCGGCCTCGTACGTGTCGAGCAGCGCGTCCGAGGCCCGCCCCGCGAGGACGGCCGCGAGCTTCCAGGCCAGGTTGTGCGCGTCCTGGACCGCCGAGTTGGCGCCCAGCGCCTGGGCGGGCGGCCACACGTGCGCGGCGTCCCCGGCGAGGAAGACCCGGCCGGAACGGTAGCTGTCGGCCACGCCGGCCGCCTCCGTCCACGATGCCTTGTTGACCAGCTCCACAGGGATGTCGCGGCCGATGAGAGCCTTGGCGGCGGTCACGCAGCGCTCGTCGGTGAAGTCGTCGGGCGATTCCTCGCGCGGGTCGTACATCAGGGCCAAGCCCCAGTGGTCGCGCAGCGCGTGGGAGACGAATCCTCCGGAGACCGGGCTGCCGGGTGCGCCGATCATCCAGAACAGGGCTCGCTTGGTGATGATGTCGGAAAGATCGGCTTTGAAGACAACGGCCACGAAGTGGCGCAGCGGGCCGGGGCCGCTTCGGGCGATGCCGAGCCGCTCCCTGATGGCGCCGCCGTAACCGTCGGCGCCGATCACGTACTGGGCCCTGATCGTGCGCCGCTCGCCGGTGGAGCGGTTCTCCACCACGGCCGTCACACCGTCGTCATCGGGCTCGATCGACTGGCACTGCGTGTCGAACCAGAGCTCCGCACCCTTGGCGCGGGCCGCCTCGATCAGGATCGGCTCGACCGTGCTCTGGTCGGCCATGCAGAACTGGCCGGCGGTCAGCTCGGGCAGCGCCCGTGGGAACTCGTCGCCGAACAACCAATGCCACTCGTCCACCAGCGTCGCGCAGCGGGCGACGCCGGCCTCCTCCTCGAAAGGCCGGCCCGCCTCCATCACGCGCTGCTCCAGGCCGAGCGGCCGGTAGATCTCGAGGGTACGCGGGTTGATCCCCCTGGCCCTGCCCAGGACCGACACGCCGGGGTGGCGGTCGACCAGCAGGCAGGGCACGCCCTGGTGGGAGAGGAAGAGCGCTGAGGCGAGGCCCGCGTAGCCGCCTCCGACGATCAGGACCGGGACGTCTTTCACGGTGCGGTCTCCAGGTTGCGCGCGGGGTCGTCGACCGTCGGGTGGGTGCGGTTCTTCTGGGCCTGGCGGACGTCGCGGACGTACTCGCGGGACATCATCGCGGTGATGATCGCGACACCGCGGCGCTGGACGCGGACCTCGCTCGTGGCGGCCGTGCCGACCAGGCGGATGCGCCGACCGGAGCCCTCCGTGGGCGCCTCGTAGTCCTTGACCTTGCCCCTGCCGGTCCAGTGCAGGTCCCAGTGGTCGACGGTGGCGTCATCGGGGACCAGCACCTTGACCACGCCGTGGTCGACGTCCAGCCGAACCTCCACCTCGTCGGGCAGGCCGGGGGAGCGCAGGTCGATGGTGCTCTTGCCGTAACGGTTGCGGACCTCGAAGCGGCCCGCGGTGGTCCAGTTGCCCAGCCGTTTGGTGTCTGCGTGGTCGGAGTGGATTCGCTCAACTTCGCTCATGGCTCGATAGTTGCATTGAAACTAGTTTCTCGTCAACTAGTAACGTGGGGGCTAGTATTGACACATGGCTCTCGATCGCGGCTCGCCGCTCGCCCTGACCGTGCTGGCCCTCCTGCGCTACCAGCCGCTGCATCCGTACGGCATCCAGCGCCTGCTCAAGCAGTGGGGCAAGGACCTGGTGGTCAACGTCGGCCAGCGGGCCGGCCTCTACCGGACCATCGACCGGCTGCTGGAGGGCGGCCTGATCAGGGTCCGCGAGACGGGGCGCGACCAGCAGTACCCCGAGCGCACGGTCTACGAGCTCACCGACGAGGGCGAGGCGGCGCTGGGCAAGTGGCTGGACGAGATGCTCAGCACGCCCAAGCAGGAGTTCCCGCAGTTCCCCGCGGCACTGACGAACGCTCTCCTGCTCGCCCCCGAAGCGCTGGCGCAGGCGCTCGAGCGGCGCGAGCGCGCGGTCGCCCAGACGCTGGCCGAGCTGGACGCGTCCCTGGCCGCCGAGGCCGGCCTGCCACGCGTCACCATGCTGGAGGTCGAATACCTGCGCGAGATGACGGCCGCCGAGACCCGGTGGCTCCGCGCGGTCATCGAGGATCTGCGGGCCGGGCGGCTCACCTGGTCGAAGGAGTCGTTGGAGGGGGCAGCGGCCGGGTGGGAGGCGTCCTGACCTCCGCGTGACCGGCGGGGCCCCTCGAGTTCCGCAGCAGGGCCACGATCACCCCCGCCACCGGGGCGGCCAGGAACGCGCCGATGACGCCCGCGACCAGGCTGCCCACCGCGATGGCGATCAGGATGACCGCGCCCGGCAGGTCCAGGGCCCTGCCGTAGATCTGCGGCGCCAGCACGTGCCCCTCGATCTGCTGCACCGCCACGGTCACCCCGACCACGATGAGCGCCACCAGCCAGCCTTTCGCCACGAGAGCGACCACCGCGGCCAGCAGCCCCGCGACGAACGCGCCCACCACCGGCAGGTACGCCCCCACGAACGTCAGCACCGCCAGCGGCAACGCGATCGGCACTCCCAGGAGCCACAGGGCCGATCCGATGAAGAGCGCGTCCACCGCGCCCACCATCGCGATCCCGCGGATGTAGCGGCCGACCACGGTGATCACCACGTGACCGGCCTCGGTGAGGCGGGGCCTGGCCGAGGCGGGCGCGAGCTCCACGAGCCAGCGGAAGAGCCGGTCGCCGCCGTGCACGAAGTAGATCGACAGGATGACCGCGAGCACCGCCCCGACGACGATCTCGCCCACCGTCTTTACCCCGGCCAGCGCGCCGGTGGTGAGCTGGCGGCCCTGGCCGGTCAGGTACTCCTTGGCCTGCGCGGCGAGCCGGCGCGGATCGAGCCCGAACCTGGCGGTCAGATGGTGCAGGTCGTCGAGCACCTTGCCGAAGCTGCTCCGCAGCTGGGACACGCTGTCAATGGTGGGCGGCACCACCAGCGCGAACAGGCCGGCCGCCAGCACGAGCCCGCCCCCGAAGACGATCGCGGTGGACAGGGCGCGGTTCAGCCCGCGCGACCTGAGCCAGCGGGCGGCGGGCAGGAGCAGCGCCGTGATGAACACGCCGATGACGATCGAGACCGCCACCGTGCGTACGTGGTAGAGGCAGAAGCCGGCCACCGCGATCAACGCGAGCCAGCCGAGCAGCCGCCACGGCCTCATCTCCTGCCCCCCGTTCTGCCTGGTCAGAGGCGTTCCCTGGAGGGATCGGCGGCAATCCTGGTCAGCCGGGCGGAGTGAGGTGGGGTCGCTGGGAGAGCTTGTTCACCTCGTACGTCTCCCGCGCCGCCCGGGTCGCGTCCGTCGTGCCGACCGCCGCCACCGGCACGTCCCACCACGCCTCGGAGGACGGCACGTCGTCCGCCATCGGGTCGGTGCGGACGTAGATCACCGTGGTCTCGGTCGCCGAACGGGCCGCGTCGAGCGCCTTGCGCAGGTCGGCGACCGACTCGGGGCGCAGCACCGAGGCGCCGAGGCTGGCCGCGTTGGCGGCGAGGTCGACCGGCAGTGGCCCGCCGTCGCGGTGCCGGTACGAGGTGCCGAGCCGCTCCGCGCCGACGCTCTCCGACAGCCGGCCGATGGAGGCGAAGCCGGAGTTGTCGACCAGGACGACGATCAGCTTGATCCCCTCGGAGACCGCCGTGACGAGCTCCTGGGCCATCATCAGGTACGAGCCGTCGCCCACCATGACGAACACCTCGCGCTCCGGCGCCGCCATCCTGACGCCCAGCCCGCCGGCGATCTCGTAGCCCATGCAGGAGTAGCCGTACTCGACGTGGTAGCTGCCCGGGCCGCTCGGCCGCCAGAGCTTGTGCAGGTCGCCGGGCATCGAACCGGCCGCGCACACCACCACGCCGTCGTCGCCCGCCGCCGCGTTGACCGCGCCGATCACGGCGGACTGGGGCAGCGGCGAGCCCTCCAGCGCGTACGCGTGGTCCACCGCCGCGTCCCACTCCCGGGTCAGCTCGGCGGCCCGCTCCCGGTAGGCGTGCGGCGGGCCGCTCCAGCCGGCGAACGCCTCGACCAGGTCCGCCAGCCCCTCGCGGGCGTCGGCCACCAGTTGCGTGCCCGACAGCTTGGCGGCGTCGAAGGCGGTGATGTTGAGGTTCAGGAACCGGGCGTCCGGCGCGAAGATCGTCCGGGAGGCCGTGGTGAAGTCGCTGTAGCGGGTGCCGACGCCGATGATCAGGTCGGCCTCGCGGGCCAGCGCGTTGGCCGCCGTGGTGCCGGTGGCGCCGATCGCCCCCATGGCGAGCGGGTGCCCGTACGGGAGGGCGCCCTTGCCGGCCTGCGTCTCGGCCACCGGGATGCCGTACGTCTCGGCGAAGATCCGCAGCTGCTCCGTGGCCTCGCTGTAGATCGTCCCGCCGCCCGCCACGATGAGCGGACGCGAGGCCGACTTGACCAGCCGGGCCGCCCGGTAGACGGCGGCCCGCTCGGGGGCGGGCCTGGGGATGTGCCACACGCGCCGCGCGAACAGCTCGTCCGGCCAGTCGTACGCCTCCGCCTGCACGTCCTGCGGCAGCGCCAGCGTCACCGCGCCGGTCTCGGCCGGGTCGGTGAGCACGCGCATGGCGGCCAGCAGCGCGGACGGGAGCTGCTCGGGCCGGTTGATCCGGTCCCAGTAGCGGGAGACCGGCTTGAAGCAGTCGTTGACGGAGATGTCGTACGAGCGCTGATCCTCCAGCTCCTGCAGCACCGGGCCCGCCACGCGGGTGGAGAAGATGTCGCCGGGCAGCAGGAGCACCGGCAGCCGGTTGATCGTCGCGCCGGCCGCGCCGGTGATCATGTTGGTCGCGCCGGGGCCGATGGAGGTCGTGCACGCCAGCGTGGCCAGGCGGTTGGAGGCCCGGGCGTAGGCGGCGGCCGTGTGGACCATGGCCTGCTCGTTGCGGCTCAGGTGGTAGGGCAGGTCCTCGGTGGAGGTGGCCAGCGCCTGGCCGAGCCCGGCGACGTTGCCGTGGCCGAAGATGCCGCAGATGCCGCCGAAGAACCTGCGCTCCAGCCCGTCGCGCTCGCTCCACTGCTGGGCCAGGAAGCGTACGACGGCCTGCCCGACCGTCAACTGTGTCATGAGGTCCTCCCGAACGGCAGTCGCGGGTCGGTGGGCTGGGCTTCCCAGGAGGAGCGGATCCAGGCGTGGCGCGGATCGTCGCAGAACGCCATCGAACGCTGCTCCGCCGGGCCCGCCAGGACGTTCAGGTAGTACATGTCGTAGCCGGGGGCGGCCATGGCGGGGCCGTGGTAGCCGTACGGGACCAGGACGGCATCGCCGGAGGAGACCTCGGCCAGGGTGTCGATGTGGCCGCGCTCGGAGGAGTAGACGCGCTGGTAGCCGATGCCCTGGTCGCGTACCTCGAAGTAGTAGATCTCCTCCAGGACCGCCTCGCCCGGATTGTCGGTGTCGTGTTTGTGCGGCGGGTACGACGACCAGTTGCCGCCCGGGGTGATGACCTCCACGGCCATGAGCTTGTGGCAGTCGAAGGCGTCGGGGGAGGCGAAGTTGTTCACCTGGCGGGTGGCCTGGCCCGCGCCGCGGATCTCGACCGCGACCTCGGCGGCGGCCACGTACCGAGGCTCCAGCGCGCGGGTGGCGCGGGCGGAGGGCAGCGCGATCCGTCCGGCGCCCTGGATGGTCACCTGGGTGCCGATCGGGACGTAGGCGAAGTCGCTCGGCCCGTCGAACACCGAGGCCCTGCCCGTCAGCACGAACGTGTCGTCAGGGATCGTCACCGTGCAGGAGCCCGAGAGCGGGAGGACCAGCATCTCCTCCTCGCCCGTGTCGAAGGAGACCGGGGCGTCCGTCAGGTCCACGACGCGCAGTCCCGAGTACGTCCAGCCTGCCGAGGACGGGGTGATCTCGACCGACCAGGGGCCGTTGGCGGCCTTGCCGTACGGAAGGTATGTCATTTACGAGCCTCTCGAACCAGGGCGGCGGCGCCGTCCACCGCGGTCGCCACGTCGTCATCCGGCGGGTAGAGCAGGGCGCGGCCCACCACGAGGCCCCGCACCCCGGGCAGGGCGAGGGCGCGGTGCCAGTCGGCGTAGGCGGCGTCGATGTCCGGCGGGTCGCCGCCGAGCAGCAGGGCGGGCAGCGTGGTGGCGGCCATCACGCGCTCCATCTCCGCCACTGCCGGGATCTTGAGCCACGTGTACGCCGAGGTCACGCCGAGCGCCTGGGCGATGCTGATCGAGCGGATCACGGCGTCGGGCGACAGGTCGTTGCGGAGCGCCCCCGACTCCGTGCGCCGCGACCAGAAGGGCTCCACCATGGCCATCAGGCGGTGGCGGGCCAGGTCCGTGACCGCGCGGGCGCAGGACTCCAGGGTGGACACGGTCGCGTGGTCGGTCGGGTCGATGCGGCAGAGCATCTTGCCGCCGTCCAGGCGCATCGCGTCGATCGAGGCCGCGTCGAAGCCGGTGAAGCGGTCGTCCAGCTCGAAGACCGAGCCCTGCAGGCCGCCCCTGTTCATGGAGCCGAAGGCGAGCTTGCCCTCCAGCGCGCCCAGCAGGAGCAGGTCCTCCAGCACGTCGGGCGAGGCCAGGATGCCGTCCACGCCGGGGCGGGCGAGCGCCACCTGGAGGCGGTCGAGCAGGTCCGTGCGGCTGGCCATGGCCAGCGGCCGGTCGCGTACGCCCAGGGAGCCGCGGGCCGGATGGTCGGCGGCGATGATCAGCAGCCGCTCGCCCTCGCCGGGCAGGCCGCGCCGCTGCCGGCGGGCCGCGGCCTCGGCGATCTCCTCGGGGCGCGTCGCCCTGATGTGGGTGAGCCGCTCGTAGGCGGCGGTCCTGGACAGCGTGACGTCACTCAAGAGCCGGCCCCGTTCAGCAGGTCTTCCACTTCCGCCGTGGACGGCATCGCGTCGGCGCAGGCCAGCTGGGCGGCCACGTAGGCGCCCGCCGCGTTGGCGAAGCGCACCGTGCGCTCCAGCGGCCAGCCGCGCAGCAGCCCGAGGCAGAGGGCGCCGCCGAACGCGTCGCCCGCTCCGATGCCGTTGACCACCTTCACCTCCACCGGCTCCACCAAGGCACTTTCCTCAGAGGTACGCGCGAGAACCCCCTCGGGGCCCATTTTCACGACGGCCACTTTCACGCCCGCGTCCAGCAGCGCCTGCGCGGCGGCCTCCGGGTCGCGCACGCCCACCGCGGTCTCCACCTCGTCCAGGTTGCCGACGGCGACGTTCGCGTACGGGAGTGCCCGCCGCGCCGCCTCGTGCGCGGCCTCCCGCGACTCCCACAGTGTCGGCCGCCAGTCGAGGTCGAACACGGTCCAGCCCGACGTGCGCGCCGACAGGGCGGCGGCGTGGGCGGCGGCGCTCGGCTCCTTGCTCAGCCCGGTCAGCGAGAACCAGAACAGGCTCGTCTCCGCGATTGCCCGGAGGTCCAGGTGGGAAGGGGAGATCCGCAGGTCCGGCGGGTGCTCGCCCCGGTAGAAGTAGATCGGGAAGTGGTCGGGAGGGAAGATCTCGCAGAACGTCACGGGCGTCGGCGGGCCCTCGATGGTGCTCACGAAGGCGTCGTCCACGCCGAAGCCGCGGATCGCCCGCCGTACGAACTCTCCGAACGGATCCGCCCCCACGCCGGTGATCACGGCGGAGCGCAGCCCGTGGCGTGCCGCGGCGACGGCCACGTTGGTCGGGCTGCCGCCGAGGAACTTGCCGAAGGTCTCGACGTCGGCCAGGCCGACGCCGGTCTGCAGCGGATAGATGTCGACGCCGCAGCGGCCGATCGTGATCAGGTCGTACAAAGCACCTCCAAGAGGGAGCCTACCGTCGACACTATGGCATATTGTCATGACATTCGGATGTCCGCTATATTACCTAACGTGCCCAGACCGAAACCCGTGCGACGCACAACGGAAGGTGTCGGACTGTTAGCCCCCGGGTGTCCGGGCAAAGGCGCAGCATGCGGGCACATCCCGGAAGTTTGGCGGGGCCTTTACGTCATCTGAATGTCATGACATATTGGCCGATGGCTTTACCTCCTTTACGGACATGGCGGAGGGTACGCATGGCATTGCGGAAACGGTCGATGGGTGTGGTCGCGGTCCTGGCGGCGACCGGGCTGGGGTTGGCCGCCTGCGGCCAGTCGTCCGGCGGGGGTGGCGACGCCATCGAATTAACGATCACCCAGAACGCCATCGCGGGCGGGAAGAACGCCGCCGGCGCGGACTTCATCACCAACTGGGTGATCCCCAAGTTCGAGGCGGCCCAGAAGGCCAAGGGCAAGGACGTCAAGGTCAAGTTCATCCCCAGCGGTGTCGACGACGAGCAGTACAAGACCAAGCTCTCCCTGGATCTCAAGTCAGGCAAGGGCGCGGACGTCATGGACATCGACAGCATCTGGGCCGGCGAGTTCGCCGAGGCGGGCTACCTCAAGCCGCTGTCGGACCTGGTCGGGGCGGACGCCGACAACTGGGACGGCTGGTCGCAGATCCCCGAGGCCGTGCAGGGCATGGCCACGTTCAACGGCAAGAAGTACGCCCTGCCCGTCGGCACCGACGGCCGGGTGCTCTACTTCAACAAGACCCTCTTCCAGAAGGCCGGGCTCCCGGCCGACTGGCAGCCGAAGAGCTGGCAGGAGATCCTCGACGCCGGCGCCAAGCTGAAGTCCTCCGGCGTGCCCGTGCCGATCCAGATCAACGCCGGCACCGCGATGGGCGAGGCCACCTCCATGCAGGGCGTGCTGCCGCTGCTCGCGGGCGCGGGCGGCGAGGTGCAGAAGGACGGCAAGTGGACCGGCGCCTCGCAGCCGATGAAGGACGCGCTCGGCCTCTACCAGAAGATCTACGGCGGCGGCCTCGGCGACCCCAAGCTCCAGCAGGAGGCCAAGGGCCGCGACAAGTCGTTCCAGCAGTTCGCGGCCGGCAAGATCGGCATCCTGATGGAGGGCGACTACTTCTGGCGCGGCGTCGTCAACCCCAAGACCGGTGTGGCCAAGATGGCCGACCGTGACCAGGTCGTCGGCTACGCCATGATCCCGGCCATGGAGCCCGGCAAGGGCATCCGCGGCCAGGACTTCGTGAGCATGTCCGGCGGCGCCCTGCGTGCCGTGAGCCCCAACAGCAAGCACCCGAAGGAGGCCTTCGAGTTGGCGGCGTTCACGCTGTCGCCGGAGGGGCTGAAGGAGGAGACCAAGGGCGGCAACGTACGCATCACACCGCGTACCGACGTCAACAAGGAGATCCTCGCCGGTGAGCCGCTGCTGACGTACATCTCCGAGAAGGTGCTCCCCCTGACGGCCTACCGGCCGCCGGTCGCCGTCTACCCGCAGGTGTCGGTGGCGCTGCAGGAGGCCACCGCCGCGGTGGCGGGCGGCACCGCGCCCGACCAGGCGGCGGCCGACTACCAGAAGAAGCTTGAGGGAATCGTCGGTGGCGCTGGCAACATCGCCTCCTGAGGCCGCCGAGGCCGCCCGGCCGGACCGGTACAGCTCGGACGCGGCGGGCCTCGGCAGGCTGCGGGCAGGGGTCTTCGTGGCCCCCGCCCTGCTGCTCGTCGCGGTCTTCCTCGTCTTCCCCGCGCTCTGGGTGCTCTATCTCGGGCTCACGAACTACCGCCTGACCGGCGCGGCCGCGGCGGAGCCCCAGTTCGTCGGGCCGGCCAACCTCATCGAGGCGGTCGCCAACCCCGAGTTCTGGAGCTCCACGTGGCTGACGGTCGAGTTCGTGGCGGGCTCGGCCGTCATCGGGCAGGTCGGGCTCGGCTTCACGATCGCCTGGCTGCTGCGCGACCGGCGCGGTCCGCTGAAGCGGCTGGTGGAGGGCCTGGTCATCCTGGCCTGGATCCTTCCGAGCGCGATCGTGTCGTTCCTGTGGGTGGCGCTGCTCGACCGCGACGCCGGCACGCTCAACGCGCTGCTCGGCATCCAGGGCTTCGCCTGGCTGCTCGACCACCCCATGCTGTCGATCATCGTGTTCAACATCTGGCGCGGCACGGCGTTCTCGATGATGTTGTACGGCGCCGCGCTCGGCAACGTGCCCCCGTCGCACCTGGAGAGCGCCCGCCTGGCCGGGGCCTCCGGCTGGCAGCAGCTCAGGGACGTGGTGTTCCCGCACATCAGAGGCCACATCCTGACGAACCTGCTGCTGATCAGCCTGTGGACCTTCAACGACTTCACCCCCTTCCTGCTCACCGCGGGCGGCCCCGACGGCAAGTCCGAGGTGCTGGCCGTGCACGTGTACAAGGTCGCGCTGCAGAGCGGCGAGCTGGGCCACGGAGCCGCGGTCTCCACGATCATCCTGCTCATCAACCTGGTCGTGGCGGTGTTCTACCTGCGGCTGCTCCGGAGCAAGAAATGACGCGTTTCGTGCTGGGCCGGATCGGCTTCTACACGCTGATCGCGGTGCTGCTGGCCTTCTTCACGATCCCGCTGCTGTGGCTGGTGACGGCGCCCTTCACGTCGAACCCGACGTACGAGGTCACCGTGCCCGACTTCACCTGGGACAACTTCGAGGCGGTCATCGAGCACCCGTACGCGCTGCCGTCCCTCTACAACTCCCTGCTGCTGTCGGTCGGCACGGCCGTCCTGGTGGTGATCATGGCCGCGCTGGCCGCGTACGCGCTGAGCCGGGTGCGGCTGCCCGGCCGGGACGCGCTGCTCTACGCGCTGCTGCTGCTGTCGTCGATCATCACGGGGACGGCGGCCATGGTGCCGCTGTTCCAGCTCGCGGTGGAGCTGAACCTCATCGACTCGCAGCTCGGACTGATCCTCATCCTGACCGGCGGGCTGCTGCCGGCGGCGATCTTCATGCTCAAGGACTTCATGGACTCGACGCCGAAGTCGTACGAGGAGTCGGCGCGGGTGTTCGGGGCCACGCCGCTGCAGATCGTGCGGCACGTGGTGGTGCCGCTCGTACGGCCCGGGCTGGCGACGATCGCGGTCTGGGCCGTGGCCAACGTGTGGGGAAACTTCCTGATGCCGTATCTGCTGCTGAGCGACGTCGAGAAGCAGCCGGCCGCCGTGATCACGTACACCCTGTACACGGAGGGCGGGCAGGCCAACCTCAGCATGCTGTCCACGTTCGGCCTGCTCTACTCGGTCCCCGTGGTGCTCATGTATCTGTTCGTCAGCAAGAAGTACGGCTTCCGCTTCCACGGAGGGATCAAGCGTTAATGGCCGGAATCGAACTACGCGGCCTGACCAAGGTCTACCCCGGCGGGGTGAAGGCGCTCGACTCGCTCGACCTGGCCATCCCCGACGGCGAGTTCTTCGCCCTGCTCGGGCCCTCCGGCTGCGGCAAGACGACGCTGCTGCGCACGATCGCCGGGCTGGAGACCGCGACCGGCGGGGCCGTCGTCATCGGCGACAAGGACGTGACAGGCGTGCAGCCGGGCGGCCGGGACGTCGCCATGGTCTTCCAGGACTACGCGCTCTTCCCGCACATGGACGTCACGGACAACATCGCCTACCCGCTGCGCATCAAGAAGGTCGCCAAGGACACGCGCCGCGACAAGGCCGCCGAGGTTGGGGCGCGGCTCGGCCTCGAACACCTCATGGACCGGCGGCCGGGGCAGCTCTCGGGCGGGCAGCAGCAGCGCGTGGCGCTGGCCAGGGTGATGGCCACGCAGGCGCAGGCGTTCCTCTTCGACGAGCCGCTGTCCAACCTGGACGCCCGGCTGCGGCTCGAAGCCCGTACGTTCCTGAAGAAGCTCCAGCGCGAGCTGGGCGTCACCACCGTCTTCGTCACCCACGACCAGGCGGAGGCCCTGGCCATGGCCGACCGGATGGCCGTCATGGAGAGCGGGCACATCCGGCAGATCGGCACCCCGGCCGAGGTCTTCCAGCGGCCCGCCAACACGTTCGTGGCCGGATTCATCGGCTCGACACCCATGAACCTGCTGGACGGCACCGTACGAGGTGACACGCTGGAGGTGGCAGGCTGCAAGGTGGCCGTCCCGGCCTCGGCCGAAGGACGGCTGTCCGACGGGGAGAAGATCGTGTACGGCGTGCGGCCCGAATACCTGGCCTACTCCTCCGAGCCCGCCGATGGCGCGTTCGGCGGCAAGGTGGTCATCGTGGAGAACCTCGGCGCGTCCCACCTGGTGACCCTCGACGTCAACGACGTGACCGTGCAGGCCGTCGTGCCGGAGGGCGGCGAGCCCGAGATCGGCGACAACGGCTACGCGGCGCCCCGGCGCGACCGCGCACTCGTGTACCGGGACGGAGAGCTCGTTTGAGAGGCCACTGGAGCCTGGACGACCGGCTGGAGCGGATCCTGCGCGAGGTGCCCTTCGAGGTGCCCGCCGGGACCGCGGCCGTCTCCGTCCGCCTGTCGTACGACAGGTCGCAAGGCGTGATCGATCTCGGCTGCGGCGCGCCGGACGGCTTCCGCGGCTGGTCCGGGGGCGCGCGCGACTCGTACACGATCACCCGCGACTGGGCCACCCCCGGCTACCTGCCCGGGGAGCCGGAGGCCGGGACGTGGCACGTGTGGCTGCGGCTGCACCGGATCCCGCCGCAGGGCCTCGACTACGAGCTGGAGATCACCACCTCGGCCGTCGCCCCCGCCGAGCCGGTCGCCGAGGAGCCGCCGCACGGGGAGCGCCCGCCCCGCCGGGACATTCCTTCCGTCGACGGCCTGCGCTGGTTCGCCGGGGACTTCCACGCCCACACCCTGCACAGTGACGGCACCCTGACCATCGCCGAGCTGGCCGAGCTGGCTCATGGCCGCGGCCTCGACTTCCTGGCCGTCACCGACCACAACACCGTCAGCCACCACCCCTGGCTGGCCAAGGTCGACCGTGACATCACGCTCATCCCGGGCCAGGAGGTCACCACCGACCGGGGCCACGCGAACGTGTTCGGCGACGTCGGCTGGGTCGACTTCAGGCAGCCCGCCGACTCCTGGGTCGAGCACGCCGAGCGCGCGGGCGGGCTGATCTCGATCAACCACCCGCTCGGCGGCGACTGCGCCTGGCTGCTGCCCATCGACCGCCGGCCCCGGATCGCCGAGGTCTGGAGCTCCGGCTGGTGGGACCGCCGCTGGGGCGCGCCGCTGGCCTGGGCCGACGCCTGGCGCGACGACGTGATCGCGATCGGCGGCAGCGACTTCCACCGCGACGGCTCCGACGGCCTGCCGGGCTCGCCGACGACGTGGGTGCTGGCCGAGGACACGAGCACGGTGCTGGACGGCGTGCGCGCCGGTCGCACCGCCGTCTCCACAGGCCCCGACGGGCCACTGCTGCTCAGGCTGGGCGACGAGCTGCTCGCGCTGGACGCCGACGGCCTGGTGCTGGTACGCCCGGACGGCACGCGACAGGTCGTACACGGGGAGCGCACGTTACTGCGGGCCGTTGAAGGACGACACCGCCTGGAAACTTACGAGAACGAGGTGATCGCACTATGCGAGTGAAAGTCGCCAACGCGCCCGTGAGCTTCGGCGTGTTCGAGCTGGCCACCGAGGCGCCGCCGCTCAGCGCCGACGAGATGGTCCAGGCGCTGTCCGAGGCCGGTTACGAGGGCATCGACTCAGGGCCGATCGGTTATCTGGGCACCGGGTTCCGGCTGACCGATCGGCTGGCCGCGAACGGGCTGCTGCTCGCGGGCGGCTGGGTGGACCTGCCCTACCGCGACTCGGGGGCGTACCAGGACGGACTGCCCGCGCTGGAGGCCGCGCTCGACGTGTTCGCCGTCGCTCCCTCGGCGCCCGAGGGGTTCGGGCCGCGGCCCACGCTGGCCTGCTCGGGATCGCCCGAGCGGTTCGCGCGCCCCGGTGGGAGCGTTCCAGGTCTGGCGGCGTCCGAGTGGGCGGGTTACGCGGCCCGCGTGCAGGACGCGACCGACCGGTGCCGCGAGCGCGGCTTGGAGCCCGCGTTCCACCACCACCTCGGCACGTACGTCGAGACCCCCGACGACGTGGAGCGGCTGCTGGAGCTGACCGACGTGCAGCTCTGCCTCGACACCGGCCACCTGCTGCTGGCCGGGGGCGACCCCGTGACGGCGCTGCGCGACTGGGCGAGCCGGGTCGGGCACGTGCACATCAAGGACGGCGACACGAAGATCCTCACCACGGCCCTGGCCGACGGCGCCGACCTGCGCGAGCTCATGGGGCGCGGCGGGTTCGCCCGGCTGGGCGAGGGCGAGCTGGACCTGCCCGCCGTGCTGCGCACCCTCGACGAGATCGACTACACGGGATGGATCATCATCGAGCAGGACACCCTGCCCGGACGCCGCACCGTCGCCCAGAACATCGCCGACCAGGCGGCCAACCGCCAGAAGCTGAAGGACTTGGGAATTTGAGAATCGCGCTGGTGGGATGCGGCGCTGTCACGCAGGCGGTGTATGTGCCGCTGCTGTCGAGGCGGCGCGACCTGTTCGAGGTGGTCGCGGTCTGCGATCTGTCACGGACGCTGGCCGACGCCGTGGGCGACCGGCTGGGCGCGGCCGGGCGCTACACGGCGGTGGAGGAGCTGATCTCCGCCGGTGGCTTCGACGCCGTGCTCGTCCTCGCCTCCGGCTCGCACGGGGAGACGGTGGGCCGGGCGCTGGCCGCCGGGTACGCCGTGCTGTGCGAGAAGCCGCTCGCGCTGACCAGGGCCGAGGTGGCGGCGCTGCCCGAGGGGCGGCTGATGGTGGGCTACATGAAGCAGTACGACCCGGCCGTGCGCAGGGCCGAGGAGTTGCTCGCCGAGCTGGGCGGCCCCGAGGTGATCAGGTCGGTCGAGGTGACCGTGCTGCACCCCAGCGGGGAGTCGCAGCTCGCCTTCGCGAACCTGACGCAGGCGCGGGACGTGGATACCGGGCTGCTCGACTCGCTCCGCGCCGCCGAACGCGGTCTCGTCTCGCAGGCGCTGGGGGAGTCGGCGCCGGAGCCGGTGCGGGGGCTGTACGGGGTGGCGCTCGGATCGATCTGCCATGACCTGTCGCTCCTGAGGCGCTTCACCGGATCTCCTGCGGAAGTTTCGTACGTTGAGACGTGGGGTCCCGGGCCCGGGTCCATCGAGATCAGCGGCCCCCTGCCGGTCCAGGGGCGGTTCTCGATCCGCTGGCACTACCTGGAGGACTACCCGGCCTACCGCGAGACCGTGGCGATCCACCACGACAAGGGCTCGCTGGAGCTGGTCTTCCCCTCGCCCTACCTGATGAACGCCCCCACGACCCTGACCGTGGTGTCCGGCGCCGAGAGCCGTACGGAGTACCGGGACGTCACCGAGGCGTTCGAGGTGCAGCTGGCCGCCTTCCATGCTTTCGTGAACGATGGCAAGCCGCCGCTCACCGACGTGGGCGGCGGGCTGGAGGACATCGTGACGGCCCAGCGGATCGCCGCCCGCTACGCCGTACAGCATGATCTGCCCATTGGAGGGGAGGCCGCGTGAGCGCCGAGATCGTCGTCGTCCCGCACACGCACTGGGACAGGGAGTGGTACGAGCCGTTCCAGCGCTTCCGGCTGCGGCTGGTGGCGCTGCTCGACGAGGTGCTCGACCAGATGGAGCGCGAGCCCGCCTACCACTTCACCCTCGACGGGCAGCTGGCCTGCGTGGACGACTACCTGGAGGTGCGGCCGGAGAACCGCGACCGCATCGCTGCGCTCGTCGAGTCCGGGCGGTTGGCGGTGGGCCCGTGGCAGATCCTGCTCGACGAGTTCCTGTGCTCGGGCGAGAACATCGTGCGCAACCTCGAGCTGGGCATGGCCCGGGCGGACAAGCTCGGTGGGGCGATGCCGGTCGGGTACCTGCCCGACATGTTCGGGCACACGGCGCAGATGCCGCAGATCCTGCGCAAGGCCGGGCTGCTGCACGCCTGCGTCTACCGCGGAGTGCCGTCCTCGGTCGTCACCGACGCCTTCGCCTGGGTCGCGCCCGACGGGACGGCGCTGCGTACCCAGTACCTGCCCGCGGGCGGGTACGGCAACGGCGCGCACCTGTTCTCGGACCCGTCCGGGCTGGACGAGCGGGCGGCCGCGTTCGTGACGACCATGCGGGAGTGGCACGGGCCCGAGGGGCCGCTGCTGGCCATGTACGGCACCGACCACTCGGCGCCCGTACGGGGGCTTCCGGACATGGTGGCCGCGATCGGCGCCCGAATGGACACCTTGTCCGGATATATCGCGGAAAACCCCGGCGACGTGGACGGGCTGCCGCGCGTGCCCGGCGAGTTGCGCTCCCACGCGCGCGCCAACATCCTGCCCGGCGTCATCTCGGTCCGCGCCCACGTCAAGCAGGCCATGGGCCGCGCCGAACGCATGGTCGAGCGCTACGCCGAGCCCCTCGCCACCCTCTGGGGCGGGGAGTGGCCGGGCCGCTTCCTCGACATGGCGTGGTGGCGGCTGGTGGACGCCAGCGGGCACGACTCGGTGACCGGCTGCGGCGTCGACGACACCGCCCAGCAGGTGGCCGCGCGCATCGCGGAGGCCGAGCACCTCGGGCAGGCCGTACGCGACATGGTGACCGCCCGCCTGGCCGGGTCGGTGCCCTCCGACGGGGCGCTCGTCGTCAACCCGACTCCTCAGACGCGCAGCGGCGTGGTCGTGGTGGACCTGGCCGGTACGGACCCGCTCGTGGACGCCTCAGGCGCGCCGGTGCCGTCGCAGACGCTGGAGTACGCCGGAACGCTGCTGCTCGACGAGGAGATGGACCCGGCGCTCGCGCTGACCTTCATCCACGGCACCGAGCTCTACGGACAGCAGATCACGGGCTGGTCGGTCGAGGGCGAGACGCTGACGTTCACGGTGGCGCGGGAGACGCCGCTGGCCTTCGACGTGGAGGACCTGCGCGGGGCGCTGGACGAGGTGACCCGCGTGCGCATTCTCGCCGAGCCCAGGCGCAAGGTCGCGGCCCTCGTCGAGGTCCCGCCGCTGGGCCACACGAGCCTACGGCCCGCCCCGCACGAGCAGGTGTACGGGACACCCACCCCCGGCCGCCTGCCCATGGAGCACGACCCGTCCTGCCGGCTCGGCCCCGACTCGGCGATCCTGCCGGTGCGCGGGGACGAGCAGGTGCTGGAGAACGGCCTGCTGCGGGTCACGATCGCCGGCGACGGCACCTTGACGCTGGCGGGCCGCGACGGCACCACGATCACGGGCGCGGGCCGCATCGTGGACGGCGGCGACGTCGGCGACACCTACAACTACGCGCCCCCGCTCACGGACCAGGTCGTCTCCGAGCCGTCGTCCGTGGAGACGGAGCTGATCTGCTCCGGTCCCGTGGTGGCCCGGGTGGACGTACGGCGCACGTACCGGTGGCCCGCCTCCGGCGACGGCGTCGACGGCGCCCCCGAGCTGCCGGCGCCCTCGCGGAGCCCCCGTACCGAGGAGATCGTCGTCACCACCCGCGTCGAGCTGCGGGCCGGGGAGCCGTACGTGCGTCTCCACGTCGAGTTCGACAACCGGTGCGCGGACCATCGGGTGCGCCTGCACGTGCCGCTGCCGGCTCCGGCGTCGCAGTCGCACGCCGAGGGCCAGTTCGCGGTCGTCACCCGCGGGACGACCGCGGAGGGCGGCTGCGGCGAGACCCCGCTGCCCACCTTCCCCGCCTCGTCGTGGGTGGCGGCCGGGGGTGTGGCGGCGCTGCTCGAGCACGTGACCGAGTACGAGCTGGTGGACGGCGAGCTGGCCCTCACCCTGCTGCGCTCGGTCGGCTACCTCTCCCGCAACCGCAACGCCCTCCGCCCCGAACCGGCCGGCCCCCAGCTCCCGACCCCGGCCGCCCAGTCACGCGGGCTCCGCTCGGTGAGCCTGGCGCTGATGCCGTACCAGGAGTCCTGGCAGGAGGTGGTCCCTCAGGCGGAGACCTTCCGCCACGACCTCCTGGTGGTCCCGGGCCAGGGCGACCGGGCGCTCGCGCTGCCTTCTCCCGCGTCCGGGCTGTCGGTGACGGGCGACGGGGTGGTGATGACCTCGCTCAGGATGCGCGACGACTGGCAGGAGCTGCGGGTGGTGGCGCTCACCCCTGACGCCACGGAAGCCGTCATTTCCGGCGCCTTCGGGCAAGCCCGGCGCGCGGATCTGCGCGGTCGTTCCGGCGAGTCTTTGCAGGTCAGCGACGGTGTGCTGCGGCTGCCGATGGGGCCGTGGGAAATCGCGACCATCCAAATTCGTCAACTCTGAGTAATGGATCGAACGCCAGTTGTAATGTTGCGGCATGGTCACGTCGCAACACGAGGGGATCACCAAAGTCACCGCCCTCGATTTCGGACATACCGCGCAGATGCTGCGGGCGCTGTTCGACCTGCCGATACCGGAATCGGGCGAGGCTCGGCTCGCCTCGCCCGATTTGTCGGACGCTAAGCCGGCTGTATGCCGAGCCGACGGCGCGCTGCTCTACGGCAAGGGAAAGGAGAAGCTCGGGGTCATCACGGAGACCCAACGGGGAGAGGACAAGGACAAGCTCTATTCGTGGCTGGAGTACATCGCCAACTTCCGGGCCCGTGAGAGATGTCCGGTCTGCTTGGTGGTCATCTGCCCTGACCGAAAGATCGCCCGCTGGGCGGCCAAGCCCATAGAAACCGGCCATCCTGGGTTGACCCTGACGCCGTTGGTCATCGGCCCCGACAACACCCCGGTCATCACCGACGTGGAGGAGGCGGCGGGCAACATCGGGCTGGCCGTCGTCTCAGCCATCACGAGGAGCGGCGACCCGCTGTTCAAGGACATCCTCGGCACCGTGGATCAGGCTCTGAACAGGATCGATCCCAAGCTCGCCGGATGGTACGGGTACTACATAAACGCGTCGCTGACTGGCGTGGCACAGGAAGAATGGGGGAGACTCATGGCTATGCAGACCTATCCCTACCAGGGCGAGTACGCCGAGAGCCTGCTGGCTGAGGGCAGGGCGGAAGGCGAAGCGCGAGGCGAGGCCAAGTCCGTGCTCAAGGTCCTGAAGGGGCGCGGGATCGCGGTGTCCGACCAGGTTCAGGAGCGGATCATGGCCTGCCAGGACGTGGCGACCCTCGACGCCTGGCTGCTCCGGGCGCTCGCCGTCGAGTCGGCGGAGGAACTCTTTGCCTGACTGGGACGGCATCCCCACCGCAGCGGAATTCGGTGATTATGACAAGGAGAACTTTCTTCAAGTCTTCGGCCGAAAAGAGGGCACGATCAGAGCGCTCCTGATGCTCATCGACGTTCGGGGCATTCAGCTTTCGGACGAGAAGGACCATGCCATCAGGAACATGGGGCATCTCGATGTCCTGGACATCTGGTTCGAGCGGGCTGCCTGGGCTGAGTGCGAGGAGCAGATCTTCCGGCCCATCATGAGCTGCCGACTGAAAGACTGTCCGTCACGGCCCAAACCCCAGAAGGCCGAGTTGGCGGGCGGCGCGGATGGCGAGCCAGACCTCCGCGAACGCCGAGCTGGATGACAGATCCCGCCCCGTAAGGGCGGCGAAGCGCCGTAGCCGGTAGGCCAGGGTGTTGGGGTGGATGTGGAGCGCCGTCGCCGCGTCGTCGGTGTGGCGGTTGCGCTCCATCCACACGCGTACGGACGCCAGCAGCCGCGAGTCGTGGGCCTTGTCGTAGGCCAGCACCTCGCCCAGCACATGATCCACCAGGGCCGCCAGCGTCGCAGGGTCGTCGGGCAGCCAGCGGCCCGTCGTGTCGTCGCCGTAGTGCGCCAGCGCCCTGCCCGACTCCGCCGCGTGCGCGACCGCCCACAGCGCCTCCCGCTGCACCAGCCGCATCGACTCGCCGGGCGGGAACGGGCGGCTCATGCCCGCGTGCACGCCCGGTAGGGCACTGACGGCGGAGCCGAGTTCGGGCGGACCCAGGAGGTAGTGGTCGTCGCCTCTGCGCAGCATGAGGTGGGGGAGGTCGCCCAGGGCCCGGCGCAGGGCCTCGTCGGGAGCGCCGCGGACCACGAGCAGGACCGATTCGTCCTCCAGCGGGAGGCCCAGCCTGGCGAGCCGGCGGCGGGCGGCCGGTGGGTCGAGCACGTCCTGGAGGAGCTCGGCCAGCGTCTCGGCGCCCTCCCTGCGCAGGGTCTCGTGCTCGTGCCTGGACATCGCCACCTGGAGCGCGGCCACCGTCGCGATGTGCTGGACCACCGCCAGGCCCGCCGGGCGGGCGCCCTCGCGTTCGAAGGCGGCCAGGAAGCCCGCGGGCCCGCCGGGCGCGGACACCGGCAGGACGAAGCCGCCGGGGATCGTCGGCGGCGCGTCGGGCTCCGTGGGCAGGACGTCGAGCGCGGGAGGCACGGGCACGCCCGGCAGCAGCGCGCGGCCCTGGGGTGTGCACATGTAGACGTCATATCCGGACAGGCGCTCCAGGCGCTTGAACAGGGTCGCGTTGTCCAGGTCCTCCGAGGCCAGCCAGCGCAGCGCGCCGAACACCTGGAGCTGGGCGCCGAGACGGTGGCTCGCGTCCTCCTGGAGCGCCGCCGCCACCTCCTGCGCGATCGCGATGAACGGCACCGCCAGGGGCACCTCCAGCACCGGCATGCCACGCGACTCCGCGGCCTCGAAGAACGCCGGGTGCAGCGGCGGCACGTGGAGCTGGGCCGAGAGCGCGAGGGCGGAGACGCCGGCGTCGTCCAGGCGCTCGAGGTAGGCGCGTTGCCGGGCGGCCGTACGCGGGACGCCGAGGCCCGTCGTCATGATGACCTCGGCCCCGAGCAGCCACGGCGTCGGGTCGTCGAGCTCGCTCACATGCGCCCACGACACCGAACGCGACAGCCCGTCCTCACCGGCCAGCAGGCGGAGCTGGAGTGCGGGGGAACGGAGGAGGTCTTCGACGGTCAGCTTGTGTTCGGCCACAACACACACCGTAATACTTCGTGAACCCTCCAATTGTCGCAGGTCAGACGCATGACGAACACTGGGCCGCATGAATCAAGGCCCCGTCGACTCCAGCCAGGTCCCGCGCTTCGCCGGGCTCGCCACCTTCGCCCGTTTGCCCCGCCTCGACCAGGTCGAGCGGGCCGACGTCGCCGTCGTGGGCGTGCCGTTCGACACCGGCGTCTCCTACCGGCCCGGCGCCAGGTTCGGTCCGGCCGCGGTCAGGGAGGCGTCCCGGCTGCTGCGGCCGTACCATCCGGGGCTGGACGTCTCCCCGTTCGAGCGGGCGCAGGTGGTGGACGCCGGCGACATCGCGGCGAACCCGTTCGACATCGGCGCGGCCATCGAGAGCATCGAGGGCGCGGCGGACTCCATCGACGCCAGGCTCGTCGCGATCGGCGGCGACCACACCATCGCCCTGCCGCTGCTGCGCTCCGTGGCCAGGAAGCACGGCCCGGTGGCGCTGCTGCACTTCGACGCCCACCTCGACACGTGGGACACCTACTTCGGGGCCGAGTACACGCACGGCACGCCGTTCCGGCGGGCGGTCGAGGAGGGCCTGCTCGACACCGAGGCCCTCAGCCACGTCGGGATCCGGGGCCCGCTGTACGGCAAGAAGGACCTCGAGGACGACCGGCGGCTCGGCTTCGGCATCGTGACGGCGGCCGACGTCCTGCGGCGCGGTCTCGACGAGGTGATCGACGTGCTGCGTCAGCGCATCGGGGAGCGGCCTCTGTACGTGTCCGTCGACATCGACGTGCTCGACCCCGCGCACGCGCCAGGCACCGGAACGCCGGAGGCGGGCGGGCTCACCAGCCGGGAGCTGCTGGAGATCCTGCGCGGCCTGGCCGGTCGCAACCTGATCGGGGCCGACGTGGTCGAGGTGGCCCCGGCCTACGACCATGCGGAGATCACCTCGATCGCCGCCTCCCACGTGGCATACGACCTGGTCAGCTTGCTGGCGATGCAGGAGAAGCAGACATGAGCGGCATCACCGAGATCGAGACCTACGGAGTCGAGCGCATCCCCGACGCCGACCGCACCGCGCGCCCGGCCGACCTGTTCAGGGTGGCGTTCGGAGGTGCGAACACCTTCGCCACCTGTGTGCTCGGCGCCTTTCCCATCCTGTTCGGCCTGTCGTTCTGGCAAGGGCTGGCCGCCACCGTGCTCGGGTTGGTGGTCGGGGCGCTGATCCTGGCGCCGCTGTCGTTGTTCGGGCCGCTCAACGGCACCAACAACGCCGTTTCGTCATCGGCCCACCTGGGCGTGCACGGCCGCGTCGTGGGGTCGTTCCTGTCGCTGCTCACCGCGATCGCGTTCTTCTCGATCTCGGTGTGGTCGTCGGGGGACGCGTTGGTCGGCGGCGCGCACCGGTTGGTAGGGCTGCCGGACACCGACCTGTCCTACGGTGTCGCGTACGGGATCTTCGCGGTGCTCGTGCTGATCGTGTGCGTCTACGGCTTCCGGTTCATGCTGTTCGTCAACAAGATAGCGGTGGCGGCGGCGTCGCTGCTGTTCGTGCTGGGGGCGTTCGCCTTCGCCGGCGACTTCGACCCCTCCTACCCGGGCACGCTGGGGGCGGGCGACCCGCTGTTCTGGCCGTCGTTCATCGGCGCGGCACTGATCGTGCTGTCGAACCCGGTGTCGTTCGGAGCGTTCCTGGGGGACTGGTCCCGCTACATCCCGGCGAGTACGCCGCGCTCGCGGGTGATGGCCGCCGCGTTCCTGTCGCAGATCGCCACCATCCTGCCGTTCTTCTTCGGCCTCGCGACCGCGTCGATCATCGCGGCCAAGGCGGCCGAATACGTCGACCCGGCCGCGCCCAACTACGTCGGCGGACTGCTGGCGATCTCGCCGGGCTGGTACTTCGTACCCGTCTGCCTGATCGCGCTCATCGGCGGCATGTCCACAGGCACGACCTCGCTCTACGGCACCGGGCTCGACTTCTCCAGCGTCTTCACCCGTTTCTCCCGCGTGCAGGCCACGGTCTTCATCGGCACTCTGTCGATCGTGTTCATCTTCATCGGCCGTTTCGCCGCGAACCTCACGCAGAGCATCTCCACGTTCGCCACGCTGATCATCACGTGCACGGCGCCGTGGATGGTGATCATGATGCTCGGTTATGTGACCCGGCGCGGCTGGTACGACCCGGAGGCCCTCCAGGTCTTCAACCGGCGCCAGCGCGGCGGGCGCTACTGGTTCACGCACGGCTGGAACTGGCGTGGGCTGAGTGCCTGGCTGGTGTCGGGGGGACTGGCGCTGATGTTCGTCAACCTGCCGGGGCAGTTCGTCGGGCCGCTCGGGGACCTCGCCGGCGGCGTGGACATCTCGCTGCCTGTCGGGCTGGCCGTGGCCGGGCTGCTCTACCTGGCGCTGCTGGCCGCCTTCCCGGAGCCGCGCGAGGTCTACGGACCCGAGGGGCCGCGGCTGGCCCGCGCCGCCGACATCCCGGTGCTGCCCATCGTGGACGCGGCGGCCGAGCCGGTCACGTGATGGAGCTCATCGACCTGTCGGTGCCGATCGAGACCGGGATGCCGGTGTATCCGGGCGATCCCGAGGTCTCGGTCGGCCCGGCGCTCACCGTGGCGCGGGACGGCGTCAACGTGCTGGGACTGCATCTCGGCTCCCAGTCGGGCACCCACGTGGACGCGCCGTTCCACATCGACGACTCGCTGCCCACGCTGGACGAGCTGCCGCTGTCCCGCTTCTGCGGGCCCGCCGTCGTGGTGGATGTCCGGGGTCTGGCGCCGCGCTCGCCGATCGGGGCGGCGCTCTTCCAGGACGTCACCGCTCCGATCGTGCTCGTCGCCACCGGATGGTCGGCCTCCTGGGGAACGGAGGTCTACGGGACGCACCCGTACCTGACGGAGGAGGCCGCGGCGCTGCTCGTCGAGCGCGGAGTGCGGACGGTGGGGATCGACGCGCTGAGCGTGGACCCCACGCCGGCCGAGGACTTCCCGGCACACCGGGTGCTGTGCGGCGCGCACGCCGTCATCGCCGAGAACCTGACCGGCCTCGACCGGCTCCTGGACGCCCAGGCGCGGGGCAGGCCGATCGAGGTGTCCCTGTTCCCGATCCGGCTCCCGGGAGCGGACGGCGCGCCTGTGCGCGCGGTCGCGAGGGTCGGCTAGCGGGTGCCCCAGGAGTAGGTCTGCTTGCGAAGCTTCAGGTAGACGAACGACTCGGTGGCTCGCACGGCGGGGATGGCACGAATTTTGCTAAGAATTTCCAGCAGGTGCCCGTCACCCTCGCAGACGACCTCGACGATCACGTCGAAGGAGCCCGCCGTGAGGACCACGTAGTCGATCTCCTCGATGGCGGCCAGCTCGTCGGCCACCGCCTCCAGGTCGCCCTCGATGTTGATGCCGATCATCGCCTGCCGTGGGAACCCCAGCGTCAGCGGGTCGGTGACCGCGACGATCTGCATCACGCCGGCGTCATGCAGCCGCTGGACGCGCTGGCGCACGGCGGCCTCGGACAGGCCTACGGCCTTCCCGATCGCCGCGTACGGCATGCGGCCGTCGCGCTGGAGCTGTTCGATGATCTGCTTGGACAGGTCGTCAAGCACCACCGGCCCGGCATTGGGGTTGGTGCGGCGTACGCGCGGCGGCGTCGTCATCGACAGCACTCCTCCTAGCGGTACGGCGTTACGGGCACGTTCCCGCCTGGTTGCCGTCCCGGTGCGACATGTTGTCAGTTCTTGGCGGGCTGTCAAGCGAATTCGTAGCAATTTGGTATCTTCACCACGAAATCCCTTGTTCAGATGCAACGTGCTCTGTAAGAGTCGCGGCATCTCAGCCACGAGGAGGCACCTTGACCACCCGTCTCCAGAACTTCATCAACGGGAAGTTCGTGGACGCGAAGAGCGGCCGATTCTCCGACGTCATCGATCCGTGCACGGGCGAGGCCTACCTGCAGGCCCCCGTCTCCGGGGCCGAGGACGTCGACGCCGCCTACGCCGCCGCGGCCGCCGCCTTCGAGTCGTGGGGCAGGACCACCCCGGGTGAGCGGGCCAACCTGCTGCTCAAGGTCGCCGACGCGATCGACGCGCGGGCCGACGAGATCAACGAGGCGGAGTGCCTCAACACCGGCAAGCCGCGCGCCCGCATGGCCGAGGACGAGACTCCGGTCGCCGGCGACCACTTCAGGTTCTTCGCGGGCGCGGCGCGCACGCTGGAGGGCCCCACGGCCGGCGAGTTCCTCGCCGACCACACCAGCGTCATCAGGCACGAGCCGGTCGGCGTGATCGGCCAGGTCACGCCGTGGAACTACCCGATGATGATGGCGGTCTGGAAGATCGCCCCCGCGCTCGCGGCCGGCAACACGATCGTGCTCAAGCCGTCCGACACGACCCCGGCCTCCACGCTCAAGCTGGCCGAGATCCTCGGCGAGGTGCTGCCCGCCGGTGTCTTCAACGTCGTCACCGGCGACCGCGAGACCGGCGCGCTCGTCGTCGGCCACCCGACGGCCTCCATGGTCGCGATCACCGGCTCGGTCGGCGCGGGCATGTCGGTCGCCAAGAGCGCCGCCGACGACCTCAAGCGCGTACACCTCGAGCTCGGCGGCAAGGCCCCGGTCGTGGTGTTCGAGGACGTCAAGGACCTGGGCAAGGCCGCCGCGGACATCGCCGTCGCGGGCCTCTACAACGCCGGCCAGGACTGCACCGCCGCCTGCCGGGTGCTGGTGCAGGAGAGCGTGCACGACGAGTTCGTGGCCGCGCTGACCGAGGCCGCCGCCGGCACCGTGACGGGCGACCTGGACAACGAGGACGCGCTCTACGGGCCGCTCAACAACGAGAACCAGCTCACCAGGGTCCAGGGCTTCATCGACCGGGTCCCGGCGCACGCCAAGGTTCTCACCGGCGGTCACCGCGTCGGCGAGAAGGGCTACTTCTTCGCGCCGACGATCGTCGACGGTCTCAAGCAGGACGACGAGATGGTGCAGAACGAGGTCTTCGGCCCCGTGATCACCGTCCAGACGTTCACCGACGAGGCCGACGCGCTGGCCAAGGCCAATGACGTCAAGTACGGCCTGAGCGGCTCTGTCTGGACCTCCGACCACGGCCGCGCCATGCGCATGTCCAACCGCCTCGACTTCGGTGTGGTCTGGGTCAACACGCACATCCCGTTCGTCTCGGAGATGCCGCACGGCGGCTTCAAGCACTCCGGGTACGGCAAGGACCTGTCGGTGTTCGGCCTGCACGACTACACCCGGGTCAAGCACGTCATGCACTACATCGGCGAGTAGGGACAGTACCTGGGATGGCTGAGCTTAATGCGATAGAGCTTGAGGACGTCGTCAAGGAATACCTCTCGCATGGCGAGGTCGTCCAGGCGGTCAAGGGCGTCACGCTGGACATCGCCGAGGGGGAGTTCTTCTCCCTCCTCGGCCCGTCCGGGTGCGGCAAGACCACGACGATGAGGATGATCGCCGGGTTCGAGCCGCCCTCGAAGGGTCTGGTGCGGCTGCACGGCAAGGACGTCACGAACGTCCCGCCCAACAAGCGCGACGTCAACATGGTCTTCCAGTCCTACGCGCTGTTCCCGCACATGAGCGTCTGGGACAACGTGGCGTTCGGGCTGAAGCAGCGCAAGACGCCGCAGGAGGAGATCAGGCGGCGGGTCGGCGAGATGCTGGAGATCGTCGATCTCACCGGCAGGGAGAAGCGCAGGCCGCGCGAGATGTCGGGCGGCCAGCAGCAGCGCGTGGCGCTGGCCCGCGCGCTGGTCAACCGGCCGCGGGCGCTGCTGCTCGACGAGCCGCTCGGCGCGCTCGACCTCAAGCTCCGCCAGGCCATGCAGATCGAGCTCAAGCGCATCCAGCGCGAGGTCGGCATCACGTTCGTGTACGTGACGCACGACCAGAACGAGGCGCTGACCATGAGCGACCGGATCGCGGTCATGAACGACGGCCTGGTCGAGCAGCTGGCCGGGCCGCGCGAGATCTACGAGCGGCCCGCGACCGCGTTCGTGGCCGGCTTCATCGGCACCTCCAACCTGCTCACGGGCGCCGCGAACGGCGGGGTGCTGAAGATCGGCGGCGGCCGGGTGCTGGTCCCGGGGCACGACGGCGACGTGACGGTGACCGTGCGGCCGGAGAAGATCACCATCGGCACGGAGGAGCCCGCTCAAAGGCTCAGCGCCGTGAAGGGGACCGTCGCCGAGGTGGTCTACCTGGGGACGTACAACAGCTACGCCGTGAGTCTCGCTGACGGGGCCGAGATCACGGTGTTTCAGCAGAACGCGCTTGACGCCACGGCCACCGCGGAGCGGGGCGACTCCGTGTGGCTGTCGTGGCAGGCGCAGCACTCGTATGTGATTGGAAGTTGATAGCACCTCATGAACCACCCCATGCCCCGTTCCCGTCGCGACATGTCGTGTGTAACGCGCAGGCAAGCACTCCGGGTCGCCGGGTTCTCCGCCGCAGGGCTCGCGCTGGCCGCCTGCGGCGTGCAAGGACAGAAGGCCGCACCCCCGAAGGCCGACGCGGTCAAGGACTTCTGGGCGAAGCAGACCAAGCACGGCAAGGTCGTCTTCGCCAACTGGCCGGAGTACATGCCGGAGGACCAGGCCCCGCTGAAGAAGTTCCAGCAGGCCACCGGCATCTCGTACGAGTACAAAGAGGTCATCCAGGAGAACGCCGAGTTCTTCGGCAAGGCCGACCCCGTGCTCCGCGCCGGGCAGCCCCTGGGCTACGACATCGTCGTCATGACCAACGGCGTCCAGCTCCAGCACATGATCGACCTGGGCTACGCGACGCCGCTCGACCACGCCCAGCTGCCGAACTTCGAGGCCAACGCCGGTCAGAAGTTCAAGGAGCGGGCCTACGACCCGGGCAACAAGTACACGGTGCCGTACACGTCCGGCGTGACCGGGATCGCGTACAACACCAAGTACGTCGACGATGACATCACCAGCATCGAGGCGCTGTTCGATCCCAAGTACAAGGGGCGGGTCGGCATGATGTCCGACGCGCAGGAGATCGGCAACTTCGCGATGTTCGCGCTGGGCATCGACCCCGAGAAGTCGAGCGAGGCCGACTGGAAGAAGGCCGGGGAGAAGCTCAAGGCGCAGCGCGACGCCGGAATTGTCCGGAAATATTACGACCAGAGCTACATTGATGCCGTGGCCAAGGGCGACGTCTGGGTGAGTATGGCCTGGTCGGGCGACGTCTTCCAGCGTCAGCTCGCCGGCGAGCCCGTCAAGTTCGTGGTGCCCGAGGAGGGCGGCACGATCTGGACCGACAACATGCTCATCCCCAAGGGCGCGGCCAACCCGGTGGACGCGCTCATGCTCATGGACTACCTCTACCAGCCGGTCGTGGCCGCCGAGCTCGACGAGTTCATCCAGTACGTCACGCCGGTCCCGGCCGTGCAGGACCTGATGAGGGAGAAGGCCAAGACGGCCGAGGGCAAGGACAAGAAGGCCCTCGAGGACATGGTCGACAGCCCGCTCATGTTCCCGAGCGAGGCCGACTACGCCAAGCTGCGCAGCTACACCCCGCTGACCACCCAGCAGGAGCAGGTCTTCAACCCGATCTTCCAGTCCGTCACCCAGGCATAGCAGATGAGGCGGCTCACCCCCTACCTGCTGGCGCTGCCGAGCTGGATGTGGCTGGGGATCTTCCTGGTCGTTCCCATGGCCGCGATGGCGTCGGTCTCCCTGCAGACCGGCAACGCCATCGACGGCTTCGCGATGACGTTCAGCTTCTCCAACTACAGCGACGCGCTCGGCAGGTACAGCACCCAGCTGCTGCGCTCGCTGCTCTACGGCGGGCTCGCCACGGTGGCCATGCTGGTGATCGGCTATCCGGTGGCGTACTGGATCGCGTTCAAGGGCGGCACGCGCAAGTCCGTGTACCTGTTCCTGCTGCTGCTGCCGTTCTTCGTGTCGTTCGTGCTCCGGACGATCTCGTGGAACTTCCTGCTGTCGGACAACGGCATCCTGTTCGGCACCCTGAAGGGCTGGGGGCTGCTGCCTGAGGACTTCCACGTGCTGGCCACGACGTTCGCCGTGGTGGGCGGTCTGACGTACAACTTCCTGCCGTTCATGATCCTGCCGATCTACGTGGCGCTGGAGCGGGTGGACCCACGGGTGATCGAGGCGGCCCAGGACCTGTACGCGACGCGGGCGGCGGCCTTCCGCCGGGTGGTGCTGCCGCTGTCGCTGCCGGGGGTGTTCGCCGGGGTGCTGATGACGTTCGTGCCCGCCACGGCCGACCCGATCAACGCGCAGATCCTCGGCGGCACGGCCAACACGATGATCGGCAACATCATCCAGACCGAGTACCTGACCAACCTGAACTACCCGACCGCCTCGGCGCTGTCGTTCACGCTGATGGCGGTGCTGCTGGTGGGCATCTTCATCTACGCCAGGGCGCTCGGGACCGAGAACGTCCTCGAGGCGGCGGCCCGATGAGGGGCACGCGGCTCGGGGACCGGCTCCTCCACATCTACACCTGGATCATCATCGTCTGGCTGTCGTCGCCGATCGCCGTGATGATCCTCTTCGGTTTCAACGACAAGAAGAGCAAGTCGAACACCTCCTGGCAGGGCTTCACGCTCCGCTGGTACGCCGAGCTGTTCGACATCTCCGACCTGACCGTGGCGCTGCGCAACTCGCTGGTGATCGCCGCGGTCAGCACCGTCATCACGGTCATCATCGGCACCATGCTGGGGCTGGCGCTCGGGCGGCACCGCTTCCGCGGCAAGGGGCTGACGAACTTCCTCGTCTTCGCCGCCATCTCCACGCCTGAGCTGGTCATGGGCGCGTCACTGCTGTCGCTGTTCGTCTCGGGGAACGTGCCCCGCGACGCCAACACGATCATCGTCGCCCATGTGCTGTTCTCGGTGTCCTTCGTGGTGGTGACGGTACGGGCGCGGATCGTCACGCTCGACCCGTCGCTGGAGGAGGCGGCCAGGGACCTGGGGGCGACGGCGTGGGGGACGTTCAGGCAGGTGACGCTGCCGTCGATCCTGCCGGGCGTGATGGCCGGGGCGATGCTGTCGTTCGCGCTGTCCATCGACGACTACGTGGTCACCAGCTTCGTCAACGGCTCGACCGTCACCTTCCCGCTGTGGATCGTGGGTGCGGTTAAGACAGGTATCCCACCGCAGGTCAACGTCATGGGTACGCTGATCTTCGGCATCGGGGTGCTGATCGCGATCGGTAACGCGGTGGCGGCGCGGCGCCGTACCTAAATAGAAAACTCCACGTACTTCGTAGGGAAGTGGGATTTGTGGATCCGCTGAAGGCGCTTGCTGATGCGGAGCGCAAGCCGTACTGGCTGGACAGCCCGGCCAGACCCGAGCCGCGACCGCGGCTCGACGAGAACACGAGCGCCGACCTGGTCGTCGTCGGCGGAGGCTTCTCAGGGCTGTGGACCGCCCTGATGGCCAAGGAACGAGACCCCTCTCTTGACGTCGTCCTGCTGGAAGGGCGCAGGATCGGCTGGGCGGCCACCGGCCGCAACGGTGGGTTCTGCATGGCGACCCTCACCCACGGCCTGGCCAACGGCCTGGAGCGGTGGCCGGACGAGATCGACCGCCTCGAGCGCATGGGGGTGGCCAACCTCGACGAGATCGAGCGGACGCTGGAGCGCTACGGCGTCGACTGCTCGTTCGAGCGCACCGGGGAGCTGCACGTGGCCACCGAGCCGTGGCAGCTCGAGGGCCTCCGCGAGCACCTGGACCTGATCTCGGAGCACGGCCTCGACTACCTGCCGCTCGACCAGGATCAGGTGCGGGCCGAGGTGAACTCGCCCACCTTCCTGGGCGGGCTCTGGGACCGCAGCGGCTGCGCCATGCTCGACCCGGCACGGCTGGCCTGGGGGCTGCGGGAGGCGTGCCTGAGCCTCGGCGTGCGGGTCTACGAGCGCAGCCCCGTCCGCTCGCTGCGCGACGACGGCACGACCATCACGCTGCGCACCCCGCAGGGCGAGGTCGGCGCTCGCCAGGTGGCGCTGGGCACCGGGGTGTTCCCGCCGCTGCTGCGGCGGCTCAAGCACTTCGTGGTCCCCGTGTACGACTACGCGCTGATGACCGAGCCGCTGTCCGGTGCGCAGCTCGCCGAGGTGGGCTGGCGCAACCGCCAGGGCGTGGGCGACTCCGGGAACCAGTTCCACTACTACCGGCTGACCGACGACAACCGGATCCTGTGGGGCGGCTACGACGCCGTCTACTACAACGGGGGCCTGGTCAGGCCCGAGTACGAGCAGCGCGACGAGACGTTCGCCAAGCTCGCCGAGCACTTCTACGACACGTTCCCGCAGCTCACGGACGTGCGGTTCACGCACAGGTGGGGCGGGGTGATCGACACCTGCAGCCGGTTCAGCGCCTTCTACGGGCAGGCGCACGGCGGGCGGCTGGCCTACGCGACCGGCTACACCGGGATGGGCGTGGGTGCCACCCGGTTCGGGGCGAACGTCATGCTCGACCTGCTGTCGGGCGAGCGGACCGAGCGGACGGAGCTGCGGATGGTCAAGGAGAAGCCGGTGCCGTTCCCGCCGGAGCCGGTGCGGTCCGGGGTGATCCAGGTCACCCGGTGGTCGATCGCGCAGGCCGACCAGCACCAGGGCAAGCGCAACCTGTGGCTGCGCACGCTCGACCGCATGGGACTGGGGTTCGATTCATGACCCGGGTCGAGTTCATGGTGGACGGCCTCACGCTCGCCGGGGACCTGCGGGTCCCCGGCGGCGTGGGGCCGCACCCCGCGCTGGTCCTCACCGGGCCGTTCACGGGCGTGCGGTCCCAAATGACCGGGCTCTACGCGGAGCGGCTGGCCGAGCGGGGGTACGTGACGCTGGCCTTCGACCATCGGAACTGGGGCGAGTCCGAGGGGGTGCCGCGCCGGGAGGAGGACCCTCAGGGCAAGCTGCGCGACCTGCGGGCCGCCGTGTCGTTCCTGCGGTCGCGGGACGAGGTGGACCGGGAGCGGATCGGGGTGGTGGGGGTGTGCCTGGGCGCGGGATACGCCCTGAAATTTGCCGCTTTCGACCCTCGTGTCCGGACATTTGCCGGTATTGCGGGGGCGTACAACAACCCCTACACCATGCGGGCCGGGATGGACTACCCGTCGGTGCTGGCGGGGCTCACGGAGGTTCTGGAGCGGCAGGACCAGGGCGGCGACGTCGAGTACATGCCCGCGGTCGCCGACGAGGGCGAGGCCGCCATGCCGGGCGACGAGCCGTACGCGTACTACGGCACCTCGCGGGGCGCCTCGCCGCACTGGTCCAATTCGGTGACCAGGGCCAGCGTGCGGGAGCTTGTCACGCTGGACAACATGATGGGAGCGGACTTCCTGTCGCCGAAGCCGGCGCTGATCGTGCACGGGGTCGTCGACCGGTTCTGCTCGCCTGAGGGGGCCGAGGAGGCGTACCGGCGGCTGGACCAGCCGAAGAAGCTGGTCTGGGTGGACGCCAAGCAGCACATCGACCTCTATGACCGCGAGCCGTACGTCACCCAGGCCGTGGACGCGACGGCCGACTTCCTCGCCGAGCACCTCTGACCGACGGGTGGTAGCGGCTCTGCAAGGTCGTGCTGAAGGCCTGGCCAGGAAAGCGCGTGGCGTGGCGGGCCAGGCCGCCCTCGCGGAGCATGCTCCTCGTGACCCCCGGATGAGATCACGGGAGTGAGCGCGTGCGTGCGAAGTGGATGGCGGCCTGGTCTGTGCCGGCGCCGGTGCCGGTGTTGCTGCCGGTGCTGGCGCTGGTGCTGGCGGCGGGGTGTGGGACCGAGCGGGAAGTGATCGGTCCCGTGGCGGTGAAAGCCCCCATCAAGGTGGCCCGCTGCGTCATGAGATTCCCCGCCCCGCGCGCCGCCGCGGCGGCCCGCGTCCGCCTCGAACGCGACATTTCCGGATATGTAGGCAAGCGCCCCGGCCGGATCGTCTACGCCGCGCTGGACCTCGTCACCGGGGTTTCGCTCGGCCGGGGCGAGCACGAGCACGACATCATCACCGCCAGCGGCGCCAAGGTGGACATCCTCGCCGCCCTCCTGCTCCGCGGCACTGGCGAGCTCGACGACGGCGAACGCGACCTGGCGATCCGCATGATCACCGAGAGCGACAACAGCGCGGCGGACACCCTGTGGTCACGCGTCGGTTCCTCGATGAGCGAGTTCTACGACCGGATGGGTCTCCGGGAGACCACACCGGGTCCCGGCATCTACTGGGGCGGCACCACCACCAGTCCCGCCGACCGCATCCGCCTGATGAAGCTCCTGGTCAAGGGCGGCAAGGGCATGACCGCGCCCGATCGGAGACTGGTGCTGGACCTCATGTCCCGAGTCCAGAAGGACCAGTCGTGGGGCGTCAGCGCCGCGGCCCGCCGGGGGGACCGGGTGGCGCTGAAGAACGGCTGGACGCCGCGCCCGTTCGCCTCCAACACCTGGGCCATCACGAGCTACGGCCGCATCGTGGGGCCGGGCCGCGACCTGCTGCTGTCGGTGCAGACGGATGAGCAGCCGGGGGAGGAGGCGGGCATCGAGACCATCGAGGGCGTGGCCCGTCTCATCGGCACCCGCCTCGACACCCTCTCGCCGACCATCACCCGCCCTTGCCCGACCAGACCCACGATTTAGCCGCTCGCCCCTCATGGTTCTGTGATTCCATGATCTCCCATGAACGCAGCAGCAACGGGCGCGCGGAGGAAGTGGCTCAAGCTTCTCGCGGCCCTTCTCGCCATCCTCCTCTTAGGCGCGTTGGGCCTGTATCGGCTGATGAACGCGCGGACCTTCCAACTGGCGGGAGAGCTGATCGACCGCGTGGCGACCGACGAGAAGGTCGTTGCCCTGACCTTCGATGACGGCCCTGACGAGCACGCCGCCGAGATCATCGACATCCTCGCCGAGCTGCGCGTCCGCGCGACGTTCTTCGTCATCGGATCCCAGGTCGAAGCCCGGCCACAGGCCGCGCAGGCGCTGGTCGCCCACGGCCATCAGCTGGCCAACCACACGTACACCCATCACCGGATGGTCTTCGTCTCCCCCGCCACCGTGGCGAGTGAGGTCGAGCGCACCGATGCGGCCATCCGGACGGCGGGGCAGCGCGGCGAGATCCTCTTCCGCCCGCCGACGGGCAAGAAACTGCTGATGCTGCCGCTGTATCTGGCCGACCATCAGAGGCGCACGGTCATGTGGGACGTGGAGCCGGACTCCGGCAAGACCCCCACCGCCGCCGAGATCGTCGCGGCTGTGCGCAAGGAGACCAGGCCGGGATCGATCATCTTGCTCCACCCGTGGTACGCCGGCGGGCGGAACACTCGCGAGGCCATCAAAGGCCTGGTCACCGGCCTTCGTGAGCAAGGATATCGATTCGTCACGGTCTCAGAGATGCTCGCTCTGCGGCGTCGTTAGGCCACGTTCTCAGTCGTCGTGGGCGATGTGCATGAGCTGCCGCCACAGCAGCACCACGAACACCGCGGAGCCGGCGAAGGCGAACCAGAAGGGCGCTGCGACACCGAGGCGGGTGGCCAGGACACCGCCGATCAACGAGCCGACCACCAGACCGCCGAAGACGCAGACGGTGTTGACGCTGCCCACTCGGCCCTGCAGTTCGTCCGGGACCGCGCGCTGGCGGACGGTGGAGGAGGTCGTGCCCCAGATGAACGCGTGCGCCCCGAAGACCAGGAAGATGCCCCCGGCGACCCACGGCGAATGGGTCAGTGCCAGGCCCAGGTGGGTGAACGTTTCGATGATGAGTCCGATCCGCATCAGGGCGCCGAGGCTCACCCTGCGGGTGAGGGCACCGTACAGGCCGGTGCCGATCAAGCCGCCGATCCCGCCGATGGTGGTCATCAGACCGAAGCCCAGGGTGCCGAGGCCGAGCTGCTCCTGGGTGTAGAGGACGAGAACCGACCAGGCCGCGCCGAACGTGAAGTTGAAGATCAGGATGGTGAGCGCCAGCGTGCGGACCGCCGCGTGCCGGATGGTCCAGCTGAACCCGGCGATCAGTTCCCGTACGGTGTTGGGCGTGGGATCGTCGGCCTGTCGGCCGTGCGGCGGCAACGTGATCCGGGAGACCAGGACGATGCCCGCCACCACCAGGAGCAGCTGGCTCGCAAAGGGCCAGGTCAAGCCCAGGCCGAACAGCGCCGCGCCGATCGGCGGCCCGGCGAGCTGATTGAGCGTGATGAACCCAGTGCCCAGGCGGGCGTTGGCGATGACGAGATCGTCCTTGCTGACCATCATGGGAGTCAGCGTGGCCGTCGTGTTGTCGGCGAACACCTCGGCGATGGACCGCAGCGTGAGCGCCGCCAGCGCCGTCGCCACGGTCACGGTGCCGGTCACCATGAGCGCGACGAGCGCCGCCAGCACCACGGCCCGCACCGCGTTCGCGATGAGCACGATCCCGCGCCGGTTGTACCGATCCGACAGCACGCCCGCATACAGGCTGAACAGCAGCGGCGGCGCCCAGCCCACCAGGGCCGACAGCGAAATCATCAGCGGGTCGCGAGTCAACGTCGCGATCAGCAGCGGGCCCGCCGCGGCCGCGACCCCGTCACCGAGATTCGTCAGCCAGCTCGAGGCCAGCAACCACCGGAATCCTGTCCCCAGCCGGGCAGGTAAGACTCGCTCCACCACTGTAGTCACGAGCGCAAAACCATACGTTTTGGGAGCGGCCACGGCAACGCGTTTTCGCGTCTACGCTCGGGTGCACCTGCTCAAGGAGCAGCGTTGATCTTGCAGCTCACCGATCCAGGACCGCCGGGCGGTAGACGTCAGGTATGGCGGGCTGTCCGATCTCGGCGTCGCCGGGCGGCGCGGGTCTCCCCGTCGGCGACCTTGTCGTCGAGCAGCGCGTACAGCTGGGTGGTCTCGCCCTTCTTGCCCTTGTTTGCTCGGTTTGCCCGCTAGCCGCCCATCAGGTGCGCGAGTTCCGCGTGGTCGGTGTCCGGGAGCCAGTCCCGCTCCGGTGTGTAGTCCAGCCAGCGCCGGGTACGGCCGGCTTCGGCGAAGCCGCTCAGCAGGGTGTCGAGGCTCGGGTGGCGGTGGGACTCACGCCACGCGAGCGACCAGGCGTACAGCGGGGTCGGCGCGGTGAGCGGGATCGAGCGCAGATCCGCGTAGTCGGGCAGTGGCGCGTCGCTGGGAAGGAGCGTGAAACATGTCGGATCAGCGCGGATGTGCTGGACGAGATGGTCTGGGCCCAGGTTGGGGCCGTCCTGGCGACGCGTGATCTCGAACTCGTCCGCGAAGCGCCGCAGGAAGTCGAGGCGGGCCAGCTCCGCCGGGCACCACAGGGTGCTCTCGCGCAGGTCGGCCGGGTGCAGTTCGTCCGAGTAGGCCCGCGGGTGGGAAGCGCTGACGACTGCGTCGACGGGCTCCAAGCGAACGAGTCGCTGAGCGATGCCTGCGTCGCGGCCGCCGGGCAGCGGGTGTACCCGGCCGAAGCCCAGGTCGGTGTCACCGCGCAGCAGCGCTTCGGCGGCCGATGGCCAGTCACGTGCCGGGCCGGGCTCCAGGCGTATCGTGCTGAGCGCCTCGACCGCCTGCGCGACGGTGCGCATCGGCGCGTAGAGATGTCCCCACACGTCGAGACGTACGACCTGGCCGGCGCCCAGCGCCGCCGCGATCGCGCGGTCACCCGCCGCGAGGGCCTCGCGCGCGGCCGGCTGGAATCGCTCACCGGCCTCGGTCAACCGCGTGCCGCCCTCCCGTTCGAACAGGCGGACACCGAGCAGTGTCTCCAGGCGCGCGATGCGTTTCGACAGTGCCTGCTGGCTGGTGCCCAGCTGGTCAGCGGCGCGCCCGAAGTGCAGCGTCTCGGCGGTCGCGGCGAACGCGCGGACGAGGGCGAGGTCGAGATCCACGCCTATGACCATAGGTGACAACCGTGCGTTGTCGTCCAAGCGGTCGCGTTGTTGGCCCGGCCACCGCCTCACCCGGTGAAGTAGTCGCAGACGCCACCAAGGAGGCAACAACGATGAAGGCGCTCATCCCAACCGGGGACCCCGCTGAACCGGTCGTGCTGGCCGACGTTCCTGAGGCCACGCCGCGCGCGAACGAGGCGCTGGTGAGGGTCGAGGCGTTCTCGGTCAACCGCGGCGAGACGTTCAAGCTGGAAGCGCCCGTGCCGGGCGAGCGGCCCGGCAAGGACATCGCGGGGCTGGTAGTGCAGCCGGCCGCCGACGGCAGCGGGCCGACCGGTATCGCGCGCGTCGTAGGCCACCCCATGGCCGGCGGCTGGGCTGAGTACGTGGCCGTGCCGACCGACGCCCTCGCGGTTCTGCCGGACAACGTCTCCGCGGTCCAGGGCGCGGCGCTGCCGCTCGCGGGGCTCACCGCGCTGCGGCTGTTGCGCACGGCCGGGCCGGTACTGGGCCGACGGGTGCTGCTGACCGGCGCGTCGGGAGGTGTGGGGCACTATGTGACCGAGCTCGCGGCCGCCGCTGGGGCGGAAGTCACGGCCGTGACCCGGGACGCCGAGCGCGGGGCCCGGCTCACCGAACTCGGTGCGGCCGAGATCGTCCACCACCCGGCCGACGCACGCGGACCATACGACATCGTGCTGGAGTCGACGGGCGGCGAGGCCCTTCCCATCGCGCTCGCGCGGCTCGCCAAGCGTGGCACGCTCATCTGGTTCGGACAGGCCAGCCGAACCCCGGCGACGCTCGACTTCTTCGACTTCTTCGCCGGACCCGAGTCGGCCGTCATCCGCCACTTCCACTACCTCGACGCCGACACCGGCCTCGGCGATGACCTCGCGGCGCTCGTCCGCCTGACCGCCGAAGGCCGCCTGCACCCTGAGATCGGCCGCGTCGCGGACTGGGCCGATACCGCGACCGCCCTCACCGACCTGCGCGACCGCCGCATCCGCGGCAAGGCCGTGCTCACCCTCTCCTGAGCAACCGAATCCCCGAACCACGAGAAACCAGTAGAAGGAGTTCGACCATGACCGCGACCACCGAGCCCAGGGACGTCGTCATCCGCTACGTCGAGGCTGTCCGCGATGGCGACGCCGACGTCATCTACGACAGCTTCGCCGAGGACGCTACCTGGCACTACCCCGGCGACCTGCCGATCTCGAAGGTCTGGCAGGGCCGCGAGGCGATCATCAACGAGTTCCTGGGCGGCATGGGTCCCGTCCTCGTCCCCGGCACCATGAAGATCGAGCTGGTCGGAACGATCGCCGAGGGCGACCGCGTGGTCGCCGAGTGGACCTCGAAGGCCCAGACCGTGTACGGCGGCACCTACGACAACCGCTGCATCGGGATCTACACGGTCAGTGACGGCAAGATCAGCTCCGTCGTCGAGTACGCCGACACCCGGCATGTGGCGGCGACTCTCTTCCCCGACCACCGCGTTCCCGAGTCGAGCGACACTGTCTGAGACCGACGCGCAACCACCTCGAATCCACGACACCACCGGCAGGTCAGGACCCATGCATGTCTTTGTTGCAGGCGCCATCGGCCGCTACCTCGTTCCACAACTGATCCAGGCCGGTCACCAGGTCACCGGAGATGGTGTGATCCGCTCGGCGGGGGTGTGGTAACCGGGAGCGCGTCCGGGGGTGCGGGGACCGGCAGGTCCACGCCTGGGGGTGTGGGGGCTTGCCCCCACGGGGCGCTGCCCGAGCTGTCGCATGGCGCGCAGCGCCCCCACGTGTGAGGACCGTGCGTTTCCCTGGGCTTTCGTGGTCATGGGTCATGCCCTGGCCGGCGCCTCCTCCGGGATGACCTTCGGCACGCCGCGCAGCCCGACCAGTGCCATCAGGGCCACCAGGACCAGCAGTCCCGAGGTGACCAGCGAGGTCAGCTGCAGCCCGTCGATGAAGGCCGCCTGCGCCGCCCGTACGAGCGTGCCCGCCTGCTCGGGGGGCAGCGCCTGCGCCGCGCGCATCGCCCCGGCGATGGACTCCCGTGCCTCTCCCGTCGCCGCGGAGGTCGCGGTGGCGTCCAGGCCGGCCTGGTACGCGGTGTTCAGCACCGTGCCGAGGATCGCGATGCCGAGCGCCCCGCCCAGCTCGAACGCCGTCTCCGACACCGCGGCCGCCGCCCCGGCCCGTTCCCTGGGCGCGGTGGCCAGCACGTTGTCGTTGTTGACGGTGAACGTGAACCCGATCCCGAGACCACCGATGGTCATGAAGGTCGCCAGCGTGAGGTAGTTCAGCGACAGGCCGAGCGTGGAGTAGTACAGGAACGCGCCCGCGTTCATGGCCAGGCCCAGCGCGACCGCGCCGTTCCTGCCGATGCGGTGCACCAGCCGGGCGGCCAGGATGCCGCCGACCGCGCCGCTCAGGCCGCCGGGCAGCTGGGCGAGCCCCGCCTGGAGCGGCGTCCAGCCCAGGACGAGCTGCAGGTACCAGCCGAACATCAGCATCATGGCCGACATCGTGAAGATCGCCAGCAGGTTCGTGAGGATGGACGCGCTGAACGCCCTCCGCGTGAAGAGCCGTACGTCGATCATCGGTTCGGCCAGCCGGGTCTGCCGCCACACGAACAGGCCCAGCAGCAGCACCCCGGCCGCGCCCGCCACGAGCACGTCGGCGTGCTGCACACCTTTGTGCGCGCCCTCCTTGACCGCGTAGACGGCCGTCACCACGCCGGCGAACGACAGCACGGCGCTGACCAGGTCGATCCTGCCCGCATGAGGGTTGCGCGACTCGGGCAGCACCATGATCCCGGCGGCCAGCACCAGCAGCATGATCGGGACGTTGATCAGGAAGACCGAGCCCCACCAGAAGTGGCCGAGCAGCAGCCCGCCGACGACCGGGCCCACGGCGAAGCCGGCGGCGCTCATCCCGCTCCAGATGCCGATGGCCGCGGTCCGCTCGCCCGGCTCGGTGAACACGTTCCGGACGATCGACAGGGTGGACGGCATGATCGTCGCTCCGGCCACGCCGAGCAGCGCCCTGGCCGCGATCAGCAGCTCGGTGTTGGGCGCGTACGCGGTCACCACCGAGGCGGCGCCGAACGTGGCCGCGCCGATCAGCAGGAGGCGCTTGCGGCCGATGCGGTCTCCGAGGTTGCCCATGGTGACGAGGAGGCCGGCCAGCGCGAAGCCGTAGATGTCGCCGATCCAGAGCAGCTGCGTGGAGTTCGCACCGAGGTCGGTCACCAGCGTGGGCAGGGCCAGGTGCAGGACCGTGAAATCGAGTGAGAGCAGGAGGGTGGCCAGGCAGGCGACGGCCAGGCAGGACCATTTGTTCTTCATAGCGCCACTGTCTGGGGGACGCCTGACCGCGGGCCTACCGCTCGCTGACCATCCGGCCGACCTCGGCCAGTCCGGCGTCGATGCGCTCGCGGGTGTCCTCGGTGCTGTACCAGTCGCGGGGGCATTCGTGGTGCGCCTGAGCCAGGAGGGCCCGGGCGGCGTCCAGGTCGCCGAGCGACAGCGCCACCTCGCCCAGGCCGAGGTGCGCCCGGGCCAGGATGTCCATGGAGCTGTTCCGGCGCGACAGCTCGGCGGCCAGCGCGTAGTCGGCCCGCGCGCCCTCCACTTCGCCCAGGCCGTGCAGGGCGTCGCCGCGCAGGCACAGGGACTCGGCGATCTCCGTCTTGGCGCCCAGCTCGTGCGCGACCGCCAGAGCCTCGTCGGCCAGCGCGTACGCGACCGGGTAGTCGCGCTGCCGCTGGTGGAGCTGACCGAGCCCGGACAGCGCCAGTATGATGCCCCAGCGTTCGCCGATCGCCTTGAACGCGGCCAGGCCCCGCTCGAAATAGGCCAGCGCCTCCTCCGTCCGGTCGAGCAGGTCCAGCACGAACCCCGCCCCGGCGAAGGAGAGCGCCTGCTGCCAGGGCGGGAGACCGACGGAGTGCCGGATGACCAGCTCGTAGGCTTCGGCGTGATCGCCCGGCGGCCCGTTGAACGACGACAGCAGCATCATCAGGAGCTCGACCCGGTGCGGCAGGTAGCTTATCGGCAGCAGCTGCCGGACCTCCTCCAGCCGTGCGCGCAGCCCGTTGTCGATCTCCCCGGCCCAGGCGGTGATGAGCACGCACATGACGTACTCCTCCTCCATGCCCGCGGGCCGGACGGAGCCGAGCGCGGCCAGCAGCCCGGAGGCGAGTGCGGCGCTGGAGGTGCGGTGGCCGCGCATCCACCAGTAGCAGGCGCCGCCGGCCAGCAGCCGCAGCCCCATCTCCAGCCGGCCCGACTCGGTCGCCCAGCGCACCGCGGCGTTGAGGTCGTCGCTCTCCTCGTCGAGCCGGGCCAGCCACTCCAGTTGCTCGCCGGTGCGCAGCAACGGGTCGGCCGTCGTGACCAGGTCGAGGTAGTAGCCGGCGTGCGCCTCGCAGATGGCGTCGACCTCGCCGGACTCGGCCAGCCGCTCCGCGCAGAACGCCCTGATCGTCTCCAGCATCCGGAAACGTCCGTCCACGAACTCGACCAGCGACTTCTCCGCCAGCGAGAACAGCACCTCCTCCGGCAGCCCGCACACGCGCTCGGCCGCCTCGGGCCGCGCGCCGCCCAGGAAGACGGAGAGCCTTCTGGCCAGCCGCTGCTCGTCCTCGTCGAGCAGGTCCCAGCTCCACGCGACGACCGCGTGCAGCGTCTGGTGCCGGGGCAGCGCCGTACGGCTGCCTCTGATCAGCAGCCTGAACCGGTCGTCGAGCCGCGCCGCCACGTCGGACACCGAGAGCGTACGCAGCCGCGCCGCGGCCAGCTCGATGGCCAGCGGCAGCCCGTCGAGCGCCCGGCAGATGCGCACGACCTGGTCGGCGTTGCCCGCGTCCACGGCGAAGCCCGGCCGGACGGCGGCGGCGCGGTCGGCGAACAGCCGGACCGCCGGATAGTCCGAGGGGTTGCCCGAGGAGTCGCCCGCCTCCGCCGGGGGCAGCCGCAGCGGCGCCACGGGCAGGATCGACTCTCCGGTGATGCCGAGCGCCTCGCGCCCGGTCGCCAGCACGCGCAGCCCGGGGCAGGCGGCCAGCAGCGCGTCGGCCAGCTCGGCCGTGGCCGCGACGAGGTGCTCGCAGTTGTCCAGGACCATCAGGATCTGCCGGTCGGCCAGCGCGCTGACCAGCCTCGTGACCGGGTCCACGGCGGGCCGGTCGGGGCCGTACATCAGGGTGTCGCGGATGTCGAGCGCGGCCAGCACAGCCCTCGGCACGTCGCCGCCGTCGGAGACCGGCGCGAGCGGTACGAAGCACACGTCGCCGGCGGCCCGCTCCGCCGCCTCGATCGCGAGCCGGGTCTTGCCCGCGCCGCCCGGGCCGAGCAGCGTCACCAGCCGGTTCGCCCGCAGCCTGGCGCCCACCTGCTCGATCTCCTCGTCCCTGCCCACGAAGCTGGTGAGCTGGGCCCGCAGCCCCCGCCGCTGCCTGGGCGCGGAGGCCGCGGGAGCGCCGAGCGCCGGATCTGCCCTCAGCACGGCCAGGTGGGCGGCGGCCAGCTCGGCTCCGGGCTCGACGCCCAGCTCCTCGTCCAGGATCTTCCTGGCCTCGTCATAGACGGTCAGCGCCTCCGCCTGGCGTCCGCTGCCGTAGAGCGCCCGCATGAGCTGGGCACTCAAGCGCTCGCGCAGCGGGTGGGCGGCCGTGAGCTGGCGCAGCTCGGCGACGAGCTCGCGGTGCCTGCCCAGGTCGAGGTCCGCCTGCACGCGGTCCTCCGTGGCGGCCAGCCGCAGCTCCTCCAGCGCCGCCGCGGCGGCCTCGGCGTGCGGGGCGTCGGCGAGCGGCGCGCCCCGCCACAGGTCGAGCGCCTCCCGCAGCAGCGTGGCGGCCCGGCCCGGGTCGCCGGCGGCGAGGGCCTGCCTGCCCGCCTGCGCGAGCAGCTCGAACCTGCGCGCGTCGACCTCCTGCGGGTCGGCCACCAGCCGGTAGCCCGCCGGGTGGAACTCCACCAGATCCCGGCCGAGCGCCCGGCGCAGCCTGGACACCTGCGACTGCAGCGCGTTGGCCACGCCCTCCGGGGGCCTGGGGCCGTACATGCCGGTCACGAGCTGCTCGGCGCCGACGATGCGGCCGGCGTGCAGGGCGAGCAGGGTCAGCAGCGCCCGCACCCGCGGACCGCCGAGCGCGACCGGCTCGCCGTCCTCACCCAGCACGGCCGTGGGCCCGAGGATCTGGAAGCGCATGCCTCGATTATCGTGGCAGCAGGGCCGAGATCTCCGCGTACGTCGGCATCGGAGGTGCCTGCTTGCCCTGGGCGGCGAGCGCCGTCGCCACCGCCTCCCCGAGCGCGGCGCGGTACAGCAGCGACCCGGTGCTCACCCTGGCCACACCGGCCTCCGCGAGCTGGCTCAGCGTGGGGCCGTTCGGCTGGTGGAGGACGTTGAGCGGGAGCGGCGTGCCGGCCGCCACCTCGGCGATCTCCTCCAGGTCGGTCATCCCGGGCACGAAGATCCCGTCGGCGTGCCCGTAGGCGGCCACCCTCTCCATCGTGTCGTCGCCGGTCTTCAGCCAGTACGTGTCCGTACGGGCGTTGACGAACAGGCCATGTCCCTTGGCCGCATCGATGATCCGCTGGTGCAGCTCGATCGGGCGCAGCGTGCCGTCCGGGCGGCCGTCCTCCAGGTTGACGCCGACGGCTCCGAGGGCGGCCAGGCTCGCGACCAGGTCGGACACCTCGGCGGGGTCGTCGCTGAACCCGCCCTCGATGTCCACGGTGACCATGACGCCCAGGTCCTTGATGGCTTCGAGCAGCTCGATCGTCTCCGCCCTGGTCGCTCCGGCCCCGTCGGGCTTCCCGTACGCGGCGGCCACGCCGAGGCTGGTCGTGCCGATGGCAGGGAATCCGTGCGCGGCGAGGAGGGCGGCGGAGCCGTAGTCCCACGCGTTCGGCAGCAGCAGCGGATCTCCTGGGCGGTGCAGGTCGCGGAAGTTCATCGGCGCCTCCCTGTCGAGCTGGGTGTTCATCGGCGCCTACCCGTGGAGCAGCGCTTCGAGCACGCCCGCGGCGAGCGCGAGCGCGTGGGCGGGTGCCGGGCAGGGGCGTACGCCGTACCCGAAGGTCAGATGGGGAGAGCGGCCGCCTGAGGGGTCGCGGTTGGCCGCCACGAGGTCGATCGTCACGTCTTCGCCGGTCTGCGTGTCGAGCCTGCGGGTGGCCTTGAGCGGCGGGTCCTGCTTGAGCGTCTCGTTCAGCAGCGTCTCGATGTCGTCTCCGGGGTGGACATGCCTGAGCGCGTTCTCGATGAGCGCCTCCGTGGCGGCGTGTCCCTGCAGCAGCAGCGTGATCTCGGGGATGCCGGCCAGCTTGAGCAACTCGGCGACGGCGGCGTCGGCCTCCGGGCTCTCCTCGCCGGACAGGTAGCCGGCCGCGGCGGCCGGCACGGCGCTCGTGTCCTTGACGCCCAGTGCGGCGCCGAGCACGGCCGTGGGCACGCCCCGCCAGTCCCCGTCCCGTTCCGAGGTCATGGCCCTGGCCGCCGGTCTCAGCTCGGCGGGGTCAAGCGCGGCCAGCCGTTCGACCAGCAGTCGGCGCCGCCCGGCGTGCGTCTCGCCGGTGCTGAACCGCGACACCTGGGCGCGCAGCCAGGCCAGCGTCCCCTCCTCGGCGTCCTGGCGTACGGGAGGGGGCACGTACCTCGGATCGGAGAGCACCGCTTCGGCGTCCGCGTGGCGTGTGATGAGCATGGCTCCACGCTAGAACGGGATAATTTCGTCGCCGGTCGAAGGATGAGAGCATCAGGCCGCCAGCCGTTGCGGCCGTTCCGAGGGCTGGGGCTCGGCGGGGGCCGCCGAGGTCTGGACGGCGGGCCGCCTGCCGAGGGAGGCCAGGGCCATGGCGGTCAGCAGCGCCATCTCGGCCAGCACCAGGCCGCGCTCCAGCAGCCCGTAGTAGGCCGAGCCGCCGATCAGCGTCGAGGTGATGGAGGCGGGATGCGCCGCCAGGTAGACGACCAGGGTGGCCGCGGAGGTCACGCTCAGGGCCCGGACGGCGTTCCATCGGGGCGCCGCGGCCCGGCCCCTGGTCAGGGCCCAGCCGGCGACCGGCAGCGAGGTGAACACGACGGCCGCCGCCCACCGGTGGATCTCGCCGGTCATCGAGCCGATCGGCGACGGGTCCGTGGGGAAGACCGCGCTCAGCATCAGCCCCGCCGCCCCGGCCAGCAGCAGCACCCTGGTGGCCGCGGTGCGCGCCGGGTCGCCGGCCGCGAGGCCGTACGCGAGAGACAGGCACGTCCCCGCCAGCGCCAGCATCCCGATCAGCACGGGCACGAGCCCGCCTGAGACCAGCGCGTAGTCGCTGAGCAGCGTCTGCGCGGGCAGGGCGACCTGCGCGTACGTCAGCGCGGCCGCGGAGACGACCGTGCCGGCGATGGCGCCCAAGGCGCTCTGGCGTGTGATCAACGGGTCACCTCATCGTAGATCTGCTCGAACCGGGCGAGCGACGACTGGTGGTCGTGGGTGAGCGCCAGCTCCCTGCTGGCCTTGCCGAACCTGGTCCGCAGGCCGTCGTCCGTGAGGATGGACGTCAGGTGCCTGGCCAGCGCGACCACGTCGCCCGGCTGGAACAGGTAGCCGTTGTCGTCCACCAGGTGCGGCAGCGCCATCGCGTCGGCGGCCACCACCGGCAGCCCCGAGGCCATGGCCTCCAGCGTGGCGATGCTCTGCAGCTCGGCGATGCCCGGCATGGCGAACACGTCGGCGGCCGCGAACGCCTGGGGCATGTTCTCGTCGGGCACGAAGCCCAGGAAGAACACCCGCTCGCCCACACCGATGCGCTTGGCCAGCTTCTCCAGCTCCGCCCGCTGGGTCCCCTTGCCGACGAGTGCCACCTGCGCGTCGGTCTCGTTCAGCACGAGCGGCAGCGCGCGTACGAGCTCGTCCAGGCACTTCTCCTCGTCCAGGCGGCCGACGAACAGGACCGTGGGCCGGTCGGGCAGGTCGAACAGCTTGCGCGCCCACGCCTTGGGCTCGGAGTGCGGGCGGAACCTGGCCAGGTCGATCCCGCAGGAGACCGCCTCGACGTCGCGGGCGAAGCCCTGGCCGGCCAGAAGCTCGGCGGCCAGCGGCGTCGGGGTGGTGACGTGGTCGGCCCGGTTGAAGATCCGGTTGAAGTCGCGCCAGGCCAGCCGGCCGGCCCTGGCCCGCAGCCGGTCGGGGATGTGGCAGAACTGGAAGAGGTTGTCGGGCATGAAGTGGTTGGTGGCCACGACGGGCACGCCCGCGCGGCGGGCGGCGGCGATGGCCGCCCGGCCGACCACGAAGTGGCCCTGCGTGTGCAGGACGTCGGGCTTGATGTCCGCGACCAGCCGGTCGAGCCTGGTCGGCACGGTGAAACGCATGGTGGGGTGGACCGGGATCGGGGCGGAGCGCAGCCGGTGCACGATCACGCCGTCCACCACGTCGGCGGCGGGCGGGCCCGCCTCCGACTGGCAGACCACGTGCACCTCGTTGCCGCGCTCGGCCAGGCCGGTGGCCAGGCGGTGCGTGAAGTAGGCGGCGCCGTTGACGTCAGGCGGGTAGGTGTCGGTCGAGATCAGGACGCGGCGGGGACGCTCGGGGGCGATGGCGGTCCCGGTAGCGATGACGGTCTCGGGGAGCGAAGGCAGGGGCATGGCCATGTGAGTGAGACTCCGTTTCACACAGGGGTGGGGGAATTGCGCTGGGCTTCCAGCGGGCTGGTCCGGGCGAGCGCGATGGTGCCGGCCGCGGTGAGGGCCGCGGCCAGGAGCGGCGCGATCCCGGTCGGCAGGGGCTCGCCGAGCAGGAGCGCGCCGAACGCGACCGCCGTCAGGGGGTCGGCGATCTGGAGTGAGGCGAACGAGACGCCGAAGTGCCCGACGGCGTAGGCCCGCTGGAGCATCATGAGCGCCAGCAGCGCGGGCACCGGCAGCGCGAGCAGGTACCACCAGTTCCAGGCGCCGTCCACCAGCACGCGCATGAGGGTGGCGGTGGCGCCGTACAGCACGCCGGAGCTGGTGGCCAGGAGCGCGGCCCGGCCCGCGGGCGAGACCGCCTTCGAGCCGGCCCACAGCAGGACCGCCGCGACGCCGGCCACGCCGAGCAGCGTGAAGACGCCGCTCGGGCTGAGGTAGGTGGGACCGTCAGAGGTGGGGACGAGCAGCACGAGCCCGATCAGCCCGGCCGCCACCACGCCCGCGGCCGTCAGCTCCCTGCGCGAGGGCCTGCGGCCGTGCAGCGTGGCGGCGATGGGCAGGGCGAACAGCAGGCTGGCCACGCCCATCGGCTGGACGATGGTCAGCGGACCGAGGCCGAGCGCGACGATGTGCAGGCCGCCACCCGCCAGAATGGAGGCGCCGCCGAACAGCCAGCGCGGCCTGCGCAGCAGCGTCAGCAGCCCCGGCTTGGCCGACTCGACTGCCTCGAACTGCTGAAGCGCGGCTCCGAGCGCGAAGAACAGCGAACCGACCAAGGCGATCGCCGCGGCCAGCACAGTCATGCGCACTCCTTTCAGACGGATGGTTGCCAGGCAGGGTCAAACGGACGTGTCCGCAGGACGACGTTCCGGGGAAGGCTGGATGGCGCGTCGCTTCCTGAGCCATCTCACGACCTCGACGACCGCGGTGATGGACACCGCGATGCCCAGGCCGAGGAGCAGGCCCTTGAACGGGTCGTTCTCGAACGCCATCCCGCCGAAGAAGCCGATCAGCCCGGAGTACACCGCCCACGAGCTCGCCGCGATCGCGTCGAAGAACGTGAACGAGCGCAGCGGATGCCGCACGGCGCCCATGGTCAGCGTGGTCGCGGTGCGCCCGCCGGGGATGTACCTGGCCGCGACCAGGACGACACCGCCCCGCTCGGCCAGCGCGCCGCGTGCCCAGACGAACGCCTTCTTCTGCTGCAGCCTGCCCGCCGACCTGTTGCCGATCAGGTAGGAGATGTGATCACCCGCGAACGCGCCCAGTGCCGCGACCAGGATGACCAGGGCCAGGTTCGTCTCGCCCGACGCGGCGAAGACCGCGGCGGTGATCACTGAGGTTTCGGCCGGCACGATGGGGAAGAAGCCATCGAGCAGTGCCAGGGCGAACAGCGCGGCGTACAGCCAGGGGGATGACATCGCCTGCTGGACTAAGTCGAGGATGGCGTGTGACATGAGCGTGTACTCCGATCTTTAGGGCACCCACACAGCGTGTCGGCGTGGGCGGGCCGGGGACATCGGGGATGCCCCGGGTCGAACGCGGACCCATCCCTTAAGCGGGTCAGGGCCGGTCCCCCATGAAGCTAGAAACTCCGCAGGTCACGGCACATCGGACGATCGGCACGCGCCACCCCCTACTTTCGTCAGGGGCCCGGTTCCGACCTCCGGCTGACACCATCGATCAAACCGGTTACCGCAGGCCGAAACAGGAGTGGAGGTAGGCGCTTTCGAGGTGGTGCTAGCTCTACCGCGACGGGGGGACGAGACCCCACCCTGACTTTCGTCAGGGTCGCCGGACGACTTTCGGGCAGGGCCCCGCGCCCCGTGAGACGGATAACGTCAGTGCCGTGAGACGTCTTCGCCGTGAGAGCCGCCGCCAGGTGGTCTACGACCTGCTGCTCTGGGCCGTGCTCGGCATCTTCGTCGCGGCCATGGGCCCTGACCCGTTCCAGGACCCGGCCGCGTTCGGCATGGTGACCGTGCCCAGGATCGGGCTGGCCGCGGTGGCGGTGCTGGTCGGCCGCCGCTGGCCACTGGCCGCGCTGATGCTGCTGCTGCCGCTCGGGCCGTGGCGGTTCAGCGAGGGGTTCGCGACCGTGGACCTGAGCTGGCTGCTGCCCCGGCGCGGCGTGAAGATCCTCCCGCTGCTGGCCACCTCGCCGTTCATCATGTGGTACGCCTACCTCACCGGGCGGCGCCTGGCCGCGATCCGGCCGGCGCTGGTGGCCTTCTGCCTGATCTCGGCTGTCGGCGTGAGCGTGGTGCTGGTCCAGGGCGCCGATCTCGCCCTGTGGGTGTCCATGGTGACGGGGCTGCTCGGCACGTACGTGGTGCCGTACCTGCTGGGGCTGCTCAGGAGGAGGCTGCTGCAGCAGCGCACGCAGGCCAGGCTGTCGGCCGAGGCGCAGGCGAGGCTGCGCGAGAGGGCCAGGATCGCGCGGGACATGCACGACTCGCTCGGCCACGACCTGGCCCTGATCGCGGTCAGGGCCGCGGGGCTCGAGCTGGCGACCGGGCTGGACCAGGCGCACGTCAGGGCGGCGGGGGAGTTGCGGCTGGCGGCGGCGGACGCCACGGAGCGGCTGCGCCAGATCATCGGGCTGCTGCGCGAGGACTCCGACGTGGCGCCGCTGTCACCCGTGGACGAGGACGTGGCCGAGCTGGTGCGTCGGGCCAGGGACTCCGGCATGCCGATCACCCTGGACCTGGCGACCGGGCCGGTGCCCGGCCTGGCGCACGCGGTGGTGCAGGAGGCGCTCACGAACGCGGCCAAGCACGCGCCGGGCGCCGCCGTCACGGTGCGGATCGCGCCCGGCCGCGTCACCGTGCGCAACGGCCTGCCGCGGGCCCGGCCGACCGTGCTGCCGGGCGGGCTGGGGCTGGCGGGCCTACGCGAGCGCGTACGGCTCGACGGTGGCACGCTGACCGCAGGACCGGTCGGCGACGGCTTCGAGCTGGACGTGACCATCCCTCTCAAGGGCGAGGAGGATCCCCACGGCTCGGGAGGGAACCGGCGGCCCGGCGCGCGACGCTCGGGGGCATGACTGAACAGAGAGCGGGCATCGGGCGCGTCACCGCCGCGATCGTCGCGGTCGCCGCGATGCTGCCGTACCTCACGTTGAAGGTGCTCTGGCTGACGGGCAGCTCGATCGGCACCACCGATCCCGGCCTCCTGAACGACCCGGCGATGGTCGGGCTCAACGCGATGACGTTCGGCATGGAAGCCGTCGGGCTGCTGCTGGCGGCGGCGTTCGCCACGAGGTGGGGGCTGCGGCTGCCCGCCTGGCTCGTGCTGCTCCCGCTGTGGGTGGGCACCGGCCTGCTCTCGACGGTGATCGTCACGGTGCCCATCATGGTGCTGGCCGGTGGGCTGTCGGTGTTCGAGACCGGCGGGCCCATCGAGCCGTGGATCTACATGATGGTCTACGGCGGGTTCATCGTGCAGGGCGCCGGGCTCATGACGGCCTTCGCGCTCTACTCGCGCGACCGGTGGCCACACGTCTTCACCACCCGGGTCGATCAGCCCTTCGCCGGCGCCACCAGGTCGTTCCAGACGGTGGTGGCCTGGGGCGCACTGCTGGTGGCCGCGCCGATCGGAGTGATCAAGCTCTTCGGGGGACTTCAGGACGCTGTGGAGGGCGGGTTCGCCGTGGCGGGGGCCGTCGCGCTCGTGCTGATGGTCGGGCGCCGGGGGCGCGGCCCGTTCTGGCTGCCGCTGGTCGTGGCCTGGCTCGGTGCCGGCTCTCTGTTCAGCGGTGGGCTCTACGAGATGATCGTCAGTTCCGTGCGGGCGCCGCTCGGCTCGCTGGGAGGCCTGGTGGAGCTGTTCGGGATGCTGACCGGGCTGGTCATGGGGATGTGCGGGGCGTTCCTGCTCATCGAGCGGTCAGTTGTGAGCGATGTGCAGCCGGTGCAGGACGCGCTTGAAGGCGAAGATCGAGAACGCGATCGCCAGGCCGCTGATCACGGCCACCGCTGACGTCCTCAGCACCATGAACGTGCCGAGCGAGCCCGCCAGGTACTCGTGGACCGCGAGGACGATGCTCAACGTCGAGTTCATCAGCAGCACGAAGGCCCACAGCAGCGTGATCCTGGCGAAGAACCTGCGTACCCGCTCGTGCTTGAGCACCGCCGACGGCAGGTGGATGTAGTCGAGCGTGAGCTTCTGCACGAGCGGCTTGTTGAGCCGGACGGAGGCGAGGAAGGCCATGCTGAGGCAGATCGTGCCCATCTCCGGCTGGATGAAGTACCACATCCACGTGCCGGTCCAGAACGCCACGAGGGCGCGGACCGTGACCGCGACCGCGGCCAGGAACATGGTCGCGGGCACCCTGACGCCCCTGATCAGCCGCCAGGCCACTCCCAGGTAGACCCAGGCGACGGTGGCGATGAGCGCCCACTTGAATCCGAGGACCATCATGGCCAGGTAGAACACCGCCAGCGGTGCCACGACGCCTTCGAGCAGCTTCGGAGCCGCCTGCCGGGCGAGTGCGGTGAGGCGTGGGAGGGTGACTGGGGGATGGTTCAAGGCTGCTCCGCAGATAGGCCGACGATCAGCGTCTACCCGGGCTTCGGGGGACAAGGCTTTCCAGATGGAGCGCTCGCCGTAACCAGAACGGCATCACCCGCGTCCCCGGGAAGCACGCCGGTGGCCTACCGTACCCGAGGCGGGGTGGTGCGACTGCCTCTTTTGACTCGTTCCATCTGGTTCCCACGAAAACAGCAGACCCTTTCGGCCGGCTTTCAGCTGAGTGACGTGGTGGCGAGCTTCGCGCCGAACCCGAGGAACAGGGCGCCGACGCCCGAGGTCAGACCGGCGCTGAGCTTCCTGTGGCGGCGGAACTGGGTGGCCAGGAAGGTGCCGCCGAAGATCAGCGCCGTCAGGTAGAGGAAGCTGAACACCTGGATGACCGCGCCCAGGATGAGGAACGACAGCGCGGGGGTGGCGTACGACGGGTCCACGAACTGGATGAAGAACGAGATGAAGAACAGGATGGCCTTCGGGTTCAGCAGGCTGATCATCAGGGCCTTGCGGAACGGACGCTCCTGGCGCTCCATCTTGACCTGCGGCTTCTCCTCGGTCGCCGTCCTCGATCTCCAGGCGCCCCTGATCATCTGGAAGCCGATCCACGCCAGGTAGCCGGCGCCCGCGTACTTGACGATCGTGAAGAGCAGCGGGTTGGAGCGGAGCAGGGAGGCGGCGCCGGCGGCGGCCAGGAACATCAGCACGGTGTCGCCGAGGAAGACGCCCGCCGCGGCCCGGTAGCCCTGGCGGACGCCGTTTCGGGCGGCGAAGCTGAGCACGTACAGGGAGTTCGGGCCGGGGAGAAGGATGATCAGGAAGGCGCCGAGGACGTAGGCCCAGAAGTTCGTGATACCGAAGAACATGCCGCTTGCTCCAGGGGAAGATTCACCGCACATCACCATATCTCGCGCGGATACGAATTCGAGCTTTACCCGCAATACCTATTTGTTTACTATGGAATGCAGCGGGTCCACTGATCGCGCTGTGGCTGGCGGCGCTGCTGTCCGGTGGGTTCGCGGTTCGAGACGGGCGCGGTCCGCGTGGCTAGGGGTGGCCGCGTGGACCGCGCCCTTTGACTGCTCGGCAGGGCAGGATGTGACATGTGCGGATATCCATCCTTGGGCCGTTGGAGGTCGAGGGCGACGAGGGACCGGTCGCGGTCGGTGGGTTCAGGTTGCGGGCGCTGCTGGCCGTCCTCGCCCTGGAGGCCGGCCGTACCGTCACCGCAGAGCGGCTGATCGACGCCCTGTGGCCGGACGAGCCTCCCGCCAACGCGGCCAACGCCCTCCAGACGCTGGTCAAGCGGCTGAGGGGGGCGCTGCGCCCGTACGAGGTGGTGGAGAGCAGGCCGGGCGGTTACGCGCTGGCCGTGGAGCCGGACGACGTGGACGCGCTCCGGTTCAGGAGGACGGCCAGGAACGGGGAGGGACTGGAGCTCTGGCGGGGACCGGCGCTGGCGGACCTCACCTCGGTGCCGCTTCTGGCGAACGCGGCCGCCGCCCTGGAGCAGGAGCGCCTCGCCGCCGTCGAGAGCCGCGCCGAGGCGCGGCTGGCGGCGGGGGCGCCGGTCGAGCTGACCGCGGAGGTCGCCGCGCACCCGCTGCGCGAGCGGCTGGCCGCGCTGGCCATGCGGGCGCTGGCCGCCGAGGGCCGGCAGGCCGAGGCGCTGGAGCTGTTCGAGCGGACCCGCCGCACGCTCGCCGACGAGCTCGGCGTCGATCCCGGGCCCGAGCTGCGTGCCGCCCACCTGGCTGTCGTCTCAGGAGAGGTACGCGCGCAGGCCCCACCGGTCCAGGTCCGGCAGCGGGGCAACATACGGGCCCCGAGGACCAGCTTCATCGGTCGTGAGGCCGAGCTGGACCAGCTCGCGGCCCTGCTCTGCCAGGCCAGGGTCGTCACGCTGGTCGGTCCCGGCGGCGCGGGCAAGACCAGGCTGGCCACCGAGGTGGCGCTGCGATCCGCCGAAGCAGCCTGGATGGTCGAGCTGGCCCCGGTCAGCGACCCGAAAGAGGTCATCGGCACCGTGCTCGACGCGCTGGGCCTGCGCGACGACCGTCCGCCGTACCGCATGCCCGCTGACGGGGGTGACCCGGTGGCGCAGGTGGCCGAGGCCGTCGCGGGCCGGTCCGCGCTGCTGGTGCTGGACAACTGCGAGCATCTCGTCGACGCGGCCGCCGAGCTGGCCGAGCGGCTGCTCACCGACTGCCCCGACCTGCGGGTGCTGGCCACGAGCAGGGAGCCGCTCAACCTGGCGGGCGAGCACCTGGCGCCCATCCCGCCGCTCGCGCCGCCGCCCATCGGTGCGGACCCCGTACAGGCGGAGGCGTACCCGTCGGTCCGGTTGCTGCTGGACCGGGCCACCGCCGCCCGGCCCGGGTTCGCGATCGACGAGGGGAACGTGGCCGCCCTGGTGGCGCTCTGCCGCCGGCTGGACGGCATGCCGCTGGCCATCGAGCTGGCCGCGGCCCGCCTGCGCACCATGACGCCGCAGCAGCTCGCCGACCGCATCGACGACCGGTTCAAGCTGCTCACCGGCGGCAGCAGGACCGCGCTGCCGCGCCAGCAGACGCTCAGAGCGGTGGTGGAGTGGAGCTGGGACCTGCTGAGCGCGGAGGAGCGGGTGCTGGCCAGGCGGCTCGGCGTGTTCGCGGGCGGCGCGACGCTCGAGGCGGTCGAGGCGGTCTGCGGGGGGACGGCGGACGTGCTGGGCGCGCTCGCCGACAAGTCGCTGGTCCAGGTCTCGCCCGAGGGCCGCTACTCCATGCTGGAGACCATCCGTGCCTACGCGCTCGAACGGCTGGCCGAGGCGGGGGAGGCGGGCGAGTACCGGCGGCGGCACGCGGCGTACCTGCTGGACCTGGCCGAACGGGCGGTGCCCGAGCTGCGCACGGCCGCGCAGACCGCCTGGCTCGAGCGGATGGCGCCCGAGCGCGACGACTTCGCCGCCGCGCTGCGCTGGGCGATCGACGAGCGGGACGCCGAGACCGCGCTGCGGCTGTGCGGGGCGCTCAACTGGTACTGGTGGATGTGCGGCTACCGGCGGGAGAGCACGACCTGGGCTGTGCAGGTGCTCGACCTGGTGGGCGACGAGCCGCCGCCGGGGCTGGCCGCGGCCTACACGTCCTGCACGTTCGCGTACGGCGTCTCCATGATCGGCACGATCGCCAACGACCGGCCCGCCATGCTGGCGCTGTCGCACCGGATGGACCTCCTGGTCGAGCGGGCGGAGCAGGAGGGACCGCTGCATCCGATGATCAAGCTCAGCAGGGTCGTCATGGCCGCCGTCGCGGGCCGCGACGAGGTGGCCGCGGAACTGCTCGAAGGGTACGTCCAGAGCGACGATCCCTGGCTGTCCAGCTCCGCCCTCATGATCGGCGGCCCGGGCGCCCGCACCGAGGAGAACCTCGAGCAGGCGGTGGCCGGGTTCAGGAAGCTCGGCGACCGGTGGGGGCTGACCGAGGCCCTCCTGGGGCTGGCCGAGCTGCGGGCCGCCAGGGGCGCGCCGACCGACGACATCATCGCCGAGGTCTGGGGCATGACCAGCCGCTGGGTCGGCGCCGACGAGGCGATCTCGACCCTGATCAGGCTGGCGGAGCTGCGCATGCGCGGCGGCGACCTGGACGGCGCGGGCGAGGACCTGGCCAGGGCCAGGGCCGGCGTGAACGAGGAGACCGCGCCGTACTCGCTGGTCGTGCTCGGGATGGGCGAGGCCGGGTACGCCTGCCTGCGCGGGGAGCTGGAGCGCGGGCTGGAGATCTACCGCGGCCTGTTCGACGTGCTCGCGCAGGCTCCGCCCGTGGTGCAGCTCATCGCCTCGCTCAGGACCGCGTACGGCCGGGCGCTGGCACGGACCGGCGAGCTGGACGCCGCGATCGAGCAGCACCGGCTGGCCCTCGGTGTGCTCGGCCAGGGCAACCCCGACCGGCCGATCCTGTCGCTGGTGCTGGCCGGGTTCGCGCTGGCCGCGCAGGTCGCGGGCGACCAGGAGCGGGCGGCCGTGCTGTTCGGCGCGTCGTCGGCGATCGAGCCGCGCGACACCTCGCTCGACACGTCGAAGGGCCTGGAAACGGCCAGGGCCGCGCTCGGTGACGAGCACTTCGAGGAGTGCTTCGCCAAGGGCGCGGCCATGTCGAGGGAAGAGGTCTACGGGATGGTCGGCAGCACGACGTAGGACGGGCCGTGCAGTGTGGTGGTGCCCTTCTCCGGGTTCCGGCCGAATCTGGGGAAGTTCGAGCCCGCCACGTCGATCCTGATCCGATGGCCCGGCCGGAACGCGTTCGAGATGGCGCCGAGCCGGACCGTGACCTCGCGGACCTCGCCGGGCACGAGGCCGTCCACCCTCGCGACGCCGTCGGTCAGCAGCTCGGCCCGCCCGTCGGGGTGGACGTCGATCAGCTTGGCCGTGACGTCCGCGCTCGTGGCGGTGGAGGAGACGCGCGCGACCAGCTCGATCTCGCCGCTCACCTCCACCCGCGCGCCGAGCGGCTCGCTCTGATGACGCAGCACGTCGCCGCGCTCGTCGAGGGGCCGCTGGTCGAGCGGGCCGAACGCGGCGAACGTCATGACCGCCCCGCCGAGCGTCGGCACCGGGTCGCCGGGGTCGCTGACGAACTCGGCGGAGCCGCCCGCCACCGGCCTCGTGCTCAGCGTCCCGTCGAAGCCCAGGTGGTACGGGATGTGCCGGGCCCGCGAGATGGGCCAGTCGTCCTCGTCGCGCCAGGCGTCGTCGCCCATCACGAAGATCTTCACGCGAGCCTGGTCGTGTGCCGGCGCCCCGCGCAGCCAGTGGTCGAACCAGTCGAGGTGCACCCCGGTCCAGTCCACGGCATCGTGACCGGCCTGGTCGCCGTAGTCGCGCCCGCAGATGTCCCGCTCGTGCGTGAAGTGCGTCCACGGGCCCACGATCAGCCGGGACTCGCCGCGCAGCCGCTCGTAGTGCCCGATGGAGCCGTCGCGGAAGTAGTCGTACCAGCCGGTGCTGACCAGCGCGGGCACCTCGATCCTGGAGTGGTCGACGACCCCGCCCCGCCAGAGCGGGTCGAGCGGGTCAGGGTGGTCCATCCACTGGGCGTAGAAGGGCACCAGGTCCGCCAGCAGCGGCTGGTCGCTGAGCGGCAGCCGCTCGGAGAGCTCCAGCAGGCGCTCGTCGATCCGGTCGGGCAGGCCGATGGCCGCCACGTACCTGTCCTTGTCCTCCTGCGTGGCCGTGCCCAGGGAGATCCGGCGGTCCAGCTCGTCCACGGCGAGCACCATCGCGCTGACGGTGAGGATGATGTTGAGGTTGGGGACGCCGCCCGGCTGGTAGACGCATTCGTACAGCCCGGCGGGGGCGACGTGCGGTGCGATGGCCCGCAGGCCCTCCGGCCGCTCCTGGGCCGCGAGCAGCTGGGTGATACCCAGGTACGAATCCCCATACATCCCGACATTTCCGTCCGACCACGGCGCGGTCGCCGCCCACCGGACCGCGTCGTAGCCGTCGGCCGCCTCGCCGCCGACGAACCGGAACTCGCCCTGCGAGGCACCCGTGCCACGCACGTCCTGGAGGACGACCGCGTACCCGGCGGCCACGAGGCGGGGCACGTCCAGGTGGAACCCGGGGCCCTCGACGGCCCGCCCGTACGGGGTGCGCGAGAGCAGCACCGGGAAACGCCCGTCGGCTGCGGGCCGCCACAGCGTCGACACGAGCTCGACGCCGTCGCGGGTGGTCATGGTCTCGGTGGTCTCGATCATCGGACTCTCCTGTTGTAAGCGCGAAGGGCAAGGGGGACGAAGAGGGCGAGCAGCGCGGCGGTCCAGCCGAGCGTGATCCACAGGTCCGACCCGTGCAGGCCGCCGGTCAGGAACCCGCGCAGGGCGCCGGCCAGGTGGGAGACGGGATTGACGGACATCCACCAGGTCAGCCAGCCGGGCATGTCGGTGGCGGGCACGAAGGCGCTGCTGCCGAACGTCAGAGGCAGCAGGACGGCCGTCGAGATGCCCTGCATCGACGTGACGGACTTGGCCACCAGCCCGATCCAGGCCGAGCCCCAGCTCAACGCCATGGCCAGCAGCAGGACCAGGCCGAGCCCCGCCAGCGCGCCGATCGGGTCCGTCGTGACGCGGAAGCCGACGACGTACCCCACGATCATGGACATCGCGATCGTGATCAGCAGCGTGAGCAGGTCCGCCATGATGCGTCCCGCGAGGGGCGCGGACCTGGCGATCGGCATGGTCCTGAACCTGTCGAACACGCCGTTGCCGATGTCGGTGGCCAGGTTCATGCCGGTGGTGATCGTCGACATCAGTGCCACCTGGACGAGCACGCCGGGCAGCATGTACGCCACCGCGCCCGCGCGGTCACCCCCGGCGGCGCCGCCGAACAGGTACACGAAGATGACGATCATGAAGACGGGCTGCAACAGCATGCTCAGCAGCTGGCCTGGACTGTTCCTGAGCGGGATCAGGCTGCGCCAGGCCAGCGTCAGCCCTTGGGAAAGCGCGGTGGTCATCGGTGGTCTCCGGTCAGGGTGAGGAAGACGTCGTCCAGTGAGGGCAGGCGCAGGGCGTGCTCGGCGAGCACGATGCCCGCGTCGTCGAGCGCCCGGAGCGTGGCGGGCGGCTCGGCCAGGTCGTGCACCGGGATGCTCACCACGCCGTCCACGGCCTTCGCGCCGAGGATCGTCTCGGCCTTCTCCAGGTCGGCGGCGCGCAGCGGCTTGACATCGAGCCGGTGGCCGCCCGCCAGCGCCTTGAGCTCGTCGGGCGTCCCGGCGGCGGCGACCCGGCCCCGGTCGATGACCAGCAGGTCGTCGGCGAGCTGGTCGGCCTCCTCCAGGTACTGGGTGGTCAGCAGCACGGTCACGCCGTCGGCGGTCAGCTCCCTGACCACGTCCCACAGCTCGCCGCGGGCGTGGGGGTCGAGCCCCGTGGTCGGCTCGTCGAGGAACAGGATGCGCGGGCGGCTCACCAGGCTGACCGCCAGGTCGAGGCGGCGGCGCATGCCGCCCGAGTAGCCGCTCGCCGCGCGACCGGCCGCCTCCTCCAGACCGAAGCGGGCCAGCAGCTCCGCCGCCCTGGCCCGGGCCTCCGGCCTGGACAGGCCGAGCAGGCGGCCCATCAGCAGCAGGTTCTGGGTGCCGGTCAGCTTCTCGTCGACCGAGGCGTACTGGCCGGTCAGGCCGATCAGCTCACGTACCTTGCCGGCCTGGCGGGTCACGTCGTACCCGCCGACCAGGGCGCGGCCCGCGTCGGGGACGGCCAGGGTGGCGAGGATGCGGACCGCCGTGGTCTTGCCCGCGCCGTTCGGGCCCAGGACGCCGAGCACGGCGCCCGTCCTGGCCCTCAGGTCGACGCCGTCGAGCGCGGCCTTGTCGCCGTATCTCTTGACGAGCCCTTCGGCTTCGATCGCGTACTTCATGTCCCCAACGGTGTCCGGGCCCGCTGGCATCCACCTGGCAGGGACCTGTCAGGGGGATGGTGCATGTCCGTAACTTTGGGCCTTTCCTAGGTGAGGCCGGGTCTTCAGTCTCGGGGTCAGGCGCCGGACACGACCCGATCCCGAGCGCCCGAGGAGGACAGGTGAGACACCGATTAGTCATCCTGCTTGCTGCCCTCAGCCTGATCAGCCTGACCGGCATGACCGGGGCGGGCGCCACCGCGGAGCCCCCGGCCAACAAGCAGTACCGCGTCCAGGGCCCCGCGAACGCGCAGCAGCGCAGCGCCGTCGCGGCCACCGGCGCGGCCATCGAGGAGGTGGCCAAGGACTCGGTCCTGGTCACGGCGACGGAGGCCGAGATCTCCGCCATCAGGCGGCTCGGCTACCGGGTGGCGGAGGCGCCGCGCCCGACATCCCCGTCCGGCGTAGGGACGCTTGACTTCCCGCCGGCGGACTCCGGCTACCACAACTTCGCGGAGATGAACGCGGACATCAACGCCCTGGTCGCGGCCCATCCCACCATCGTCAGCCAGAGCACGTTCGGCACCTCGTACGAGGGCCGGGCGCTGCGCCTGGTCAAGATCAGCGACAACGTGGGCACGGACGAGAACGAGCCCGAGGTGCTCTTCACCGCCCACCAGCACGCCCGCGAGCACCTGACGGTCGAGATGGCGCTGTACATCATGCATCTGCTGGCCGACAACTACGGCACGGACTCCAGGATCACCAACCTGGTGAACACCAGGGAGATCTGGATCATGCCGGACCTGAACCCGGACGGCGGCGAGTACGACATCGCCACCGGCTCCTACCGCTCCTGGCGCAAGAACCGGCAGCCGAACTCCGGCTCGTCGGCCGTCGGCACCGACCTGAACCGCAACTGGGCCTACAACTGGGGCTGCTGCGGCGGCTCGTCGGGCTCCACGTCCAGCGAGACGTACCGGGGCGCGAGCGCCGAGTCGGCGCCCGAGGTCAAGGCGGCGGCCAACTGGGTGCGCAGCCGGGTGGTCGGCGGCGTGCAGCAGATCAAGACCAACCTCGACTGGCACACCTACAGCGAGCTGGTCCTGTGGCCCTACGGCTACACCTTCAACGACACCGCCCCAGGCCTGACCCAGGACGACCGGGACGCGCACGCGACACTCGGCCAGAACATGGCCTCGACCAACAGCTACACGCCCGAGCAGGCCAGCGACCTCTACATCACCGACGGGACCATCGACGACTGGATGTGGGGCGTCTACAAGATCTTCAGCTTCACGTTCGAGATGTACCCGACCGGCTCGAATCCCGGCTTCTACCCGCCTGACGAGCAGATCGTCCCCCAGACCACCCGCAACCGGGAGGCCGTGCTCCGCTTCCTCGAATACTCGGACTGCGTCTACCGGATCATCGGCAAGGAGGCCCAGTACTGCGGCACGGGCACCCCGCCGGTGACCGTCTACTCCGACACGTTCGAGAGCGCCACGGGCTGGACGGTCAACCCGTCGGGCACCGACACCGCCACGATCGGCCAGTGGGAGCGCGGCGACCCCGAGGACACCGACTCGAGCGGCGCCAAGCAGCTCGGCAGCACGGTCAGCGGCACGAACGACCTGGTCACGGGCCGTTCGGCGGGCTCATCCGCCGGTGACTTCGACGTCGACGGCGGCCTCACCTCGATCCAGTCGCCCCCGATCACGCTCCCGTCCACGGGCAACCTGAACCTGTCGTTCTCGTGGTACCTGGCGCACGGCTCGAACGCCTCCAGTGCCGACTACTTCCGGGTCCGCGTGGTCGGCAACACCACCACCACGGTCCTGAACCAGGCCGGGGCGGCCTCGAACCGCAACGGCGCCTGGGCCACGGCGACCGCGAGCCTGAACGCGTTCGCGGGCCAGACGGTCCGCATCCTCGTCGACGCCGCCGACGCCTCAGGGGCCTCCCTGGTGGAGGCGGGCGTGGACGACGTCAGGATCACCCAGCAACCGTAAACGCGCTCTTTGGGTCTTGTAAGCATGGGATGTCAAGGCTACGATCGCGACAACTCTTAGGAAACTTTCCTAAAAGTGAGCCGTACGGCTCGCGCTCTCACCCCCCGGCGCGAGTCGTACGGCACGCCGCCCCCCAAAGGAAGACCCCCGTGAAACACCGCGCGATCCTCCTGGCGTCAACAACCCTCGCACTGACCCTCATCGCCCTCCCCGCCCAGGCCGCCTCGGCCACCGCGACGTTCGTCAAGGTCTCCGACTGGGGCTCCGGCTTCGAGGGCAAGGTCACCGTCACCAACGGCACCACCACGGCCATGACCGGCTGGAACGTCCAGTTCGACGTCCCCGCCGGCTACTCGATCCCCTCCGCGTGGGACGCCGTCATGTCGCGGAGCGGGCAGCACTACACCTTCACCAATCCGAGCTGGGCGCCCCCGCTCGCGGCCGGGGCCAGCGCGAGCTTCGGCTTCAACGGCAGCCCCGGCAACTTCCCCGGCATCACCGGCTGCACGCTGAACGGCGCCCCGTGCGGCGGCTCCTCGACCGGGGCGCCGGGCGCGCCGGGCGCCGTCTCGGCCACCGCGACCGCGAGCGCCGTCACCCTCACGTGGGGAGCGTCCTCCGGCACGGTGACCGGTTACCGCGTCTATGAGGGGACCGTTGTCAAGGCCACGGTCACGGGCACCACGGCCACGATCGGCGGGCTCGGCTCCTGCGAGAGCCACACCTACACCGTCAAGGCGTACAACCCGGCGGGCGAGTCGGCAGGGCGCGACGCCACCGCGACCACCACCGGCTGCACCGGCGGCGGCGGAAGCCTGCCGAAGCACGTCCTCACCGGCTACTGGCACAACTTCGCCAACGCCGCCGCCGAGCTCAAGCTGTCGGCCGTGCCCGACGAGTACGACCTGGTCGCGATCGCGTTCGGCGAGGCCACCGCCACCCCGGGCGAGGTCGCCTTCGCGCTCGACCCCGGGCTGGCCGCGGCGGTCGGCGGGTACACCGACGCCCAGTTCAAGGCCGACGTGCAGGCCCTGCACCAGCGGGGCAAGAAGGTCATCCTGTCCGTCGGCGGCGAGGCCGGCCGGGTGCAGGTCGCCGACGCGGCCGGCGCGACGAGGTTCGCCGACTCGGTGTACGCGCTGATGCGGGCCTACGGCTTCGACGGCGTGGACATCGACCTGGAGAACGGCCTCAACGCCACCTACATGGCCCAGGCGCTCAGGTCGCTGCGCGCCAAGGCCGGCTCCGGGCTGATCATCACGATGGCGCCCCAGACCATCGACATGCAGTCGACCGGGATGGAGTACTTCAAGCTCGCCCTGAGCATCAAGGACATCCTCACGGTCGTCCACACGCAGTACTACAACTCCGGCTCCATGCTCGGCTGCGACCAGGCACAGGCGTACACCCAGGGCTCGGTGAACTTCATGACCGCCCTCGCCTGCATCCAGCTCGAGAACGGCCTGCGCCCCGACCAGGTGGCGCTGGGCCTGCCGGCCGGGCCGGGCGCCGCGGGCGGCGGCGTCGTCTCGCCCTCCCTCGTCAACCAGGCGCTCGACTGCCTGGCCAAGCGCACCGGCTGCGGGACCTTCGTGCCACCGCGCGCCTACCCGGACATCAGGGGCGCGATGACCTGGTCCATCAACTGGGACGCGAGCAACAACTGGTCCTTCTCCAAGACCGTCAAGCCCCACCTCCAGGGAATGCCATGAAATTTCGCAGCAAATTCCTCGCATTACTCGCCGGGCTGGCCCTCGCGCTGACCGGCGCCGGATTCACGGCCGCCGCGCCCGCCGCGTACGGAGCCGTGCAGCAGCTGGCCGCCGCCTGGGCCCCGTGGACCGCGTACGCCATCGGCGACGTCGTCACCTACAACGGCGTCAGCTACGTGTGCATCCAGGCCCACACCTCGCAGCCCGGCTGGGAGCCGCCCAACGTGCCGGCCCTCTGGAAGCCCGGCTCGGGCGGCGGCGGCAACCCCGGCGCGCCCGGACAGCCCGGCACGGTCAGCACGTCCGTGACCAACTCGAGCATCTCGCTGAGCTGGGGCGCCTCGTCCGGCACCGTGACCGGCTACCGCGTGTACGAGGGCTCGACGCAGCGGGCCCAGGTCACCGGCACCAGCGCGACCATCTCGGGGCTGGGCACGTGCACGACGCACACGTACACGGTGAAGGCGTACAACTCGGCGGGTGAGTCGACCGGCCGCGACGCCACCGCGACCACCAGCGGCTGCTCCAGCGGCGGAGGGGGCAAGATGGCCGGCGCCCCGTACCTCTACATGGGCTGGGGCAACCCGCCCAACCCGGGCACCGTCATGGACGCGACCGGCGTCAAGTCGTTCACGATGGCGTTCATCCTGTCCGGCGGCGGCTGCAGCCCGGCCTGGGACGGCAGCCGCCCGCTGACCGGCGGCGCCGACCAGCAGGCGATCAACACGATCAAGTCGAAGGGCGGCAGCGTCCAGATCTCCTTCGGCGGCTGGTCGGGTAACAAGCTCGGCCCCAACTGCTCGACGCCGCAGGCGTTCGCGGGCGCGGTGCAGCAGGTCATCAACGCCGTGGGCCCGGCCGTCGTGGACTTCGACATCGAGAACACCGACGAGTTCGAGAACTACACCGTCCAGGACCGCATCCTGAACGGAATCAAGATCATCAAGCAGAACAACCCGAACGTCAAGGCCGTCGTCACCTTCGGCACCTCCAAGACCGGCCCCACCGCGCCCGGCGTGCGGCTCATCAACCAGTCCAAGGCGCTCGGCGTGCCGATCGACAACTACACGATCATGCCGTTCGACTTCGGCGGCTCGAACATGTACCAGGACACGGTCAACGCCTCCGAGGGCCTGAAGAACGCGCTGAAGAGCGCCTTCGGGTGGAGCGACGCCCAGGCGTACGCGCACATGGGCATCTCGGGCATGAACGGCCTGTCCGACCAGCAGGAGCTGACCTCCCCGTCCACCTGGACGCAGATCCGCGACTGGGCCAAGTCGCACGGCCTGACCAGGCTCGCCTACTGGGCCGTCAACCGTGACCGCCCCTGCCCCGGCGGCGGCGTGGTCTCCAACTGCAGCGGCATCTCCCAGGCCGACTGGGAGTTCACCAGGATCACCGCCGGATTCTGACCCGCTCGGCGGCCCGTCTCCGCACCGGGGGCGGGCCGCAGGTCACCTGACGAGCTGCGTGGGCTTGAGCGGGACGCCGAGGCCCGGCGGCCGGTAGGTCGGCAGCGCCTCGCCGTACTCGTGCATCCAGGCGTGGTCCACCAGCAGCCGCATCCGCCCCCCGCCGGGACCGCTGACGGTCTCGGCGGCAGGCCTGCGCCCGGAGAGCTTCTCGACCGCGTCCGCCACCATCTCCGCCTCCGGCGCCGACAGGTCGCAGTGGTCGTCGGGCCCGATGAGCAGGTCCACGTCGGGCGGCAGCGGGTAGATCGGCCGCGGCAGGGCCAGCACGCGCGGCGGCGGCGCCATCGGCCAGCCGTCGCGCACCGCCTCCAGCAGCACCGAGCGCGACGTCCGGCGCGCGAACAGCCCCTCGGCCAGCGCCCAGCTCAGCGCGCCCACGTCCGACAGGTCCTCGCCGCACGCGTGCAGACACAGGTACGGCACCAGCGGGATCCCCGCCCCGCTCTTCTGCGCCCACCCGCCGCCGCACCCGGTGAGCACTAGCAGCGCCACCATCGCCCGGTAGGCGGTGTCGGCGTGCGGCGTCTCCAGCCGCCCCGGCACGATCAGGCAGCGCCCTCCCGTCTTCTCCGCCGTCACGCCCAGCTCGCGCGCGATCTTCAGCGTCCGCGACGCGGCCACCCCGGTGCACGCCTCCTGCCAGGCCGGCGTGTACGGCTCGGCCCGGTCGGCGTACCCGGACGGCCACACGCCGGGCAGCCCGGGGCGCGACACTCCGTAGACGGCCAGCAGCAGGTCGAACACGGTCGTCACCAGCTCCTCGCCCTCCCGCAGCACCGGCACGCCGCGGCGCAGCACGCCGGGCCCGTCGTCGAAGCGCGGCAGCAGCACCTCCACCGCCTCGCCGCCGTACACGCTCAGCCGGTCACAGCCGCGCCCCAGCAGCCCGTCCGGCACGTACGCCTCCTCGCGCTCCCGCAGCCGCACCAGGAACGGCAGGTCGGTGCGCTCCATGGCGTGCTCGGCGAACGGCGTCCTGTCCAGGTAGAACTCCTTGAGCAGCACGTGCCCCATGGCCATCGCCAGCGCCCCGTCCGTGCCGGGGCGCACGACCAGCGTCTCGTCGGACAGCCGCGTGGGATGCGTGCCCACCGCGACCACCTTCTGCCCCTTGTACCGTCCGGCGATCACCCAGGGCGTGTCCGGCGTGCGTACCAGCCGGTTGTTCTCTCCCCACTGCAGCACATAAGCTGCCCGCGCCCAGTCGTCGGCGCCCGGGCCGGCGAACCGCGGCCCCAGCACCTGCTCGGGCGCGCACGGATGCTCGGTCAGCACCGCGCCGCCGAGCCCGCCGACCAGCCGCGCCAGCGGCGAGGTGGCCAGCGCCGCCACCCGGTCCGCCCCGTGATGGGCGGCGGTGTGCATCATCGCCGCGGCCACCAGTTCGGCCACCGTGGCGTCGTCGAGCGGCACCCGCCGCTCGCCCCGCGCCGCGCGATATTGCTGTGAATTCGCTGTGAGTTTCGCCCAGGTGGCGACCGGGTCCCTCGTCGCATCCCTCACCTCGAAATAGAGCCTGACCAGTGCCTGGTTGACCTGCGATCCCCCCATGGAAAAAGTTCAACACAGACAGTGAGCCTCTATCGCCATACGTATCGGCATGTCGGGGATAAGAATTGGAAGCCCTGGTGGCAAGCACTGCCACTGTTACGGCAGGCTAGAGGCCGCCATGGATTACGCAGTTCTCACGGGGATAGTCCTCGTCGCCGGTGTCGTGCTCGCTCTCGTCGCGCAATGGCGCGATTGGCGACCACCGCTCATTGTCGCCGTCCTCGTGGGCGTGGCCGTCCGCCTGCTGATCATGTACACGTCGGCGATCGACTCGTGGCAGCCGGTCGACTTCATGGAGAGCTTCAAGCCCGCGGGCGAGGCCGTGCTGCGCGGCCAGGACCCCGTGCTGGCCAGCGAGGGCGGCTGGCACTTCCTGCCGACCATCCCGTACGTGTACGGCATCCTCCTCTGGCTCGGCATCCCGTGGGAGTTCGCCGGGCGCCTGGTCACCGTGGTCGCCGACATCGTGCTCATCCCGCTGGTGGCCAAGCTGGCCGGCGGTCCCAAGGCGTCGCTGCGGGCCCTGCAGTACGCGCTCAACCCGCTCGCCCTGATGATCGCCTGCATCCATGGCCAGGTGGAGCCGGTCGCGCTCGTGTTCGGCGTGGCCGCGTTCGTGGTCGCCCGCGGCTCCGGCCCGCTGGAGCGTCCCGGCATCGTGACGGACGTGGTCGCCAAGGTGCGGGCGGGCGTGGCCGCGCACGGAGTGCGCTCCTCGATCCCGCGCGTGATCGGCCGGGGCGGCATGCTGCACCGCGCCCTGCTGCCGGGGCCTGACGACCGGGCCGACCTCAAGCGGGGCGCCCTTGCCGGGGTCCTCATGGGCCTCGCGCTGTGCGCGAAGAGCTGGCCGATCTGGCTGATCCCCGGCATGCTGCTGCTCCTGCCCAACCTGCGCTCCCGGGTCGCCGCGCTGTTCACCACCGGGCTCCTGCCGGTGTTCTTCCTGGTCACGCTGCCGATCTTCGCGGGCACGTCCCTGGACCAGATCCCCGCGGTCATCAACACGATCCGGGACATCCGGCCGATCATCGGCGAGTGGGGCTGGACGCCGTGGTTCACCGGCGGCGACTGGGCGCTGATACCGGCGCTGGCCTCCCTCGGCACGAACCTCATCTACGCCTGCGTCATCGCGGTGATCCTCGTCTGGCGGCGAGCCGACCCGATCGACATGACCACCGCCATCCTGCTGATCTTCATGGTGGTGACGCCGCGGCTGGGCGCCCAGTACCTGCTGTGGTTCATGCCGTTCCTGATCGCCAGGCCCACCAGGTTCGCCTGGCCGGCCATCGTGGGCGTGTCGATCTGGGCCGGATACGGCTATCTCTACATGACCCAGTTCGACGTCAACACCTGGTGGTACCTGCACCAGGACTGGTCGCGGGCGTCGATCGTGCTGCTGCCCGTCCTCTTGCTGGCCATGCCCTGGGGCCGCCGCATCGCGACCGGGGCCCCAGGACTGGCTCCCCTCGCCGGCCGTTCGGAGCCGGCCCGGATCAAGTCACCGGCATAGGCGCCCCCACAAGGTGATCCACTGGTCGGGGTGGACGTGGCCCACGACGGTGTCACGGGCGACGCCCGCCGCCTCCAGCGCGGCGTCCACCCCCTGGTAGCGCCTCTTCAGCGAGGCGCGCACCGAGCCCCCGACGCCGCCGAAGCCCAGCTCGACCAGCTCCAGGTAGGAGCGCCGCGCATGGACGAGCGGCTCCTGCCTGCGCTGGATGCGCAGGATCGCCGAGTCGACGGACGGGACGGGCCGGAAGCCCTCCCTGCCGATCGTGTCGCCGAGCCGCCAGCTGAACCACGGCCACGACTCGACCGTGACCAGGCTCCAGCGGCCGTAGTCGCCGGTGCGCTTGCGGGCGTACTCCCGCTGGGTGAGCAGCGTCGCCGAGGTCAGCGCAGGCGCCCGCAGGCACCAGTCCACGATCTTCGACGTGACCGAGTACGGGATGTTGCCCACGACCGCGAACGGCTCCCGCGGCGCCCGCGCGGTCGTGAAGTCGCCCCTGACCACGTCGATCCTGGGATCGCCGTTCGTGCGGGCGGCCAGCCGTACGGCGAGCCTCGGGTCGATCTCGTAGGCGACGACCTTCGCACCCGCCTCGGCCAGCGCGAAGGTGAGCACACCCTCGCCCGCGCCCGGCTCCAGCACGAGCCCTTCGGGAGCGGCGGCTTTCACCATCAGATCGACGGCATGCCGGTCGGCCAGGAAATTCTGCGAGAGTGTGCGCCGCGCCCGGTCTCTGGGCGTGCGGCCGCCGCTGTTCCTGGCATTGCGCTGAGTATGTGAATAGTTTCCGTGCGCGAAATTCTGCGCCACAGCACTTGCCCTTTCGGGTCCTCGAGATTGACAGGTCTCGAAGGGCCCTGGGCACGCGTGCGGACGCGCGATCAGGCTTGGATCAGATGGTCGCGTCCGCTAGCGGGCCAGAGCCCGGCCGTGGCGGATGCGGATGAAAACCTGGCAGGTGAACATGCATGTCATGCCGGTCACAGTAGGCAGCGGCCGTTCATCCGGGCAACGCAATTAAATGTGATGCGCGGGCGGGGCCTGGTTCGCCACCCTGGAAGGCGTGCAGGCGACGGTCACGGTCACCCCGGCGCAGCTCCCCGAGCTGCTGCTGCACGTCGCCGTGGTCCGGCCCGTGTTCCTCTGGGGCGCCCCCGGCATCGGCAAGAGCTCGCTCGTACGCGAGTTCGCCGACTCACTCGGACTGGAGTGCGTGACGCTGCTCGGCACCCAGCTCGCCCCCGAAGACCTGATCGGCGTGCCGGAACTGGTCGACGGGCGCAGCCGGTTCGCGCCGCCCGAGTCGATCGCGCGCGCGGAGCCGTACTGCCTGTTCCTCGACGAGCTCAACGCCTCCGCGCCCGAGGTGCAGAAGGCGTTCTACTCGCTGATCCTCGACCGCAGGATCGGCACGTACGAGCTGCCCGCCGGCTCGGTGGTGATCGGCGCGGGCAACCGCGCCACCGACAACGCCCTCGCCCGCCCGATGGCGTCCGCCCTGATCAACCGGCTGGTCCACGTGCACCTTCGGGCCTCGGCGGACGACTGGCTGAAGTGGGCCGCCGCCAACGGCATCCACCCGTGGATCGTCGACTACCTGGTCCAGCGGCCCGACCACCTGTGGAGCCCGCCACCGAAGACCGAGGAGCCGTTCTCCTCGCCACGGGCCTGGCACATGCTGTCCGACGTGCTGCTGTCGTACGGCGACGACGTGCCCGACGAGACGATCGCCATGCTGGCGTTCGGCACGCTGACCGCCACGCACGCCTCCGCCTTCCGCGCCTACGTCAAGACCGTGCGGCACGCGTACGACCTGGAGGCCGTGCTGAAGGGCGAGGCCCCCTGGCCCCGCAGGCCCGAGGAACGCGACCTGCTCTACTTCCTGGCCGAGGCGTTCCGCGCCCGCCTGATCAAGGAGCTGCCCACGGACAAGCGCGGATCCTCCGCCCGCGGTCGCGACCTGGGCTTCCGGGCGAAGACGCTGCTGGTGGAGCTGGCCGAGATCTCCCTCGAATGCGCCCAGCTGGTCATCGCCAACAACGCCGACGGAGCGCCCGCTCTGCCCACCTGGTTCCTGGTGGAGGTCGGGAGGGACGTGCCGAGGCTGATGGCGGCCCGGTCATGAGACGCGCCAAGGCCAAGGTCGATCCGTGGCGGGCGGAGATCCACAACGGCTGGAACGCCGTCCTCCGGCAGCCGCTCTTCCGCGTCTTCCACAGCTACCTGCTGGAGGCCGAGCAGGACGAGCTGGGGAACGACACCTGGGCCGTCGTCACCGACGACGGCGACGTGCGCTTCCACCCCAAGCGCCGCGCCCCCGCCGAGGAATGGACGTGGGTCTTCGCCCACCTGCTGCTCCACCTCGGCTTCGGCCATGCCGACCCGCGCGCCTGCGCGCCGAAGGACATCGACGGCGACCGCCCGGACCCCGCCTACCACGCTGCCTGCTGCCTGGCCGTGGAGCGGTTCCTGCGCACACTCAAGATCGGGCGCTGCCCCTGGCCGCTCCCCGACGAGCTGCCCGAACAGGACGAGGTCGCGCTGTCAGAACGCTGGCGCAGGCTCGGCGTGCCGCCCCCGGTCAAGCCATCGGGCGAGCCCGACTTCCGCATCGGCTCGGCGAAGCTGGCGGAGGACCTCGACTTCCAGCGCACGTTCGCGATCGGCATCGCCGAGGCGGCCACCAGCGCGCTCGACCGGGCCGGCGAGCCCCGCACCCCTGTCGAAGGGCACGTCAAGGGCCCCTGGGACCTGGCGCTGCGCTGGTTCACGTCGTCGTACCCGCTGCTCGGCGCGCTGGCCGCGGGCATGAAGATCGTCTCCGACGCCGAGCTGGCCAGGGGCTGGGCCATCTCGATCGCCGCGGTCAGCGCCGAGGCGGGGGAGATCTACATCAATCCGCTCGCCCGGCTCTCCGAACCCGAATGGCGCTTCGTGCTGGCCCACGAGATGCTGCACGCCGCGTTGCGCCACGGCGAACGGTGCGGCATGAGGGAGCCGTACCTGTGGAACGTCGCCTGTGACTACGTGATCAACGGCTGGCTGATCGAGATGGGCGTCGGCGAGATGCCGGAAGGGCTGCTGTTCGACCAGTCGCTCGGCGGCATGTCCGCGGAGGCGGTCTACGACCGCATCGCCACCGACCTGCGCCGCCTCCGCAAGCTCGCCACCCTGCGCGGGCGCGGGCTCGGCGACGTGCTCGACCAGCCGCCCCGCCGCATCGGCGGATACGTCGACCTCGACGACTACTACCGCAACGCGCTCTGCACCGGCCTGGCCTACCACCAGAGCAGCGGCCGCGGCCTGCTGCCCGCCGGGCTCGAGCAGGAGATCCGCGCGCTCGACCAGCCGCCGCTGCCCTGGGACGCCCGGCTCGCCCGCTGGTTCGACGAGCACTTCCAGCCCGAGGAGAAGCGGCGCTCCTACGCCCGCGCCTCGCGCAGGCAGGCGTCGAGCCCAGGCATCCCGCGGCCCGGCTGGGTGCGGCCCGAGGAGGTCGTGCGCAAGGCCACGTTCGGTGTCGTGCTGGACACCTCGGGGTCCATGGACGTGACGCTGCTCGGCAAGGCGCTCGGCGCGATCGCCTCCTACGCCGCGGCCCGCGACGTCCCGCGCGCCCGCGTGGTCTTCTGCGACGCCGCCGCCTACGACGCCGGATACCTGCCGGTCGAGGAGATCGCGGGCAAGGTCAGGGTGCGCGGCCGCGGCGGCACGGTGCTCCAGCCGGGCGTCAGGCTGCTCGAGCAGGCCGACGACTTCCCGCCCGACGGCCCCATCCTGGTGATCACCGACGGCGCGTGCGACGTGCTGCACATCCGCAGGGAGCACGCGTTCCTGGTGCCGCAGGGCGCCTCCCTGCCGTTCCGGCCGCGCGGGCCGGTGTTCTTCGTGAAGTGAGCTACTCCTCAGTCACGATGACCCGGACGAGGTGCCCGTGCGATTTGAAGATCTCCGGAGGGTCGCCGGGCAGCACGCCGGTCACGCACTCGTACACGTTGCCGCCCGTCTGATGTACCAGGAAGGAGGGCTCGGCGATCATCGACAGCAGCCTGATCACGGCCCGCTGCACGTCGATGCCCTCCAGCCGCTCCTCCGGGCGGGCCCGCACCTCGTAGAAGCCGTCGTCGAGCAGCCGCTCGCCCAGCACCTCCCAGCCGGGCACGCGCCGCAGGTGGGGAAGGAGATGTGCCTCCGGCTCCTCGGTGACCCATCCCTCGGTGCGCATCATCTCGTCGAGCCGCCGTACGGCCGGCAGCATCGCCGCCGCGTCGCTCACGCCGACGAACCGCTCGTCCCCGTCCCACCGCCGCTGTCGCTCCACACGTCCGATTCTGACAAGAGAACGGCCAGGGGCAAGGGATAGGTTCGCCCGCATGGACGTGATCGACCGCGCGGAGAACTATCTGCAGCTCCATGGGCGCCTGCTCGACAGGTTGCGTTTCGAGGCGCTCTTCAAGGACGGGCCGCGCGAGCGGGTGCTCGACGTGCTGCGCTGCTACCAGAACGCCGACGGCGGCTTCGGCAACGCGCTCGAGCCCGACCTGCGCGGGGCGGGCAGCCAGCCGGAGCCCGTCGAGGTGGCGTTCTGGATCCTGGACGAACTCGACGCGTTCGACTCGCCGATGGTCTCCGCCGCCTGCGACTACCTGGCCGAGGTCAGCGCGGCCGACGGTGGCGTGCCGTTCGTCCTGCCGTCCGTCCGCGACACTCCGCACGCGCCCTGGTGGGAGACCCCCGACTCGCCGCCCGGGAGCCTCGTCCCCACCGCGTCGATCGCGGGGCTGCTGCACAAGCACGGCAGCACGCATCCCTGGCTGGCCGCCGCCACCGACTTCTGCTGGTCGCGGATCGCCTCGATCAATGAGACCAGCGAGTACGAGGCCAGGGCCGTGGTGACGTTCCTGGACCTGGTGCCGGACCGCGCCCGTGCGGAGGCGGAGTTCGCGCGACTGCGCGAGGCCGTCCTCGCGACCGTCGCCCTCGACCCCGGCGCGCCCGGGCACGCCCACTTCCCGACGGATTTCGCGTCCGAGCCGCTGCGGCTGCCGCTGTTCACCCAGGACGTCCTGGACACCCACCTCGACGCGCTGATCGCCGCGCAGTCCGACGACGGAGGATGGAGCGGGAACTGGCTGATGTGGACGCCGCTGGTGGAGCACGAATGGGGCGGGTACGTCACCGTGCAGAGGCTCAAGACGCTGCGCGCGTACGGGAGGCTGCCCGGCTTCTGTCGGTGAGGTCGCGTACGTTGGGGGCATGTACGTCGAACGGCCCCCCGGCGCCGACGTCGCCGATCGTGTCGCCTGCGAGTGGAGCCTGGTCAGCGAGGCGGACACCACGAAGCTCGTGGTGCCCGACGCGTGCGTCGACCTGATCTGGGCGCCGGAGGGCCTGTTCGTGGCCGGTCCTGACACGGGCCCCATGCCGGCACGCATGGTTCGCGGGGACACGTTCGTGGGCATCCGGTTCAAGCCGGGTGCGGCGGGCGACTTCTTCGGCCTCCCGCTCCAGGAGCTCCGCGACCAGCGCGTCCGGCTGTCCGACCTCCCGTCTCCGCACGTCCCGGACGCCGGTCCTTCGCGGCGGCTCGACGCGCTGCGGGTCGCGGTCAGAGCTCGCCTGGCCCAGGGGACAGCTGTCGACCCCGCGAGCTCCGCCATCGCCGGCGCGCTCCGGAACGGCCGCACGGTCGCGGAGGTGGCGTGGGACCTGGGCTTCAGCGAGCGCCAGCTGCATCGCCGCAGCCTGACCTCGTTCGGCTACGCGCCCAAGACCCTCCAGCGCATCGTCCGCTTCCAGCGCGCACTGGCCCTGGCCCGCGCGGGCGTCCCGCTGGCGGAGGTGGCGATCGCGGCCGGCTACGCCGACCAGGCGCACCTGTCGCACGACGTCAAGAGGCTGAGCGGGGTGTCCATGCGCCACCTCGTCTCACCCTCCGGGTAGCTTCCCCGACACCAGCGCCTGCGCCCACCCGGCGCTCGGATCGCTGTCGATGAACAGCGCCCGCGCCAGCAGGCTGAGCGGAATGGCGAGAACCGCGCCCAGCGGCCCCAGGACGAAAGTCCACACGATCAGCGAGATGAACGTCATGGTCGTGGAGAGCCCCACGGCGTCCCCCAGGAATTTCGGAAGAATGAACGACTGGGTGACGACATTCGTGATCGTGTACGCGGCGATGACGAGCAGCATTTTCTGCACGCCGCCGTCCAGCAGGGCGAGCATGGCGGGCGGCAGCAGGCCGACGAGGAAGCCGATGTTGGGGATGTAGTTGGCGATCAGCGCGAGCACGCCCCACAGCAGCGGGAGCGGCACGTCCAGCAGCGACAGGGCGATCACGTCGAGCACCGCGTAAATCAGCCCGAACACGGTCGAGACAATCAGATAGCGCCGCGTTTTGTGCGTGAAGATGCCCAGGGCCGTCACCAGTCGCGGCCTTCTGCCCACGCCGGAGGTGAGGATTTTCGCGGTCACCGGCGCGTCGAGACACATCGCCAGCAACAGCACGACAATGAGGAACATCGCGGAGAGAATGCCGATCAAACTGCCGAGCAGACTCTGCGCCAATTCCACGATCTTTCCCGGGTCGAACGCCCGCAGCCCCCTGTAGATCATGTCGTTGCTGAGGCCGTGCGTGGTGGCCCAGTGCTGCGCGTCGGTGACGAGGCGGTCGAACTGGGTGGCGTACGTGGGCAGCAGCAAGGCGAGCTGGGTGGCCGAGATGGTCACGATGCCGACCATGCCGAGGAGCACGAGCACGACGATGAGGAACGGCACGGCGACCTGCAGCCAGATGGGCGCGCGCCTCGCGGCGAGCCACCCGCGTACCGGGGAGACGGCGATGACCAGCACCAGAGCCAGCACGACGGGGCCGGCGATCGACGCCACCTCACGGATTCCATAGAGGACGACCATCGCGGCGGCGATGCCCACCAGGATGATGAGCGCCCTGGGCGCGGGTTGATCTCGCACCTCCGGTACGTACCCCCGCTTCGCGGGCGAACCATCGATTTGACGGTTCCCGGAGGCGTACATAGAGTTCACCAGTCCCGCGAGGACGGCGATGATCGCCGATCTCACTCGCGGACAACCTCCCGACACTTCCGACTCCGGTGGATGTTCGTATCACTCCGGATGGGCTGGTAAGTTAGAGGGGTTGTCCCGGAAGCGGGGCGCGGATTAATTCCAGCAAGTCGAGCAAGTCGGGTCAATTTGACAGGGACTTGAACGGCTGAAAGAATTAAGACACAACGAAATGAACGCCTCCGAG
>NZ_JBFANV010000039.1:0-93208 GCF_040674955.1 Nonomuraea sp. NPDC049695 | reverse complement strand
GTCCGCGGCGCCGGAGTGGGCGCCGTCGTTGCGGACGCCGACGGAGATGGCTTCTGGCACCGTGAAGTGGTTCAACGCGGAAAAGGGCTTCGGCTTCATCGAGCAGGACGGCGGCGGCGCCGACGTCTTCGCGCACTACTCCAACATCGTCTCTCAGGGCGGCTACCGCGAGCTGCGCGAGGGCCAGAAGGTGGCCTTCGACATCACCCAGGGCCAGAAGGGCCCTCAGGCCGAGAACATCGTCGCTGCCTGACAAATAGCGCTACGCATCAGGGCTCGCACCTTCATGGGTGCGAGCCCTGATTCGTTTCCGGCTGCCGCATCGCTGCCCGCGTGAGAATCGGTGGCGCGGGATGTCCACCACAGCCGCACAGCTCCTCAATACCAGTGATCGACAGCGTGTGAAACGTCGTCACGCCTGGTAGAAGGCATGAATTCCGGGAGATGCGCGGCCGGCGACAACAAGCGGGACCAAGTCGCCAAGCTGCACACCAAGACCCGTTCGGCTTCACGCTGCCGGGTCTTCTCAAACCGCCGGTGCTAGTGTCCGGCCGGGCGGTCGCGCGCGTTGTTGATGCGCAGCGCCTCGGCGAGCTGGTCTTCCAAGATGATGATCCGGCAGGCGGCTTCCACCGGCGTGCCCTGATCGACGAGTTCCCGGGCGCGGGCAGCCAGCCGCAGTTGGTAGCGGGAGTAGCGGCGGTGGCCGCCGCTGGAGCGTATCGGCTCGATGAGTTTGGCGGCGCCCAGGGCCCGTAGAAACGACGGGCTGACACCGAGCATCTCCGCGGCCGCACCCATGCTGTAGGCGGGGTAGTCCTCATCGTCGAACCGATCCTCGAACCGGTCTTCGGCCCTGGATCCAGCCCTGGATCCGGCCGTGTCCGCAATCCTGCCCTGAGCGAGCATGTCACCCTCGGCAGTCGAGCGACGTTGATCCATACATTCCTTTCCATCACGCGCACAGGGGGCCCCGGCGCCTGTCGCGCCGGGGCCCCGAAGAGTTCAACACCATCTACCGGCCATCTGGCCGGCTCACAGTTTTCCGCATCCGCCGTACTGAGCGGCGGTGATGCGGGGATCGCGGATGTGTGACCGTAGACCACCTTCCTATCTGTGGAACTGCGGTACCCGAGCGGCGAGATTCAGCCGGCAACGGGCGATCCCGATGGCGTTCAACACTCCCTTCATCTCTATCTTCCGGACCACTGTCCAACTTCACCTGCGGCAGCGCGTCCACGATCAGGGCCCCTAACCACTGCGCTGGCCCGTCACGTCCGACCTTCTGCCATCAACTTCCACTTCATCTGCGGCAGCGCGTCCACGATCAGGGCCCCTAACCACTGCGCTGGCCCGTCACGTCCGACCTTCTGCCGTCAACTCCCACTTCATCTTGCTCCGGGCAGTTCATCGTGGTGCTAATACTTCCGCTGCCCGGTCGATCCGTTCCTTGCGATGTGAGAAACAATAGCCTCAGCGGCCACAAATGTCTACTGCGGCGAACGCAGATTTTCTGTGTCGGGCGCGGCAATCATCCGGCGACGCCGTTGACCAGCGGGAACGCCGCCAACGCCGGATCTCGGTCCAGAACACTCTGACCCCCGACTCCTGGACCCACGCCATCACGAGACCCGCTCGCCGAGCTCCTCTGCCAACAGGACGGGGCTGATTTGGGAAAGGATCACCAGATGGCCAGGGCGTCGGGCGAGCTGCCCGGCGCCCTGATCACCGAGCGCCTCACCCTCGAGCCCGCTCCCGCCGCGCGGCGCGGGGTCGGCTGGTGCCCGGCCCGCCGACTCTGCGACGAGGCGAGCCTGGACCATCCCGGCGGACACGCCCGGCGTCGGCTCCAGATGCACCTGCAGCCGACGCCCGACCAGCTCGAAGAACCCACCGCGATGACGCGACGCCCAGCAATCTGCGACGAGGCCTTGGCCGCGGGCCAAACCCGCCGGGCACCTGTCGCGAGCTCGCGCAGGCCACCGGCTGCCCCGTCCGGGTGCCGGCGCAGGAACGCACCGGGCTCGACGAGGCCCCAGCCGAGCAGCGCCAGCCCCAGAACGGCCTCCAGCGCGAAGAGCGCCGCCATGGCCAAGACGAAGACTGTGATCACGCCGGCGGCTCCTTGCGCCGCCTACCTGGCGTTATCGGTGGGTTCGCTGGCCTGAGCCTAGATTTGTCCCGGCGCCGTTCCTGCTGTTCCATGCCGAGCAGAGCGGATCTTTGCCATGCTCGCCGTGATCCTTTTCCTGGTGCGGGTTTACTCGGCGAGAGCTTGCGGGCCGAGGGCGGGAGAGCGACCTCCGGCTCCCGCAGGTTCAGGCCGGGGTCCACGCCTCAGGGTGAACCCCCAGGCGGGCATTCGGCTCTGGTTGCGTGCTCACCAGATCCGCCGCGCGGCCGGGTCGCTGCCGTCCGCGGCAGGGTGGAATGACCCGAGGATGGCACGAGCGTCTGGGCCCGTTGTGAGCGAGGTCCCCAGGCGCCCATGCCTCCATACGGCGGCTGACTCCGCTGCGGCGAGCCGCAAGGTAGCAACAGTCGGATCAGCCCTTCGTGGGCGTATGTTCGCCTTCGTCGACGACCGCAGCCGGACGACGCTCGGCACCGGTGAAAGGTTCGCCGAGGACACCGTCCGGCCGGCCAATGTCAGGGCGTGTCGGGCAGCTCGCCGCTACAGGTACTGGCCCGCCTCGGCGCTGGCTGTCTTCGACACACGCGCCGACACCACGTTGGCGAGGTTGATGACCACGCCGTTCACGTCGGTCTCACGGCCATATCTCGCCCGCATCAACACCAGGCTGCGCCGCTCGTCCATAGCACGAGCGATCGCCGCCACCGCCTCCGGCTCCCCGTCGAAGTCCCCGCTCATCACGGAAACGTCTTCGCCGCTCATCAGGTGGAATCGAATGATCAGTGCGACATTCTCCGGCACGGCCGGCTCCTTTCGCCAGAGTCCGCAAGGCACCCCTGCCCAGCGTCGAACGCTGTAGGCAACTGCCCTCCACATTGCCTACTGCGGCGCGGACGGGGCGCCCTCCAGTCGGGCTGGGATACGGGAGTGACAATCGCGTCACCCGCTCCGAACCGGTTTGTTGCTCTGGTCAGTGGTCGGTTACGAGGGCGTCCAAAGCGGCTTCCTTGTTGGCTTCGCTCGGCAGGGCGTAGCGACGGGTGGTGTCCAACGAGCCGTGGCCCAGCAGTTCGGCGACCAGGATGGGGTCTTTACCTCCGCGGAGGAGCTCGGTGGCGAAGGTGTGGCGCAGGACGTGTGGGCTGAAGGGTTCGGTGGGGTCGTCATTGAGGCCGACGGCGTCGCCGAGGCCGGTGATGATGTCGCGGGCGGCACGGTCGCTCAGTCGGCCGCCGCGGTGGTTGAGGAACAGTGCGGTGTGGGTGTCGGCACCCTTCCAGGCGGTGCGAGTTGTCAGCCAGTCGGTCAGGGCCTGGCGCAGGTCGGGGTGGACGGGCAGTAGACGGATCTTGCCGCGGTCGCGCCCTTTTCCGCGAATGCGTAGTTCGCCTTTGCGGGCTGACAAGCGTACGTCGGCCAGGTCGAGGCCGACGATTTCGGAGATGCGCAGGCCGGCGTAGTAGGGCAGTAGGGCGATGGCCTTGTCGCGCGGGGATGCGGTGAGCTGGACGTGGCGGATGTAGCGGCGGGTGCGCTGGGCGTCCAGGGCGCGGGGGGCGGTGCGGCGGGCGTCGCGTTCGCGGCGGGTCTGTGGCTTGCGCAGGCCGCGGCGGGCGTAGAAGTCGTCCAGGGCCGACAGGTAGCCGTCGATGGTGTTGGGGGCGCGGCGGCCGTTTTTGAGATGGCGGCGGAAGTCGCGTACCGCGCCGGTGGCGGCGATGGGGTCGATGAGCGGGTCGCCGTTCAGCGCTCCGGCGTCGGCTTGGTCGGCCAGCCAGGCCAGGTAGCCGCGCAGCCGGGAGGCGTACTTGGTCTTGGTGGAGTCGGCCAGCGGGGCGCGCTCGAGTGCTGCGGCGTAGTCGGCCAGGACGGCGGCGTGGGGAGCGGGGAGCGGGACGGCCCGCGACCGGCTTGTGTCTCCGGAAGCTACTCTGGCCGGTTCTGTGATCTCTGAGGGTGTGTTTCCGGAAGTCACCCACACAGTCTACTTCCGGAATTATGGAATTCCGGAAGTAGGAGGTAGAGTGAAGTTACCGAGGACTTTCTGAGCGTTGGCAGTCAGGTCGGCGTCGCCCCCGGCGAACCACCACCGGCCCCATTCGGCGGGGCCCGGACAGGTCAGGCGACCATGACGCCGACGCTTCTTTCTCAACCCGCACCGCTCAGCCCTGTCTCATCGGCGATCCCTCGGGTCAATTCCGCGCTACGGCTCAGTCTCCACCCGGTGCTGGATCGGCGAGCCGTGGTGGGCGGGGCCTGGTGGCCCTACTCCGGTGACGCGGCTGCCGAACTGCCCGGCCTCATCGCCGCCGTGGACCGGCTGCTTGATCGAGTCACGCTCCGCATCGGCCTGAATCGCGATGCGTGGCAGAGCATGCCGCACCGCATCCCGGCACGCGGGCGTCAGGTCCGCATCGGCTGGTTCCGCCACACCGACCCGCGCGTGATCACGTTCCTCTTCGCCGCCGGCGAGCCGGTCGTCCTGCTGGTCATCCCGCCGGGCACCGCGGCAGGTCCTGCTGAGGCCATGCTCAAGCTCACCGCTCAGGACACCGCAGGCTTGAGCATCGACGACATTCTCACCGTCGCGCGCTTGCCGCCCGACCCCGCTCCGCCTCTGCGCGGGACGGCCGTCGACAGCTTGGCCTGCTGGAAGGACGAGGGCGGGTCGGTCACCGACCAGGAGGCTCCCTCTTCCACCAGACGGCCGTCAGCGCCGATGTGAGTCGCGTGCCGTCTGCCGACCGGATCGAACGGTTCCAGGACCGCCCGTTCTGGCGGCGGACCGGCTTTCCGGTCGGCAGGCATCTCATCCCGTTTCAGCTCCTCCAAAGGAGATTTCCATGACCGTCATCGACACCGCGCCACTCAGCATGGCCAACCCATCAAGTCCGACCACCGTTCATCTGTCCGGCGAGATCGACATCTTCACCAGCGCAGCGCTTCGCCAGCAACTGATGAGCACGCTGCACTACAGCACGAGCCTGCTCATCCTCGACCTGTCACAGGTATCGTTCTGTGACGCCTCCGGACTGGCCGTCCTGGTCGGCATCCAGCACCGGGCCCGGCCGATGGGCATCACCTTGGCCCTGACCGCCCCCCGCCCGTTCATGTCCCGGCTGTTGCACATCACCGGCCTGGACCGCGGTCTGCCGATGCTGGTGTGACCGGGGTGCGCGCCTCGGCCCCGGCCGCGGCATACGACGGGCGATCTCCGTTCCCGCACGCCCAGCAGCGCATCAGTGTCCACGCCGGGCAGATGGCACTGACGACCACGATCGTCATCGCGCCGTTCATCGCGCTGGGCGCCGGAATCTGGCTGGCATGGGGAAGGGGGATCACCCTCACCGACCTGCTGCTGGCCGCCGTCTTCTACATCGTGACCGGGCTGGGAGTGACGGTCGGCTTCCACCGGCTGCTGACCCACCGCTCCTTCACGGCCCGCCCGTGGCTACGCCTCATCCTGGCCATGGCCGGGTCGATGAGTTTCCAGGGCAACCTGATCGACTGGGTGGCCGTCCACCGCCGCCACCACGCCTTCACCGACCAGCCGGGCGACCCGCACTCCCCCTACCGCTACGGCACCGGTCTTGGCGGGCAGCTGCGTGGCCTGGCCCACGCCCACCTGGGCTGGCTGTTTTCCAGCGAACCCACCTTTGCCGCACGGTATGCCCCCGACCTGCTGCGCAACGACCCGGTCATGCTGCGGATCTCGCGCGCCTTCCCCGCCTTGTGCGCCGGCTCGCTGCTCCTGCCGTTCGCGGCGGGCTGGGCGATCAGCGGCAGCCTGTACGGTGGGCTGACCGCGTTCATCTGGGCCGGCCTGGTCCGCATCGCCCTGCTGCAGCACGTGACCTGGAGCGTCAACTCCCTGTGCCACGTGATCGGTGAGCGGCCGCACACAACCCGCCGCCACGACCGCTCCACCGACCTGTGGCCGCTGGCCCTGCTGTCCTTCGGGGAAAGCTGGCACAACGGCCACCACAGCCAGCCCAACTGCGCCCGGCACGGCCGCAGCCCTCGCCAGATCGACCCCTCCGCCGCCCTCATCAGCCTGTTCGAACGCCTGAACTGGGCCACCAACGTGCACTGGCAGCCCCCCGACGTCCTCGACCACCATCGCACGGTGGCCGGCAAACACACGCTGCGCACCAGCACCCCGCGCCCCGGTGAGACTAGCGACCTCGCATAATCACCTGCACAATCAACGGTCGTGTAGTGAAGTGCGCCGATCGGCCCCTCACGTGCTTGCCGTGGCGAATCACGCAGGTAGCGCGCCAGCGGCCGCGCATTGCCTGAGCAATGTCGCGGGCTCAACGGGGCGCGTCCGGTTCTTTGCGCGTTTTCTCTTCCGCGCCGGAGTTTCGCGAGTTGCTGTATCGCAGCAGTTCGCCGGGCTGGCAGTCGAGCTCTTCACACAGACGAGAAAGCGTGGTGAAGCGGATGGCCTTCGCACGCCCGTTCTTCAGGATCGACAGGTTCGCGAGTGTGATCCCCACCCTCAGGGACAGCTCGGTGAGGGTGATGCCACGATCGGCGAGGAGGTCGCCCAGCGCGATCTCGATCCCGTGTACGGGCTCCTCATCTTCCATCAGACGGTTCCTTCGAGGTCCTCAAGCATGAGGCGGCCCTTCCGAATGACTTCGGAGACGGCCAGTGCGGCGAAGCCTATGAGGACACCGCCGGTGAAGGCTTGCGGAGACAGGTCACTGTAGTACGCGCCGGAGCCGAGCGCGTGGATCGAGATCGTGCTGCGGATCATGTCCGTGGTGAGCGGGATCACCGCGGCGCCCGCGAGCTGGACCACACCGATCAGGCGGAGCCGCCGGGTGGTCTGGGGGGAGAACAGGGCACGGTCGCTCTTGAGCCCGACGGCGAGCAGCCGCGCCAGCCACCAGAACGACAGCACGTTCACCACGGCCAGCGGCAGCCATGTCAGCAGGTGGTAGAGCCCGAGGGCGGGCGTTCCCACCACGCGCACGGTGGCGTCCAGGTGGTCGCTGTTGAGCTCGGCTCCCGGCGAGAGAGCGCTGCTGATCTGGACCTGGTCACTCGGGATCGACACGCGAACCGTCGCTGCTTGACCGAACGCGAGCGTGACGCTGGTAACGAGTTCCCGAACCGCCAGGAGCACCACGGCGAAGAGCGCCAGTAAGAGCAGGCCGTAGAGCCATCGCAGCCAGGAACCGCGCCGGCCCTGGACCCCTGCGGCCCCCGAGTCCGGGGTCGATGTCGGCTGTTCCATCAGAGCCTCCTTATCGTTTTTCGATGTTATTGAAAAACGATAAGCTCTCGCCTGGACGGGTACAACCCCGGACAGGGCCGGCTGAGCGATCAGGCGGAGGCGGGGCGTCCCAAGGCCGAGATGACCTTCTGTCCGGCGAAACATGGAAACCCCGTTTGGGTCCGGTCGTTGTGGCCGGTAGGCCGACCGCGAGGAAGGCTGAATTCCCTGGCGACAGGATGCCCAAGAAGCGAATGCCGGTCCTCGAAAGAGAACGGGAAAGCGAAACCGTCTGCCGTCGTGCCCCTGGTGGGGTTTCGTATAACCAGCCGGATACCGGTCCTAGTGGCCGGATGCGAAAGCGTGCTGACGTGGGCAGGTGGGTCGTTGAAGACGGCTCGGTCATGGCTGCTGGTACCGACGGATAAGTTAGGCGCCGAAGGGTGAACGGACCAGAGGACTTTCCGGAGTGGGACGCGGTGGATTGGCGTGCCTGCGAAGAGGAAGTACGGCGGCTTCGGCAGACGATCTTCAAGGCGACGCGAGAGCAGGATTGGCGTAAAGTCAGAAGCCTGCAACGGTTGCTGCTGCGGTCGCGTAGCAACACGCTGATCAGCGTGCGGCGGGTGACGCAGCATAATGCGGGCCGCGGGACGGCGGGGGTGGATGGTCAGGTCGCGCTGACCTCTGATGCCAGGGCGGAGGTCGCGGTGGAAGTTCGCCCAGTACCGCCGTCGTTCGTTCCCTTGGCTGTAGCCCTGGCTGAAGGCCATGCTGGATCATGGAGCGATGTATGACGATGTCCCTCAGCGTTACCGCGACCCGCTGCGCCGTTACCATGAGCTGATCGAATATCGCGAGCATTTCTGCTACACCGTCACCACGCCACTGACTCTCAACGAAGCCGTGCGGCGCATCGGCATGCGGGAGGCTGACCTTGTCCCTGCTCCTGAGCGCGAAACCCTGGCCGAGGAGGGGTGTCTGCTCATTGGGCAAGTCGGACCGGCTGTTGTCACTTTCGATGAGGTCGGTGTTGGTCGGTTCATGCGCAACGCTCATGCTCTAGGTAACGGTTGTGATTATGGAATCGCCCAGTGGGATTACTACAACCGGGCCTTTGCCTACATTCGGCGCGACGGTAGCGGCGGGAGTTGGGACGAGGAACGACGCGACACCGAGGAATCGTCGGAGGAGCTCATTGCGGGATGGCAGGAGGGCGCGCTTGCTGAGTATGCCGTCCTGTTCCAGCGCTACCTACAAGAGGATGAAGCCGATGGGGAGGGTGGTGACCCGGTCTACCTGGAAGCCGTCATGCTAACAATCCTTGAACTGGAGACAGGCGTGCGACTCGATGATGAACTTATCGACAGCCTGCCCTACGCCCTTCACCTCCCGTCCACGTTGTCATGACCGTGAGCCGGGGCGGCCTGGGACGGGAAGTCATCGGCTTAGCCTTTCCAGGTTCAGGCCCTGGATCCTTCATGACCCCCAGTGACCGTGAGCGCCCGTCATTTCGCTTGGGATGTGGCACGTGTGTACATGCGGTCAAGCCTCTGAACCCGCGGACGCGCACGTCTACTCCTGCCTGACGCTCCTATGTGCAAGGGCGTTGCGTGAAGTTTCATCACGACCTTGGCTTGCCGGAGGACAAGGCCAGGTAGGCGATGCCGGCCGAGTTTAGGACGTTGATCCACTCAGGATGGTCGAGGTAGGCGTTGTCTGGAGCGGTAGGGCCGAGGTCATCGAGGAGGCGCAAGACGGCGTCGACCACCATCTGTACGAGGTCGGCTTCTCGTTGATCAATGAAAAGGTGGGGGATCAGTGCTCGCGCGCCGTGTTGGTCGATGAAGCTGTCGTCGATGAGCCAGTGCACGGCAGCGGTGAGATCCGGCAATCCCTTTCCAGATCGCCAGTGTTGGTCCTGATAGTCGCGGTCACCTAAGGCTCGTAGTGCCTCGAGCACGTCCTGACGTCGCTCTGGCCAGTGCACCTGCTGTTTGTCCGGATGTTCTTCCTCCACGGGAGCAAGCTACTGGGGACTTGTCGATGTCCCGTCGTTGTGGGCGTGATGGTCGGCGGTGAGGGCCCGGTAGATCACATCTGACAGGTGCCGTTTCAGGACGCGGAAGCTGCCTTTGGCGGTGTCTCGGGTGGTTTCCTGGCGTCGCTTCAGCAGGGCTCGGGCGCCTTCGTGGCAGCGAGCTTGGGTGATGGCGATGCGATGCAAGGTGGTGTTGAGCTGCCGGTTGCCGCCACGGTTGAGCCGGTGACGGTCGTCGTTTCCGCTCCAGACCGGGATCGGGGCGGTGCCGTTGTGTCGCGCGAACGCAGCCGGGCTGCGGAAGCGGGTGATGTCGCCGACTTGTCCCAGGAGTTTGGCCGCGGTCACCACGTTCACGCCGACGATCGCCATCAGGCGCGGAACGCGGGCCTGAACCAGCGGCTTGAGCTCCTTGCCGATCGCGTCGATCTCGACGCTGAGCGAGTCGATGAGGGCGATCCATGTCCGGGTTGAGGTCGTGCACCAGCTACAACACCCGGTTGATCAGCCTGGTGCGCTCGGCGACGAGTGCCTCACGATGATCGACGAGCAGGTGAATCGGCCTGCTCTGCTCATCCAGCCGCGCGGTCGGCAGGCCCGGCTCACGCAGGGCCAGACGCGCGATGGCCAGGGCGTCGATCGGGTCGGACTTGCCACGCTCGCGACCGCCGCGACGCTCTCCTGCAGTGCGGTTCGGCGGCACGGGGACCACCGTCTCGCCGGCGGCCAGCAGGTCGCGGACCAGACCACTGGAGACGTGCCGGACATCCTCCACCGCCCACACACGCTCTGGGACGACATCCGGGCTGGTCGGCGGACATATCTCAGTTGAGGGAACTGCCAGGCTCCTATCAAGTCATGCCGTCCGGCCCGGCCAATGTCGAGGACCAGGCCGCCCTGGACAGGTCAGGCACAAGCCATGCACGTTCCGGCAGATCATCCCTGAGTCACTAGGCGTCCTGGACCCGCACCAGCGGGTCCTACAAACGTGACACTGAGATCATCATCCCGTCGCGGTCGTCCCCACTCCTCAAGCTTCACCAGCACGCCCAGCAGGCCGAACGAGGATCCGCGGGGGAGCGGTGGCAGGACTATGACCTCGTCTGGTGCCATGAGGACGGACGCCCCATAGACGCCGGCCAGGACTGGGACGAATGGAAAGAACTCCTTCGCCTGGCCGAAGTCGAGAAAGACGCCCGCGTCCACGACGCCCGCCACACCGCCGCGACTCTCCTCATCGAACAAGGCGTGGACATCAGTGTCGTTCAGGAAATCCTCGGCCACTCACAACTGACCACGACCAAGCGCTACACCCACATCACAGCGACACTCTCAACAGAGGCAGCAGCCCGCATGGGTCGCGCACTCTGGGGCTGACTGCAACTGGAAATGCAACCGGGCGGGCTTCCGGATCATGGAGATCGGGGAGTCCGCCCAGGTCATTGGTGGTAGGGCGCCCGGGGCTCGAACCCGGAACCTACGGATTAAAAGTCCGCAGCTCTGCCAATTGAGCTAACGCCCCTCGCACCAGCAAGGGTACAGAGATTACCGCCCTGCCCGCGACGCCTACATCACCGGTAAGCGGCCAGACCCGTCAGCGCCTCCCCAAGCACCAGCGTATGAATCTCCTGAGTGCCCTCGTACGTCAGCACAGACTCCAAGTTGTTCATGTGCCTGATCACAGGGTACTCCAGCGTGATCCCGTTCCCGCCCAGGATGGAGCGGGCCTGGCGGGCGATGTCGAGGGCGGCGCGTACGTTGGCCAGCTTGCCGAAGCTGATCTGCCGGGGCTCCAGCTGCCCCGCGTCCTTCAGCGAGCCCAGGTGGAGGGCGGTGAGCCCGGCCTGGGCGAGGCCGACGTACATCCAGGCGAGCTTCTCCTGCGTCAGCTGGAACGCCCCGATCGGCTTGTCGAACTGGACGCGCGTCTTCGCGTACTCCACCGCCGCCTCCAGGCAGGAGCGGGCGGCGCCCACGACGCCCCAGACGATGCCGAAGCGGGCCTCCGAGAGGCAGGAGAGAGGGCCGCGGAGGCCGGTGACGTCGGGGAGGGCGGCGGAGGCGGGCAGGCGGACGTCGTCGAAGTAGAGGGACGAGGTGACCGAGGCCCTGAGGGACATCTTCTTGTGGATCTCAGGGGCGGAGAAGCCTGGGGTGGAGGTCGGTACGACGAAGCCGCGGATGCCCTCGTCGGTCTGCGCCCAGACCACCGCCACGTCCGCGATGGAGCCGTTGGTGATCCACATCTTGGAGCCGTTCAGGATCCAGTCGGATCCGTCTTTCTTGGCATAGGTACGCATGCCGGCCGGGTCCGAGCCGTGGTCCGGCTCCGTCAGGCCGAAGCAGCCGATCGCCGTCCCGGCGGCCATCCGGGGGAGCCACTCGTTCTTCTGCTCATCCGACCCATATCGCCAGATGGGGAACATGGCCAGCGAACCCTGGACGGATACGAAGGAGCGCAGGCCCGAGTCGCCGGCCTCCAGCTCGCGGCAGGCCACCCCGTACGACACCGCGTCCGTGCCCGCGCAGCCGTACCCCTCCAGGTGCATCCCCAGCAGGCCGAGCGAGCCGAGCTCGGGCGCGAGCTCGCGCGCCGGGAAGACCGCCTTCTCGAACCAGTCGCCCACGTTCGGCAGGATGCGGTCGGAGACGAACGACTTGACCGTGTCGCGGATCAGCCGCTGGTCAGCGTTGAGCTGGTCGTCCAGGCGAAGCAGATCGTTCATCGCGGGTCCCTTCCTCGCATAGGGGGCTACCAGGGTTCTACCAGGGGGAATCCTGATGTGCGAACACCGGCCGCACGGGCAGTCTTGAGGCATGAGCGAATACAACGTCAAGAAGCTGCGTCGGACTCACAAGGGCAGGATCGTCGCGGGCGTCTGCTCCGGCATCGGCGAGTACTTCGGGATCGACGCCAACCTGGTGCGCATCGCGCTGGCGATCGTGACGATCTTCGGCGGTCTGGGCGTCGGCGTGTACGCGATCGGCTGGCTCCTCATGCCCGACGAGTACAGCGACACCTCCATCGTACAGGACCTGATCAACAAGCAGCAGGACCGCAGCAGAACGGACTGGAGCGGCGAGCAGAAGCCGATGCCGTGATCAAGCCGCGGCGGGCACACGTTCCCGGGACTCGGTCCAGATCAGGGCGAGCACGGCCGCGCAGATGACCCCGGCCACCCCGGCCACCGCGACCACCGGCTCCGGACCGAGTCTCTCCGCCGCGAATCCACCGGCCAAGATCCCGATCCCCTGTACGGCCATCAGCCCCGACTGCGCGAGTCCGAACGCCTGGGCGCGACGTTCGGCCGGAACATGCTGGACGAAGGCGGCATTGGCCGCGAGCTGGTACGCTCCGCCGATCCCCGACAGAACCCATGCGGCGAGCACCACCGCGAGCGGCGGCCGGAGCGCCGTCACGGCCAGAGGCGCGCAGCTCAGCATGGCCATCCACCCCATGAGTCGCATTCGCCGCTCAGGCCCCACGAACCTGCTGAAAAGGAACGCCCCAACCACCGTCCCTGTCGGCATGGCCGCCATCAGCAGCCCAGTGATCACGGGAACCGGCAGCGTGCCCGTGGCGAGCTTGGCCGCGTACGGCACGGCGATGCCCTCGGGCAGGATGTAGAAGCCGCACAACCACGCGAACAGGATGAGCGTCCGCAACTGCCGCGACCCGAACACCAGTCGGGCTCCGGCCATGGTCATGCTCCACATGGACGGTTTCGCGCTGTCGCGGTTGGCGGCGGGGCGGCGTCGTACCCCTGAGATCAGGATCAACGCGGAGCCGAGGAACGTCGCGGCGTCCAGAGCGAGCGCCCGGTAGGGGCCCATGGTGGCGATGGCGGCTCCGCCTGCGGCGAAACCGAGCATCTGTACGGCCTGGTTCGTCATGTTCTGGAGAGCCGAGCCGATGACGTACCGGTCGCCTTCGAGCACTTCGGGCAGCAACGCGGCCCGCGCGGCCGAGAACGGCGCGCTGAGCAGCACCACCAGGAACACCAGCGCGCACAGCGCCCAGAACGGCATGCCGGGCACCGCCATCGCGCCCACCAGCACGGCCCTGATCAGGTCGCAGGAGAGCATGACACCCCGGCGCGCGAACCGGTCCGCCAGGCCGGCCAGCAGCGGCCCGCCGACGATCGGCGGGAGGTACGTCAGCGCGTACACGGCGGCCGTGGCGAGCGGCGAGCGCGTGCGATCGTAGACGAGTACGGCGAGTGCCACCTGGGCGAGCTGGTCGCCGATGAGCGAAAGGCCCTGGCCGTACCAGAGCGCCCTGAACTCCCTGATGGCGATGACTTCTCGGTATGTGGCCTGGTCCTCGGCACGGCGATGCCGTCCCTGCGGCCGTCGTGCCCGCATGGCCCCCATTGGACTCCGCTGTGCCTGACTTACGGTGCTCGGTGTGTTACCTAAGGTGCCCGATCATTATGGCAAGCCGCAACCCAAAGCAGCGAACCAAAAGCAAAGGGTTACCAACCCAGCTCATGAAGTCTGGCGTCGTCGATACCGAAGTGATGCCCGACCTCGTGCACGACCGTGATGCGCACTTCGCGGACAACGGCCTCCTCGGTATCGCAGATCTGGCATATCGGATTGCGGTAGATCTCGATGCGGTCGGGCAGGACTGCTGAGTACCAGTCGCCGCGTTCGGTGAGGGGGACACCGGTGTACAGGCCGAGCAGGTGGGGCTCCGGCGGGTCATCGACGACCGTAACGACGACATTGCTCATGGCACGGGTGAGGTCAGGAGGAATCGTGTCCAATGCCTCGGACACGAGCTCCTCGAACCTCTCCCGCGAAACCTCGATCACGCTTGCCATTCTGCCTCGCCGCCCGGGTAAGCAAGAAAGCGTATGAAGTTCGTTCACAGATCAAAGGCAGTCATCAGCTCCAGAACGGCGAAGGCGGCGGCGGTCCTCCTCGTCGCCGCCGTGGGTGCCTGGCTGGGCATCTTTCTCAGCGGCACCGTACGTGCCCAGGTCGGTCCCGTGGAGACCGGAATGTCGCTCCGCCCGGCCTGGAACGGCGAGACGGTCGTGGACGCCAGCCCGCTCGGCACGCTCACGTTCCACACGCACGACGCGCCGCTGCGGCTGCGCATCACGCTCGAGAACATCGACCAGGACCGCGCCAAAGCCCTCATAGAGGACCCGCGTCTGGCCGACCGCCTGCCCGGCCTCATCGAGAGCGACCTCCTGGACGGCGTGCGCGCGCTCGTGATCCGCTCGCTGCTGTGCGCGGGGGCGGGGGCCCTGATCGCGGTCCTGATGGTCTTCAGACGCCCCCGTGTGGCCTTCCTGGGCCTCCTGGCCGCCGCTGTGGGCCTGGCGGGCACGGGAGCTCTCGCCGCGCTCACGTTCCGCCCCAACTCGCTCGTCGAGCCCCGCTACTCGGGACTCATCGCCGCCGCGCCGTCACTGGTGGGCAGCGCCGAGTCGATCGTGTCCCGCTTCGAGTCGTACAGGTCGCAACTCACCAAGCTCGTCACGAACGTCTCGAAGCTCTACGACACGGTTTCAACCCTGCCGCTGTACGACACCAACCCCAAGACCATCCGAGTCCTCCATATCTCCGATATCCACATAAATCCCATCGCCTGGAACGTCGTCCGCTCCCTCAAGGACCAGTTCGGCGTGGACATGATCGTCGACACGGGGGACATCTCCGACCACGGCACCAAGGCCGAGAACAAGTTCGTCGACGAGATCGGCCGCCTGGGGGTCCCGTACGTGTACGTACGCGGCAACCATGACTCGATGATCACCCAGAAAGCGGTCGAGAAGCAGAAGAACTCCGTAGTCCTCGACAACAAGACCGAGACGGTGGCGGGCCTGAAGATCTACGGCCTGGGGGACCCTCGCTTCACTCCGGACAAATCCGTAGCAGTTCCCTCAGACCCTGCCGCACTCGCCCAGTTCGCCCGCTCCCACCTCCCCGAGGTCGGCCGGCCGGACCTGATCGCCGTACACGACCCGGACGTCGGCATGGGCTTCTCCGGCGCGGCGCCCATGATCCTCGCCGGCCACACCCACGACCGCAGGACGAACCTGCTCCCTTCGGGCACCCGCATGCTCGTCCAGGGCTCGACCGGCGGCGCCGGCCTGCGCGCACTCGAACACCCCCAGCCCACGCCCGTGCAGGCGTCGGTCCTCTACTTCGACAGGGAGACCAAGCGCATGCAGGCATGGGACGACATCACGCTGGGCGGTCTGGGGGAGCAGTCGGTGTACATCCAGCGTCACGTGGAGCCCGACCCACAACGTATGATTTCCCCGGAGCCAACGATCGCCCCGTCGCCAACGGGATCGATCACTGGCACGCAGACGCCGACCAACGGTCCGCCGCTTTGGCATCAAGGGCAATCGTCCCCTATGCTTCAGAGGTCTCCGACGGAAGGCGACAGGGAATCCTGAGCCCCCATCGTCTAGCGGCCTAGGACACCGCCCTTTCAAGGCGGCGGCACGGGTTCGAATCCCGTTGGGGGCACTGCGAGCACTTGGCGCACCGGAAAGCGGCTGGTCGAAGACCACCGAAGACCTGGTAAGCTAAGCGAGCGCAAACAGCAAGAAACGCAAGAACGCAAGGTCCTGTAGAGCAGTTTGGAGTGCTCGCCACCCTGTCAAGGTGGAGGTCGCGGGTTCAAGTCCCGTCAGGACCGCTCTGGGTCAGGTAGCTCAGTTGGTACGAGCGTCCGCCTGAAAAGCGGAAGGTCGGCAGTTCGACCCTGCCCCTGACCACCAGCATTTGAAGAACCAAGATGCCCCGAAGCGAAGACCGCTCCGGGGCGTTTTTGTGTCTATGGCAGCAACTCGCCACCTCCGCCGCTGGGCCGTCCACGGCAGGCTGATGCTCGTGTGGTTACTCCCTTGGCCTGTGGCGAAAATTCACTACGTGGTCCCGCGGCCACGTAAGTCATGGGATGTGCGGGTCGAAGGCTGTTTCTCCGCGGACATGATTCGCAGAATGAATGACGGTGCGCTCATCATGAGCGGACTTCACAGGTCTGTTCCCATGCTGCGTTTTCAGCAGCTTCCCAAGACGCTGTCACGGTGGGAGGACCCCAGTCCCCTCTGCGGGCCGCCGGCGCCGAGTCGGCGCGGCGCCGACTGGAGGCCGAGGCGGAGCCCGGTCGAAGTTGCGTTCAGCAGAGTAGTGGTAGCTGACAGTTTCAAGGGGTTGGCATCGATTGCGCATCCCGGCAGCCTTTGCGAAACTGCCTGCGGGTAGGTGCTGAACCCGGTTTTTTCGAGGTTGTTCCGAATAGCGTCGATCGATGTGTCCCCTCAGCGGTGGTGGGGAATGCGTAGAGCCTCATAGCAGTATCTGGACGTCGACGGTCCCTTTCGCCTGCCGGGCGTTCTCGCCTGTCCGGGGGCAGAGTTCTGCCGTTCGCGCGTCGCCGTCTCGACTCGTTTCTGAAGGCAGGAGGGTGTCGCGGTCCTGGCTGCTGTGGTGCGTCCAGAGCCAGATCTTGAGTCGGCATGGTCGTCTTCTTTCGATGGATCGGAGATCTGATGCGCGTCGCCCTGCTCACCACGACTCAGCATGGCCACCTGAACCCGTATGTACCGGTGGTAAATGCGCTCCAAAAAGCCGGCAGTGAGGTTGCGCTGCTGCTGTTGTCCGCGGACGGTGGTGTGCTCGACGAGCAGCGTCGCCAGGCCTTGGGCAAGGCGGAGGTCCACGCGATCGGGCAGGTCGAGATGGCGCCGTGGAGCGGCGACCCGGCGAAGATCGGCCCGATGCTCCAGTCGTCGCCGGTGGCGGACCAGACAGCTGACGCGCTCCGTGCGACGGCGCCGGACTTCGTGCTCGTCGATTCGCTGCCGGTCACGGCGTCGGCCATGGTCGGCGCACAGGCGTCCGGCGTGCCGTACGGGATGATCTGGGCCAACCTGGGTGGAGTATGCCCGAGCGAGCATCGACGAGGTCGCTGGCCGTACGACGAGCAGGTCGGCGACTATCTGACCAGGCACGGGGTGTTGTGGTCGACCCGGACTCATTCGGCGCGTTCGCCGATTCTCAATGTGATGCCGACGATTCCTGCTCTCGTCGGGGACGACGCGGTCACCGACGACGGTGTGCAGCTGGTCGGGTTGCCGGGTGCGGCGGGGATCCGCGGCGACGAGGTCGCCTTCTCGGGCCTGGATCGGATCGACCCCGACCGCCCGGTGGTGTACGTCTCCTTCGGCACGATCTTCTACCGGCGGCCTGACCTGCTGCGCACGGTGATCATCGGGGCGGCGGCGACCGGTGCACAGGTGATCGCTGCGGTAGGAGATCTCGCCGAGGAGCTCGCGCTGCCCGACGACGTGCTCACCGCCCCGTATCTGCCGCAACGTGAGGTGCTCGAGCGCGCCGACGTGTTCATCACCCATGGCGGTTACAACTCCGTGGCGGAGTCGATCCGGGCGGCGACACCGATGCTGGTGATCCCGCTGGCTGTGGATCAGCCTGTCCAGGCGTACTTCGTGGGTAGCGCGGGCTTCGGGACGGCGTTGGAGCCGGCCGGCGTCACCGAGCAGGCGGTCGCTGACGCTGTCACCGATCTGCTCGATCCCGCCCGGGACTACCGGGCCCGGCTGCGCGCTGCGCAGCCGGAGTGCGGCGATTCTGCCGTGCGCACGGCCGAGCTGGTCATCAGCACGGTCGAGACGCTACAGCGAAAGGGGCAGCAGTGACGATCGAACTGCAGCGGCCGGTGGGCGACCCGATCGTGATCGATGATCTTGAGCGCCTCTCGTTCCGGGTGGATCGCCGGGCCTACACCGACGACGACCTGGCCGCACAGGAGATGACCAGGATCTTCGATCGCTGCTGGTTATACGTCGGGCACGAATCGGAGGTGCCCGGGCCGGGCTCCTACGTGGCACGCGACGTCGGCGGGCGCCCGGTGGTCATGGCGCGCGGGTCCGACGGGGTGATCCGGGTGTTCGCGAACAGCTGCACTCACCGCGGGGCTCTGATCTGCTCGCAGCCGGCCGGGCAGGCCAGATCGTTCCGGTGCCCGTACCACGACTGGACGTTCTCCAACCAGGGCGACCTGGTCGGGGTCCCGATCCCGGACGGGTACGGGCCCGGCTTCCGGAAGGCGGACTTCGGCCTGGCGCAGCACCGTAGTGACAGCTACCGCGGTTTCGTGTTCGTCACCTTCGATCCGGAGCAGCCGCGCACCCTGACCGAGTACCTGGCCGGTGCGGCGGAGTACCTCGATCTGATCGACGACCAGTCCGAGGTCGGGATGGAGGTGATCCAAGGTGCGCAACTCCACGGGGCTCGGGCCAACTGGAAGCTCATGATGGAGAACAGCGTCGACATCTACCACTTCCGGGCCCTGCACAAGCGTTACGTCGGCTACATGGAGTCGCTGGGGTCGGTGCCGCCACGACGACGAGGCGGCTTCGGCCGCGCCCTCGGACTGGGGCATGGAGCCAACGAGCTGCCACCGGCGGCAGCCCGCCCGCTCGCCTACTGGACGCCGATGTTCGGCGCCGAGGTCCGGCCGCGGATCGAGGCGACGGCCGCACGGTTCGTCGAGCGGTTCGGCGCCGAACGCGCCCAACGGATCACCGGCACCAATCGTGCGGTGCTGATCTTCCCCAACTTGATGATCATCGACGCGATCGCGATCACGATCCGCAAGATCGACCCGGTCGGCGCCGGCCAGATGGCCATCACCTCGGTCGCCCTGGCTCCCAAGGACGAGGATCCGGACATCCGGGAGCTCCGCAAGAGTCACTACCTGACGTTCCTCGGCCCCGCCGGCTTCGCCACTCCCGACGACATCGAGATCGTCGAGTCGTGCCAGCGGGGTTATCTCAACCGCACGGTCCGCTACTCGGATCTGTCACGCGGGATGAACAAGGAGGTCCCGGAGACGACCGACGAGCTTCCCGCCCGCGAGTTCTGGCGGCAGTGGGACCGGCTGATGCACGGCGACGACGGTCACCTCGAGGTCGCTCACCGGGCCGAGATGCAAGGGGCAGAACCACGATGACCACCGGGCTGACGGTCGACGAAGCGGCCCAGGTGCGGTTGTGGCACCGGGTGAACCAGTTCCTGTTCCGCGAGGCGCGGCTGCTCGACGAGTGGCGCCTGCTCGAGTGGTACGACGAGATGCTGACCGACGACATCCGCTACTCGGTGCCGGCCACCGACGTCCGCGGTGAGACGGCCGACGCGCTCGGGCTCATCGACGACGATGCTGCCCGGCTACGCCAGCGGATCGAACAACTCCTCAACGGTGAGGTGTGGTGCGAGAACCCTCGGTCGCGGACGAATCGGATGATCAGCAACGTGGAGATCCTGACCGATCGGGGCACGCACCTCGACGTGGCGGCGAATGTCATCGTGTACCGGTTCGGGCACGGGCGCTCTGACGCCTACGTCGGAAAATGCCGGTTCGAGCTGGTCGTCGAGGGCGAGTCGTTCCGGATCCGGAGACGGGTCGTGGTGCTCGACCACGAGACGCTGTACGAGCACGGAAAGCTCAGCATCATCCTGTGATCGGACACTGACGGTGGCCGGCCCTGGCAGCGTCCCACCCGTTGCCGCCGCCCAGCCGAGTCTCCCTCGCGAGGTCTACGTCCTCAGCGTCGTCGGTGGCTGCGTCATGCTGGGCCTGGGGCTGGTGCTCCCGGTGCTCCCGGTGTACGCGGCGACGTTCGGGGCCGGGCCCACCCAGATCGGAGCGCTCGTCGCCCTGTTCGCGTTGATGCGGCTGGCCACCAGTCCGTTCTGCGGCCGGCTCGGCGCTCGTTTCGGGGAGCGGCGAGTCCTGGTCGCCGGTCTGCTGCTGTGTGCGCTCTCCTCGGCCCTGACGGCGTTCGCCGGGACGTACGGGCAGCTGCTCGTGTTCCGCAGCCTCGGCGGCGTCGGCTCAGTGCTGTTCTCGGTATCCGCACTGGCGACCCTCCTGGCGATCGCGCCGGCCGACCAGCGGGGCCGGGCCAGCGCCGTGTTCGAAGCAGGCTTCCTGCTCGGCGGGATCTGCGGACCGGCACTGGGCGGGCTCCTCGCTCTCATCGCCCTGTCCGCGCCGTTCGTGGCGTACGCCGTGCTGTTGCTGGCCGCCGCGGTGCTGACACTGGCGGTGCTCCGCACCGGCCGAACCGCCGGCGCGGAGCCTGGCCGTGACGTGGTCCGGCTACCGGTCCTGCTGCGGGATCGACGCTACCTGGTGGCTTGCCTCGCAGCGTTGGCGCAGGGATGGGTCTTGTTCGGGCTGCGCAGCGCACTGGTCCCCACGGTGGTGGTGGCGTGGCGACATGACGTGACGTGGGTCGGTTGGGCGTTCACGATATCCGCCGTCGTTCAGGCGCTGCTGATCATGCCGGCCGGCTGGGTCGTCGATCGGGCCGGCCGCCGGCTCGCCATGATCGCCGGCACCGGTGTGGCTGCGGCGGCGATCACAGCCTTGGTGTTCGTGGACAGGTACGCCTGGCTCGTCGTCCTGCTCAGTGTGTACGCGGCGGGATCGGCGCTGCTCAACGCCGCACCGGCGGCGCTGATCGGTGACGTCGTCGCCGGCCGGGCCGGCAGCGGCGTCGCCGTCTTCTCGATGTGCACCGATGTCGGCGCCGTAGTCGGACCGGTCGTCGTCGGGCTCATCGCCGAGCGGGTGAGTGTTCCGGCCGCCTTCGGCAGCGGCGCCGCGCTGCTGGTCGTCGCCTTTGTGGCGTCGTGGACGTTGACAACTGTTCGGCCAACACAAAGGAGTTGATCGATGAATCAGCCGTCTGCCCGACATGAGCGGGGCGAGGCCATGTTCCAGCAGGTCTTCGGCCGCGAACCGCGCCCGGGTTCCTACCCGGAGTTCCTGCAGATCACCATCGACCACTTGTTCGGTGAGATCTGGACCCGCCCGCACCTGAGCGTCGAGGAGCGCGAACTGGTCGCGCTGACCGCGGTCACGCTGGCGCGGACCGATTGGGAGTTACGCGGCCACATCGGCGCCGCGCTGCACCTCGGGATGTCGCGAGAGAAGATCGTCGAAGTCATCATTCAGCTCGCCTACTACGGTGGCTGGCCGGTCGCCAACAACGGGCTGCGCGTCGCCCAGGAGGTCTTCGCCGAGCTGGACGGCGCCACCGGGAGGGAGGCGGACCATGACCGGTGAACCGTTACCCCTCGACCCGGCCGAGAAGGTCGACCTGTGGCGCCAGCGGTTCTTCGAGGCCCAGGCGGCCGCAGAGGAGTTCATCCTGGGAGAGCACGGCGAAGAAGGCCTGGCCGCGTGGATCCAGGCGAACTCCCGCATCACCGCGCAGCTACTGCAAGCGCAACGGCCCGCCGGGGTATCCGCCACCGATCACTTCATGACCCGGCTGCAGCAGCAGCTGTTGCTGTACGACTCGGCAGTGACCAGTGAGCCCCAGCCCTCAGGCGCCGTCCTGCGCAACGCCGACTGCGGGATCCTCCGGTACCGCAAACGGGCCGCCCGCGCCGGCGTCGTACTGACGTTCTCGTCACCGTGCCCGTACTGCCAGGAACTCAACACCGCCATCGCCGCCCGCTACGTGGAACCGGACGTCACGGTGTCGTGCGAACAGGCGGGCGACGGGTGCACCTGGCGCGCGTCCTCTCCTCACGCTCCAGGAGAGGACGCGGCCGGGTCGCCGCACCGCGGACGGGCCGGTGATTGAACCAACGGCAGTGCCGTGCGGCCGTTGGCCGGCGACCGGCTGGCGTCGAGCGTCATGCCGAGTTGCCGGCCCACGGCCACACACAGGTCGAGCGCCGCGGTGCGGGTCAGGTCCTGATGATCGTTCTGGGTGAAGCACGCCGACGCCACGTTCTTGTTCCGTAGGCGCAGGTACCACGGGAACAACGATCCCAGTGCAGGCTCGGTCAGCATCGTGCGCGAATGCACGATCGTCCCCACCAGCAGGTTGCCGAACGGGCGTTGCCTGGCGTTCATGAAGCTCTTCAAGCGTTCCTGGAAGATCTTCAGCACCGCGGGTACGTTCCCCGCGTACACCGGCATGGCGAGCAGCATCGCCTGCGCACCTTCGGCCAGAGCGACGACATGCTCGAAGTCGTCGTCGAGCGTGCACCGGCCCACCTCGGGATCAAGGCAGGTGTCCTCGCCCTCGCACATCTCGATGCGGTGGTCGATCAACCGAATCCGCTGGATCTCCGCGTCACTGACCTCCCGGACGACGCCGGTAATCGCTGCCTCGAGCAGCGCGTCGGTCAGCGACGGGAGTCGCTTCTGCGTACAGGACAACGCAATGATCTTCATCCGAAAAGCCTTCCCTGTCCGCTCAGCGCCACCCGAGGCCGGCCACCAGGAACGCTCCCGCGGCCAGCACCCGATTCAGCGGCTTGCCATAACCCCGCCCGCCTCTTCATGTCCTCTCCCAGATGCAAGAGACAGCAACCGGCATCCCCGACCTACGACGAACCAAGCGTGATCAGCGTTTCAGACAACGAGCACATAGCAAAGCAATTCACTCCAACCCGGAAGATGACTCCCTAGGACAACACGGGCTGACAGCAACATCCACGCATTCGGCATCCGGCCAGGGCGATCTTTCCGCGAAAAGCGGAAGCGTCTCTCACGGCTGATGACCTGCTTCCGCGGCGTGAACCTAATAGGTTGATCATTTCCGGTTCATAGTGCCGGCCTGTGCTCTGCGACGGCCTGGGCCAAGGTGGGGATGAGTGGGGATTCCGCAGTGGTGCGCCAGACGAGGGCCCACTGGATGGGCGGGGCGTCGCGGATGGGCACGAAGGCAAGGCTGGGCCAGGGGTAGAAGCGGGCCAGTTCGGCGCCGATTCCGGCGACGGCTTCGCCGGAGGATACGGCGCTGAGTACTTCCTGCCAGGTGGACACCTTGGGGCCGCGGGGGATGAGGCGGCCTGCCGGGGTGCGGTACGGGATGATGGCCTCCTCCATGTGCGCGGGAATGGACCGGGGTGATACCTGGGCGCAGTGGTCGCCGAGATCTTCCAGGCAGATCGAGTCGCGTTCGGCGTAGGGATGGGTGGCGGCGACCATCAGCATCACCGGAGAGGTGTGCATGGGGGCGAAGGTCAGGTCAGGTTCGTGGATGGGAAGCCACACCCACGCCACATCGACCTCTCCCGATCGGAGCAGGTCCAGCGGGGAGGGCGGCTGGATCTCGCGATGCTGGAGGCGGGCGCCCGGATAGCGGGTCTGGAACATCTTCAGAAGCTGGCTGATCATCAGGGACAGTGGGCCGATGGTGTCCACGGTCAAGGTCCCAGATGTGCCGCGGACGGCCTGGGTTGCGGTTTCGAACGCGGCGGTGATCTGCCGGTATCCGGCGCTGAGGTCGCGGTGGAGCTGCTCGCCGAGCGGGGTGAGCCGCACCGCCCTGGTGGTGCGGTCGAAGTGCAGTTCTTCGGCCAGGGCCAAGAAGATCTCGATGTCTCTCAATCCATCATCCCTCCCGATTGTGTCTATATGGGTAAAGAGTGTGTTGCCCAGACCGTCCTTGTTCGAGGGACGGGTTCGGCCGAAGCTGGAGGGGTGAACGTGCTGATCCCCGGCGCTTCGGTCGCCGCTTTTGGTGTGGCCTACGGGCCGCGCCGCGTCGGCCACCAGATGACCGTGGTACGGCGCGCCCCGGCACCGCGCGACAGCGGTGGCCGGCATCTCGAGGTCGCAGGCATCGGCGATGCGGTGGCAGGTGCGGTCACGGGTGTGCAGGTCGCCGATGACGAGGGCGCCGCCGTGGGCGAAGACCACCGGCGGTCGCGCTTGCTCGGGAGCCCGTTCGGGCTGTGGAGGTCTCCCTCGTCGGTACGTACGGGTCCTCGCGGACGGCCCGCGGCTCGCCAGGGTGAGCTGTCGCGGAGTTTGACACGTCGGGGAGGATCACGGAGCGTCTGGTTCCGTCGTGGGCAAGCGGCTGATCAAGGCCAGGGCGGTGGCCAGGTCGTGGCTGGTGGGGGCCCGTTGGGGGTCGATCAGATACTGGGCCATGACGCCGGTCAGCAGCGCCTGGTAGAAGCCGCCCACCGCCCAGGCGTCGGGGTGGGCGGGGTCGAGGCCGGCGAGCACCTGGGCCAGGCCGAGGCGGGCGTGCTCCAGGCCGGTGGCCAGGTAGGCGCGGGCCTGCTCGGAGTGCTGGACCTGTCCGATGACGTCGAAGGTGGCGGCCCATAGCGGCCGGTGAAGCTCGAAGGACTTGATGATCTCGGCCCAGGCCGTCGCGAAGCGTTGCAGCGGGCCGGCCTCGGGGTTGGCCGGAACGGCGGCCAGCGCCTGGGCCAGCTGCTCACCCCATTCCTGCGAGGCCTGCGACAGGGCCTCGTTGAGCAGCGCCTCCTTGGAGCCGAAGTGGTAGCCGACGGCCGCCATGCTGACCCCGCCGGCGGCTGCGGTGATGTCGCGGATGCTGGTGCGCGCATAGCCCTTGTCGTACAGGCAGTGCTTGGCCCCAGCGATCAGATCTTCGCGGTTGCCCATGCGCCGCAGCCTATCGCAAGATTCAGACGACTGCCTTAGGCGATCGCCTAAGGCAGTCGTCTTGCGCGATCGCCCAAGTCGGTTGTACGGTTCTCGGCGTCGCAAAGATCACTGATGTGAGGAGACGGACAGATGACCGACATGGGCAAGCTCGCAGCCGGACTGACCGCCCTGGGCGTGGCAGGAGCGATCATGAGCCCCTCGACGGCGGCCGCGGACAGCGAGGCATTGGTCCACACCGACCAGGGGCCGCTGCGCGGCATCCTCACCGAGGACCACCGCTCGTTCCTGGGCATCCCGTACGCCGCCCCGCCCGTGGGCGAGCTGCGCTGGCGGGCCCCCCGCCCCGCACCCGCCTGGACCCAGCCGCGCCAGGCCACCACCCCCGGCCCGATGTGCGCGCAGACCGGCGACCACCTGGGCGGCGGCAGCACCAGCGAGGACTGCCTGTACCTGAACGTGACCACCCCGCGCCCTCAGCAGGGCCGCAAGCTACCGGTCATGGTGTGGCTCCACGGCGGCAGCTTCAAGGACGGCGCCGGCCACCTCTACGACGCCCGCCGCCTCGCCGCCCAAGGCAAGGTGATCGTGGTGACCGTCAACTACCGGCTCAACGCCTTCGGCTTCCTGGCCCACCCCGCCCTGCACGACGCCGACGGCCTGTCCGGCAACTACGGGCTCGCCGACCAGCAGGCCGCCCTTCGCTGGGTCCGGCGCAACGCGGCCGCCTTCGGCGGCGACCCGCACAACGTCACGCTGTTCGGCGAGTCCTCCGGCGCCGTGTCGGTCTGCGCCCACCTGGCCGCCCCCGGATCGGCCGGGCTCTTCCACCGCGCGATCCTGAACAGCGCCCCCTGCACCGCCCCGTGGTCGCCCTCCCTGGCCATGGGCAACAACCCTCGCCCCCGAGCCCAGGCCGAACGCGACGGCCGAGCCCTGGCCAAGCGACTGGGCCTCGGCGAGTCACCGACCGCCCAGCAACTACGCGCGATCCCGGCCGACAAGCTGCTGCAGGCCGCCTCCGATCCCGCCCAGCCCGGCTTCGGCCCGGTCACCGGCGGCGCGTTCCTCCCGCTGGACCCGGCCCGCGCCATCACCTCGGGCCGCTTCCACCAGGTGCCGGTGCTGTACGGCATCAACCGCCACGAGCAGCGCATGCACGTCTGGGGCCTGGAAATGGCCAAATACCGCGGTCCGATCCCCGCCGACCGCTACGACGACGAGGTCCGCGCCGCCTTCGGCGCCAACGCCGACAAGGTCCTGGCCCGCTACCCCCTGTCCGCCTACGCCTCGCCCAGCCAGGCACTGGCCACCGCCCTGACCGACGCCCAATACGCCCGCCCCGCCCTCGACACCGGCAAGGCGCTCTCACGGCACGTCCCCACCTACGCCTTCGAGTTCGCCGACGCGAACGCGCCCTGGTTCGCCGCCTTCCCCAAGCCCTACGACATGGGCGCCTACCACGCCGCCGAGCTTCCCTACCTGTTCGACGTCGGCTACAACCAGCCGCTCACCGATCAGCAGCAGCACCTGGCCGACCTCATGATCGGCTACTGGACCCGCTTCGCCCACACCAGCGACCCCAACGGCTCCGGCGCACCCGCCTGGCACCCCTTCACCACCGCACACCCCAATGTCCAGTCCCTGGCCCCCGGCGACGACGGCATCAAGCCCGCCGACTTCGCCCACGACCACCGCTACGACTTCTGGACCTCACTCAACAGCTGAGACGTTCTGGTTGCTCCCGGACTCTTGCCAGCCATCACGTGTGGCTCTTAGCGTCCTAGCCGGCACACGCCGGCTGTGCGGGCGCCACCGCCGTTTTCGACCAGGTCAGCCCGCAAGATGGCACCTGGAAGCGCGACGACATCGGCGTCGAGTTGGAGCTCGACGGCGTGACACCGCACCACCCGGGAGGCTTTTCCCGCTCGGGCGACAAGTTCATCGTGACGGGGGCGGGGCCGATGACATCGCGCCCAGCACGGACGGTCAGCCCATCGAGAGGACACTCATCGGCGGGTTCGTGGGACTGATCATGGTGATCGTCGTGGCGGTCACGTTCGTGACGGCTGAGCACCGGCGCGGGCAGATCCGCCGGCCTGGCGCCAACCTCGCGGCCAAGTCGGTGGCAATCGGCACGGTCGCCTTCCTCGCCGGAGTGATCCCCGCAGCCGTCGTGGTGCCGGCCAGCTTGAAAATGCTGCCGTCCAAGGGCGTCCATCCGCTCCCGGTCAGCCTGCCGACCTATCTGCAGGTGATCGTCGGCACCGGTCTGTTGTTCGCCGCCGTCGCGGTGCTGTCCCTCGCGCTGGGCGCGCTCATCAAGCGTGGCATCGTGGCGATCATCGCGGCCTTGGCGATGGTCTTCCTGCCCTACGTCCTGGCGCTCGCGGGCGTGGGAGCGTGGCTGCTGGTGTTCACGCCCGCAGCGGGTTTCGCGATTCAGCAGAGCGTACGCGAGTACGCGCACGTGCAGGGTATCTACCTCCCGATCACGGGCTACTTTCCGCTGGCGCCGTGGGCCGGTTTTGGGGTGCTGTGCGCCTACACAGCGCTCGCCCTCGGGCTCGCGATGTGGCGGAGGAACCGACTCTAGCCAACCGGCAATGACTCCAGGGCCTCTCGCGGGGCACTTCCAGGGTGCCGGCCTTGAGCAGCTGTTCGGTCCGCTGGCAGCGGAGGCTCGACGCGATCACGGGTTAGCGAAGAGATGCCTCATCAGCGTGAAGTAGAGATCCACCCGAATCCAGAATGAGTGGGTGACCGTGGATCTGGCAGAGATGAGTGAGCGTGAGTACTTCGCTCTCGTGGCCAAGCGGCTGGGCATGTTCATAGTGGGCTCGAGGCTTGCCGGCGTCGAAGGATTCCTGGACGGATACGACCAGCACGCGCGGCGCCATGGAGGCCCAGGCCTGCAGGGGTGGCGAGAATGGCTGGTGGCTCGGCGGGGTCAGGAAAGCAGCCTTGCCTGGCAGGCGCAGGTGCGCGAGGTCGCCCTTCCTGACGGCTGGAAGAGGGGGGAGCTGACGCAGGAAGAGGAGTCTCGGGTCATCGAGGTTCTCTTCAAGCTGCTCGATGAGTTTCTCGCTGAGCGTGACCGCGTGGAAGGCCGGCCGCTTTAAGAAACCCCCTCCATTTTCAATCTATAGCGCGCTGGGGGGCTTGCGGCAAGGCCCGGGTCGTGCCGCAGAATCTACGGCCGGGGCCAGAACCTGCGGAAATCAGGGATCGCGACGTACGTGTGCTCGCGGCTACGCGCCGCCGGAGCGCGCGGAGCGGCTGGCCGAAATGGAACCTCAGTGAATGGGCGGTTCATGTTTGACGTGATCATTGTCGGGGGCGGGCCGACCGGCTTGATGCTGGCAAGCGAGCTGCGGCTGCACGATGTGCACGTGCTCGTGCTCGAGAAGGAAGCGGAGCCGGCCACGTACGTCCGCGCGCTCGGCCTGCACGTGCGCAGCATCGAGGTGATGGCCCAGCGCGGTCTGCTGGAGCGGTTCCTCGCGCACGGCCGGCAGCACCCGCTCGGCGGCTTCTTCGCCGCTATCACCAGACCGTCCCCCAACGGGCTGGACACCGCGCACGGCTACGTCCTCGGCATCCCGCAGACCATCACCGAGCGCCTGCTGGCCGAGCGCGCCACCGAGCTCGGCGCCGAGATCCGGCGCGGCTGCGAACTGGTCGGGCTGAGCCAGGACGAGCACGGGGTGACCGCCGAGCTGGCCGACGGCACGCAGCTACGCTCCCGCTACCTCGTCGGCTGTGACGGCGGCCGCAGCACGGTGCGCAAGCTGCTCGGCGTCGCCTTCCCCGGCGAGCCCTCCAGAGTCGACACGCTGCTGGGCGAGATGGAGCTGACCGAGGATCCGGCGACGGTCGCCGCCGTCGTCGCGGAGGTCCGCAAGACCGAGCTCAGGTACGGCGCCGGGCGCCTCGGGAACGGGGCGTACCGCGTCGTCGTGCCCGCCGCTGGGGTGGCCGAGGACCGCACGGTCCCGCCGACCCTGGAGGAGTTCAAGCAGCAGCTGCGGGTGACCGCGGGTACCGACTTCGGTGCGCACTCGCCGCGCTGGCTGTCCCGGTTCGGCGACGCCACGCGGCAGGCCGAGCGTTACCGGGTCGGCCGGGTGCTGCTGGCCGGTGACGCGGCGCACATCCACCCGCCGATGGGCGGGCAGGGACTCAACCTCGGGATCCAGGACGCGTTCAATCTCGGCTGGAAGCTGGCCGCCGAGGTCGGCGGCTGGGCGCCGGAGGGGCTGCTGGACAGCTACCAGACCGAACGGCACCCGGTGGCCGCCGACGTGCTGGACAACACCCGCGCGCAGATGGTGCTGCTGTCCACCGAGCCGGGCCCCCGGTCTGTCCGACGGCTGCTGTCGGAGCTGATGAACTTCGAGGAGGTGAACCGGTACCTGATCGAGAAGATCGTCGCGATCGGGGTCCGCTACGACTTCGGCGAGGGGCATGACCTGCTCGGACGACGGATGCGAGACGTGGAGCTGAAGCAGGGGCGCCTCTACGAGCGGATGCACGGCGGACGCGGGCTCCTGCTCGACCAGACCGGCCGGCTCTCGGTCGCGGGATGGGCGGACCGGGTCGACCACGTCGTCGACGTCAGCGACGAACTGGACGCGCCCGCCGTGCTGCTGCGGCCGGACGGCCATGTGGCGTGGGTCGGTGACGATCAGCAGGACCTGCTCGGCCGGCTGCCTCGGTGGTTCGGCGCCGCGCGTACGAGCCCTTCGCCTGCTCTTGATCAATGACGGAACAGACCGTTGACTTCGCTGAAGTCCAGTGAGCCCTCCAGCGCCGTGAGACCTCCCGTGCCGAGCAGCTCCGTGGCGGCGCTGCGGGCCGCGGAGTAAGCGGCCTGGGCCAGCGCGGTGCCCAGGCTGATCCTGCGTACCCCGGCCTGTGCGAGCTCGGTGACGCTCGGGCCGCCGGCGACGGCCATCGCGTTGACCGGCAGCGGCGACTCGGCGCAGAGAGTGTTCAGCACGTCCAGGTCGAGCAGGCCGGGAACGAAAATGCCGTCGGCCCCCGCCTCGGCGTATGCCGTCGCGCGCGCCAGCACCTCGCCCAGCCGGCCGCCGGACGCACCGATCCCGAACAGGAAGACGTCGGTGCGCGCGTTGATGAACAGCTCCGGCAGGCCCGCCGCCGCTGCGGCGTCCCTGGCGGCCCGCAGTCTGGCGCTCTGCTCGGCGACCTCGAACAGCGGGCCGCCGACGGCCGTGGAGTCCTCCAGATTGACGCCCACCGCACCGGCCTCGACCACCGCCCGCACGGTCGCGGCCACCTCCGCCGGAGCCGATCCGTACCCTCCCTCCACGTCGACCGTCACCGGCAGGTCGACCGAGTCCACGATGCGCCGTGCGGCCTGCGCCATCTCGTCCCGGCTGAGCCGCTGCCCGTCCCCGCGACCCAGTGACCACGACACGCCACCGCTGGTCGTGGCGATCGCCGTGGCGCCGGCCGCGGCGATCACCGTGGCACTGGCGGCGTCCCAGGCGTTGGGCAGCACCAGCACGGATTCAGCGCTCAGGGTGCGGAACAGCCGGGCCTTCCCCTTGGTCACGGCATCAATGGAGGGGGAGCTGTCAACAGACATGTGCATGACCGCCTTCGTGTTGTTCTGCTTCTGAGCGGCCCGCATCGCGGGCGCCTTGCCCCGGGATCCTGCTGGGCAGGGGAGGGGGCGTCCACTCATTAAGCTGAGACCGAATCCTGGAAGCGGTGGAGGCGGCATGAAGGCACGGCTGACCTTTTCGGTGCACGATCTGGCGGAGACCCGCTTCGCCGTCTCGCCGATGTGGGAAGTCGTCACCAGCTTCAGAGCGCTGGCCGCCGCCGCGGTGCCGGGTCCACACCGTGCCTGGGCCGACCAGGTACGCCCCCGGCTCGCAGCCGCGGGACTCGATCGGGGCTGGCTGGCCGACATGATTCCGCCCATCGGCCATCTCCCCGACTTTCTCAACCCGGCACCGGCGGCCGCGTCCCCCGGTCTCGCCGACGAGCTGGCCGCCATCGAGGCCACCGGCCCCGAGCAGGTACGGCGGGATCTCGACCGCCTGGCCGCCGAGCGCGAAGGCCGGTTGTCCCCCCGCCTGCGGGGCCTCCACCAGGCCCCTCAGACCTACCTGCCGCGGATCGTCGCGGAGATCGAGGCCTACTGGGCGCTCGCGATAGCGCCCTACTGGGCCAGGATCAGCTCGCTGCTGGAGGCGGACATCTTCCACCGGGGGCGCCAGGTGGCCGAGCAAGGTACGGCCCAGGCGCTCGACGAGCTGCACCACACCGTACGTTGGGCCGACGGCAGCCTCCACCTGGTACAGCGGCACTGCGCCATCACCAGGATCGACACCGGCGCCGGGCTCCTCCTGGTGCCGTCGGCCTTCGCCTGGCCCAGAGTGCTGACCCGGTCCGTCGCCTCCGAACCACCACAGCTGGCCTATCCGGCGCGCGGGATCGGCACGTTGTGGGAGCGCCGTACACATGCCCACGTGGAAGCCCTCGCCGCCGTGATCGGCCGATCCCGGGCGCTGATCCTGGTCGAGCTGGACTCACCCGCCTCGACCACCGAACTCGCCCAGCGGTCGGGCCTCAGCGCGGCGGGCGTGTCGCAACATCTCACCGCATTGAGGGCCGCCGGCCTGACCAGCACTCACCGAGCGGGCCGATCAGTGCTGTACGCCCGCACCGGCCTCGCCGATGCCCTGCTCACCGCGCAGACGTGACGCCAACGTCGCGCCGCAAATCCAGTGGATCATGAAGCTGCTGCCGCCCTACCGTGAGGCACGGAATCGTCGCCGCTCTGGTGGAGCCCCCGGTGGTCTCGGCTTTCGATCGATTGCGTACGACTGCGTGAGGTGCGGCGCCCCGGGCGTACGAGCTGATCGAAAGCCCGGGGACCGACAGCGGCGTGCGGGTCAGCGGTGCAGCAGGAGCGGCAGGCGGCTCCAGCCGTGCGCGATGAAGGACGGGACGTGCGGCAGCTCGCTCTCCTCCACGGCCAGGCGCAGGTCCGGGAAGCGGGCGAACAGCGCGGGCAGCGCGGTGAGCGCCTCCTGGCGGGCGAGCGGAGCGCCGATGCAGCGGTGCACGCCGATGCCGAAGGCCAGGTGCTCGTCGCGGTCCTTGGTCGGGTCGAACCGGTCGGCGTCCGGCCCGTGCTGGTCCGGGTCGTGCCCGGCCGCCAGGTAGCTGGTGATGATCGCGTCGCCCGCCTCGATCCGTACGCCGGCGATCTCGATCGGCTCGATGGCGAACCGCAGCGGCAGGTTGGCGATCGACGGCGCCCAGCGGAGCGTCTCCTCGATCACCGCCTCCCAGGAGACCTCTCCGGCCAGGACACCCCGGAGGTGGTCCGGATGGGTGAGCAGGGCCTGCACGGCGTTGCCGATCAGGTTCACGGTGGTCTCGTGCCCGGCCGCGATGAGGAGCAGCAGCGTGTCGCGCAGCTCGTCGTCGCTGAGCGAGTCGCCGCTGTCGCGGACGTTGATCAGCTCAGTGGTCAGGTCGTCGCCCGGGTGCTCGCGCTTGTAGGCGACCAGGGCGGGCAGCACGGTGCCGATCTGGGCCGCGGTGGCCGCCGCCTCCTCCGGCGTGGCGGTGGTGTCCATGATGGCCTCCATCATCTGGGCCATCTCCACCCGCATGTGCTCGGGAACGCCGAACAGCTCGCAGATCACCCGCATCGGCAGCGGGTGAGCGTAGGCGCTGCGCAGGTCCACGACCTGGCCGGGCGGCTGCGCGGCCATGGCGTCCAGCAGCTCCGCGACGATGCTCTCGACGACCGGCTGCATGGCCCTGGTACGGCGCGCGGTGAAGCTCGGGGCGATCAGCTTGCGCAGCCGCCGGTGCTCCTCGCCGTAGGCGCTGAGCATGTTCGACACGCCGATCCAGGTCAGGATCCAGGTCCAGCCGGGTTCGGTGAGCGCCTGGGGCAGCAGTCGCCAGTGCCGCTTGTCCTTGCTCACCAGCGGATCGAGGATGAGCTGCTTGAGCAGGTCGTGCCGGGTGACCGCCCAGGCCGGGATGCCTCCCGCGAGCTCTACGAGGACCAGGGGGCCGAGGTCACGTAGCCGGCGGACCTCCCCGGGGAGGTCGGCTCCGAAGGGATCAAGGACGACGGGGGCTGCGCTGCCCAAGGGGATTCTCCTGGCTGGTCAGGGCGGATGGGGGTGAAGCGCACCGGCAGGTGCGCCAGCGCACGGTGGAACGGGCCGGGCCGCCACAGCAGTTCGTCGCGCGGCACGGTCAGCTCGAGGTCGCACAGGTGAGAGGTCAGGCGCTCGATCGCGGTCATCGCGATGAGCACGGCCGGGTCGCTCGCCGGGCAGCGATGCGGCCCCGCGCCGAAGCCCAGGTACGCGCCGCCGTCGGAGCGCAGCTCCTCGGGCACGCTGGTCGGCTCGGTGTTGGCCGCGGCATAGGAGACGAGGACCAACTCGGCGGGCTGGATCCAGGTGCCGTGGAAGTGCACGGGCTGGCGCACGAAGTACGGGCCGTAGTTCGACATGGCGGGCTCGGCGCGCAGGGCCTCCATCAAGGCGTCGTACGTGCTGAGCGCGCCGTTGGTGAGCGAGCTGTAGTAGCGGTCGTCGCTGACCATCCGGGAGATCGTGTTGGAGATCAGGTTGGCCGTGGGCTCATAGCTGGCGGCCATCACGAGCACGATGGTCTCCGCCAGCTCGTCGGTCCGCAGCCCGGCCGGATGGTCGATGAACCAGGAGGTCAGGTCGTCGCCCCGCTCGGCGTACTTGCCCTGGATCAGCTCGCCGATGTAGCGGCTGAAGGCGTCGCTGCCCCGCGCGCCCGTCTCGCCGTCCGCCTCCATCATGTCCGACAGAGCCTGGGTCAGGCCGGCGCTGTCGGAGTCGGGCCGCCCGAAGAGCAGGTTGAAGACGCGCGCCGGGATGAGCCGGGCGAAGTCGGCGACGAGGTCGGCCTCGCCGTTCGCGGCGAACCGGCTGATGAGCGAGTCGGACACCTCGCCCACCATCTGGCGCAGCTTGTGCGGCTGGACCAGCTGGAAGCAGTCGGAGATCACCTTGCGGTAGCGGGCGTGCTCGGCCCCGTCGGAGAACAGCGCGTTGGGCCGGTGGCCGAGCATGGCGATCATCCCCGCGGCCTCCGGGGTGTCGGGGAGCCGCGTCTGCCAGGTGCTGGGGTTCTTGCTCCAGACGCCGCCGGCGTTGGTGAGCACGTCCACGGCGGCCTGGTAGCCGATCACCAGGTGGGCCTCGATGCCCGGGGCGATCTCCACGGGTGCGACCGCGCCGTGCCGCCGGCGCAGCTCCGCGTAGACCGCCTGCGGGTCCCTGGCGTACTCGGGCCCGTACAGGCGTCCGGCGTCGGGCATGTAGCGCAGGGTCATGACAGCACCAGCTCTCTGATGTGCTCCACCAGTGCGATCAGCGAGGCACGGGCGGAGGCGGGGTCGCGGGCGTCGCACACCACCAGCGGCGTGCGCGGGTCAAGGTCGAGCGCCTTGCGTACGGTCTCCAGCGGGTACTCCGGCGAGTCGGGGAAGTGGTTGACGGCCACCGCGTAGCGGATGCCGGCGTTCTCCACCAGGTCGAGGACGGCGAAGCTGTCGTCGATGCGGCGCGTGTCGGCCAGCACCAGCACCCCCAGCGCACCCCGGACCAGCTCGTTCCACAGGACCTGGAACCGGGTCTGCCCGGGCGCCCCGAACAGGTAGAGCACCACGCCCGGCAGGGTCAGGCGGCCGAAGTCGATCGCGGTGGTCGTGGTCGTCTTCTCGTTCACGCCGGTGAGGTCGTCGACGAGCGTGCCCGCCTGGGTGAGCACCTCCTCGGTGTTGAGGGGCTTGATCTCCGAGAGCGCGCTCACGATGGTCGTCTTGCCCACGCCGAACGGCCCGGCGATGACCAGCTTGACCGGGATGTGCTCGGTACTGATACGGCTGTCAGAGAGCGCGGAGACCACTGAGTACCAACTCCAAGATTTCGATGTCGGGCAGGTCGGCGGCCGGCGGATCGCGGGTCAGCAGCGTTCCGCCGCCGACCAGGCCGGCGACCAGCAACCGCACCACGCAGTACGGCAGGCCGAGATGCGCGGCGCACTCGTACACCGACAGCGGCCCGTCCTGCAGCAGGGCCAGCAGGTGTGACCCCGGCGGGTCCAGCCCGTTGGTGGCGGCGTCGGGTGCGATGTAGACCAGCGTCGTGCGCTCGACGCTGATGTGCTCGGGCACGGTCAACCTCGCGGCGGCCATGTAGTCCGGGACGACGCGCCGCCGCTGCCGTCCGGAGGTCATGTCCGTGCGCCCGGCACCCTGGCCGCGCTGGCCTCGTCGAAGGCCTTGATCAGTTTCTGCACCTGGAGCTGCACCTCGTAGGCCAGCGAACCGATGTTGACCGTCCCGGTGGCGGCGACGACGATGGCGGCGCGGTCGCCGGCCGGGGCGATGTAGTAGTAGCCGCTGCCTGCGGAGATGACGATGTCCACCACCTCGCCGTCGGCGCCGTTGCTGAGGCCGTCGCACAGGGCGCGGGCGGCCCCCAGCACGGAGCTCGTCATGGCGGCGGCGCGCTCGCCGCTCTCCGTGGTCACGTCGGCCGAACCGCCGAGGATGAGCCCGTCACGGCTCAGCACCACGCCGCGGGCGACGCCGGGCAGTGCCAGCAGGGGTGACAGGACCCAGGACACGTCGAGGGACAGCGGGCGCCCCTTGGTCTGCACGCGGCCGGAAGCGCTGTGAGTGTCCATGGAGCGGTCAATTCCCTTCGGTGTTGTCGTGCTGCTCGGTCGGGAGCGCTTCGCGGCGGCCCGCCTCGGCTCCGACCTGGAAGTCTCCCCACCGCTTCTGGGCCTCTTCCGGGGTGGTGAGCAACCTGGCGCCGGAGGCGTCAGAACCGCTCGTTCCGCCGGTGGGCCTCGGGCCGGACGTCGGACGCGACGACTGGCGGCGGCGCTGCGGCAGCGGGGCCAGATCCTCCGCCGGCCGTCGCTCGGGCGCCGGCGTGGGCTCAGGCCGTACGGAGGAGGCGACGGTCTCCGGACGCGAGGCCGCCACGGACTCCGCCCGGATGGTCGCAGCGGTGGCGGCGGTGGCCGGGACGGCGGCCACGGGCTCCGGCCGGACGGTCGCGACGGTGGCGACGGCGGTCGGGACGGGGGCCGCGACGGCGGTCGGGACGGGGGCGCGGACCGGCTCGGGAGCCAGCACCGACGGACGGCTGTCCTCCGGCATCTCCACCAGCAGGGCGGTGGGGATGTTCAGGACGGCCTGGACGCCGCCGAAGGCGCTCTTCTTGACCGTGACCTGCATGCCGTAGTGCGCCACCTGGCGGCCGATCGCCGCCCAGCCGGTGTGGGGCGGGTTGCCCAGGTCGACCAGGTGGACCGGGTGGGTGCCGCTCAGCAGGCGGGTCGCGCGGGCGTACTGGTCCTCGTTGAGCCCGACACCGGCGTCGTCGATGACGATGGCCGCGCCGTTGTTGGTCTCGTGCACGGCGATGGTCACCTTGAGCGTGCCGTGGGAGTGGTGGACCGCGTTGGCCAGCAGCTCGGCGGTGACGAACAGGATCGACTCCGCGGCGCGGGCGGCCACCCCGATCCGGCGGCGCAGGTGGTTGGCCGGGCCCTCGATGCGCTGCTCGAAGTTCTCCACCCGGGAGATGGCGCCCACCACCAGGTCCACCAGGTAGGTGTCGTCACGCGACAGGCCGGGCGTGGCACCGCAGGCGATGCCGGTGACCTGCACGCGACGGATGATCAGCTCGTTGTACATGTCGAGCCCCAGCACCTCGCGCAGCAGCGCCGTGTGCTCGTCGCCGCTGTAGCGCTGCTGCACGCCGGCGAGCAGGTCCTGGGCCCGCAGCGCCTGCGTCTGCACGCGGGACATCGCGCCCCTGATGACCGCCTGGGCCGCCTCGTCGATGCGCTCGCCCTCCTCGCGGACGCCGCGGGTGAGCGCGTCCAGGATGGCGCGGTGCTGCCTGTCGATGTCCGTGCCGGCGAGCGCCGGGTTCTGCACGCCGGGCACGATCACGTGCGGGGCGCGCAGGTGGGACAGCAGGGCGGGGATCCGCTTCGAGATCAGGTGCTCGTTCTCGGCGCGCACCAGGTCGTGCTGGGCACGCGCCTCGCGCAGCAGCTCCGCGCTCTCCTGGGCCTGGCGCTCCGCCTGCACCAGCCGCTGGTTCCTGGCGCTGGTCTCGCGCGTCAGGTGCTCCTGCGCCTGACGTGCCTGACCGATCCGGTCACGGGCCTGGGCGAGGTCACGGCGTACGCGCATGTGGAGGATGAGGACGCCCACGAGGGCGAGAGCGAGAACGGCGACGACGATCACCGTCGGGAGGCTGAGGGAGTCTGGCGGCATGACAGTCCTGGGTTCGGGGAGAGCCGGCGGGGAGATGTCGACCGCCGAAGAGCCCGCTAACGGCGCGTGCCGGTTTCGCACGGCGACCGGTGGGGGCCGCGGCGGCGTGACACACGCCCTTCCGCGACGCCGGCACGGCTGCGTGCCTGGTGCGGCTCTGCCTGAGGCATGGCGAGGCCAAGCGACATGGGCATCCTCGGTCTCAATGGAACGACGGCCAAACGGGAAACCCAGTATTCCCGTTTAGTCACGATAGTCAACCGTGCGTAAGGCCATCATCGCACTCAGCCGCGAATTTCGTCCGGTTTGCCCGAATCCAAGGCTGCGTACGGCCGCCCAGGGGCGCGGCCCCTGGGCGGCGCGGTGGTTACTGGGTCGTGCAGACGGTGCCGTTGAGGGTGAAGACGGCGGGCAGGACGTTCGGCCCGCTGTAGTTGCCGACGAAACCGATCGTGGTGGACGCCCCCGTGGCGAGGGTGCCGTTGCCGGACTCGTTGACGGCCTTGACGTCCGACCCGTTCTGCGTCCAGACGGCGCTCCAGCCGCTGCCCAGGCTCTGCCACGTCCTCGGCCAGCTGAAGTTCAGGGTCCAGCCGTTGACCGGGGCGCCGTTGTTGGTGATGTCGATGGCGCCGACGTAGCCGCTGGCCCAGTCGTTCTGGACGGTGAGCCGTACCGAGCAGGAGCTGGCGGCCGGCGTGCCGGTGGTGAACGTCAGCGGCGGTGACGCCCAGGACAGGCCGCCGCCGCTGTCGCGTGCGATCACGTTGACCGTGTAGCGGGTGCCCGGATTGAGGTTGGTCACCGTGAACGAGGTTCCGGTGGTCTCGCCGAGCTGCTCGCTGATGGCTCCGTTCTGCCGGTAGAGCTCGTACTTGACGATCGGGCGCGAGCCGGGGGAGGCGGCGGGCCAGGCGATGGTGGCGGCCTTCTCCGTCACCTGGGAGGCCGTGGGCTGTCCCGGGGCGCCCGGACGGCCGGTCTGGGGCGTGGCGGGGTGGAGGATGAGCGTGGTCAGGGAGAGCGGCGGGAGCGTCTGGCTCGTCGCGCTGCCCGTGCTCGAGGTGGTGATGGCGGTGGCGCCGTTGGTGTGGGTCAGTACGGTGGGCGCCCCCGAGGCCGGGCTGTAGCCCGAGTAGTCGATCGCGACGGGGTACGACGTGTCCGACGAGGTGTTGATCAGCATGACCGCCAGGTCGCCGTTGGGCCGGCGGGCGGCGTGCGCGCTGACCTTCGCCTGGTCGGTCGCGGCCCGGACGAACTGGTCACCCGGCCGGGCGAACTTGCTCACCATCTGGAGCGCATAGTACGGCGCGAAGGGCGTGTTGAGCGCCGGCTCGCAGACGCTGTTGTCGGACGTGCACACGCCGCTGGACAGCAGGCCGAAGTCGCCGTAGTCGGTGTGCCCCTCGACCTGGGTGACGGTGCCGATACCGTTGTGCACGTTCCACCAGTCGACCGTGAACACCCCGTTCGCCAGCAGCGTCGCGTACGAGTCGGCGGCGGCCAGCGCGCCGGGCTGGGTGTTCGTGCCGTTGCTGCTCGACCCGGTGTTGAACTCCGTCATGGCGATGCCGATCCGCTCGGAGCCCGGCCCGGCGTACTTCGCGATCTGCTGGCGGGTGAGCTGGACTATGTCGGGTACGTGTCCGGTCTTGTCCAGGGCGCCCGGGTACCAGTGCACGATGACAAAGTCGATCTTCGGGCCGGCGGTCGACAGGACGACCTTGTTCCAGGTGCCGCTGTCGCCGTCGGCGACGATGGCGTCGGGCCAGTTGGCGGCCGTGGTCAGCACCGCGCCGATCTTGATGGTCGGGTCGACCGCCTTCATGGCGTCCGCGTAGGCCACGACGTTGCGGGCGTACTCGGCCGGGCTCTTGTCGGCGTGGTTGTCGGCCTCCCAGGCCGAGCCGTAGTGGCCGTTGCCGTAGTTCTCGTTGCCGATCTCCCAGTACTTGACGCCGTAGCCCTTGGTGATGTTGGCCTGGCGTACCCAGGCCGCGGCCTCGTCGGCGGTGCCGGTGCCGTAGTTGGCGGTCACCATCGCCTGCGCCCCGGTGCGCCGTACGCCGCGCATGAAGGTGTCGAAGTCGGTGTTGGGGGCCACGTAGCCGCCTGGAGCGGTGTGGTCGGCCCAGTGGTAGATGTCGGAGTAGGAGCCGCCCGGATAGCGCAGCACTTTCACGCCCGCGTCCTTGAGCCGGTCGGCGGTCTCGTCAGTGCCCAGATTGGTGTCCCAGATCGCATGGTTGGAGCCGATTCCGGTCTCCGGGACGGTGGCGAGCGCGGCGCGCGCGTTGACGGTCACCGCTACGGGGGTGACGTCGTCGGCGTACGCCGCTGGGGCGGTCAAGGCGGTCAGCGTCAGCAGGAAGGCGGACGCGGCTCGTAACAACGTTCGGGGCATCGGCGTACCTCGCCATGGTCAGCGGTGATCACTCGACGCCTCCTCCTGACCAGGAGGCACGCTGATCATGAGGCGGGTCCGCCGAGCCCGTCAACCAACGGTGAAACTTTCAGGAACGGATCACCTAGTTGTACTTGTAGAGCCTGGTGGCGACCCGCCGGTTGTGGTTGTACACCGACGCGCGGTACATGCTGACGGCCAGGTCACCGTGCTCGGCCTTGCCGCAGGTGTTCACCCCGGCCAGCTGGTGGATCTCGAAACGCGCGGTGGGGTCTCCGGCGAGGAAGTACTGGGCGCGGGCCTGGTATTTGTCGGCGCCCGTGTCACAGACGAAGACGAACGTCTTCTGCTCGCCGAAGCACATGGTCGCGGCGCCGTTGGTCGAGGTGCAGGTCTTCGATCGGGCACGGGCCTCGGCGGGCGTGACCCGCGTTTCCCGCTTTAACGGATATTTCGTCATATCGCGTACGGTTTTCCACCGGCCGAACTTGACCCGATGATTCCCCTCGTAAAGCGCCGCCCGGAACGTCACGATTCTCCCGATTTCTCGGTTTCCTCGGACCTCGCCGCCTCGCCCCAGGTTGTGGATGACGTACTTGGTGCCCAGGTAGCCGTTGAGGTAGTACTCGACGGCCGGATGGAAGTTGTCGTTGGCCGTGTCCTCGACCGTGATGCCCGGCCGATCGCTCCCTTCAGGCCCCACGCACGCCTCCGCGCCCTTGAGCCGAAGGCACACGGGCTCCTTCTCGACCGCGGCCGGCCTGGTGACGGCGGGGGTCGTCGTGGCCACCGCCGGAGCGGCCGGCCGGGGCTCCGCTTCGGCCACCGCCCCGCTGAACACGGTCGCGGTCATCGCGGCCGCCGCTATGAATATCCGGCCTAATGTCACCAGAACCTCACCAGCCTTACCAAGTCACTTCACCTGTGTGGGTGTGACGTGGAAAATGCGGGAAAGGTTCCGAATTCCAGCAAAGGGCGTTCAGTCGCCGTTCACCTGGTGCCGGGACGTCAGGGTGGCCACCGTGAGGAGCAGCGCGCTCTGGGCGAGCATGCCGGGCGCGAGCGGCGGCGCCTGGCCGACGGACTTGGTGAGCGCGTACCACCATTGGGTGAGCGGCGAGAGGGTGTCCCATGTGGGATCGGCCGCGCCGGCGGCATGGTTGACGGACACGTGCATGAAGACGCCGTACGCGGACGCGAGCAGGACGACCAGCGCGATCGCGCGTACCACGGTGGTCGTCCGAGGCGAGTCACGCAGGGCGAGCAGCGCGAGCGCGAACCCGAGCAGCGCCAGGGCCGCCCACGGGATCAGCTGCACCGGGCTCTGCCAGTGGCGTTCGAAGGCGAGCTCGAGAGCGGCACCCATGATGCCTATCGCGGCCAGCCCCAAGAGGCCGAGGCGCACCAGGGCGGGGCGGACGGCCGTCTTCGGCGAGGTCGTAGTGGTAGAGGTCGAGGCCATGCGGGGATCACCATCCGGTACGAGAGGATCTCCGGTTGTCTCAAAGGTCTCCAGGCTCCTTCAGAGGTTTCTGTACGAATCCTGAAGATCTGGTGAGAAAGCGCTAAATCCCCTTGGCCGGCGGAGGAACCGCCTCGAACGCCTACACCGGTTCCACCGCGTTCTCCCTGGCAGGATACGTGTGCGGCATTCGTCCGACCCCCTGCGGGGTGCTTGATCCCCGTAGAAGTGATCTCGCCCGCGGAGGATCATTGGCGCATGGACCTACTCGCGGGCCTCGCGGCGATCCTCGCCCTCGTGCTCAACGGCCTGATGGCCGGGCTCTACTTCGCGTTCTCGACGGCGGTGTCGCCGGCGCTCGACACCATCGACAAGGACCAGGCGGCCGCCGCCATGCGCAGCGTCAACAGGAAGATCCTCAACCCGAGGTTCCTTCCCACGTTCACGCTGTCGCCGGTCGTCGCGCTGGCCGCCGGGGTCCTGCTGCTGGTGGACGGGGCCGGTCTGCCGGGTGTGCTGGCCGTCGCGGCCGCGGTGGCCGGCTTCGTCGGCTCGATCATCGTGACGGCCGTGGTCAACGTGCCGCTGAACAACGCGCTGGACGCGGGCAGCGTGGACTGGCCCGGCTACTCGCCCCGCTGGACCCGCTGGAACAGCGTGCGCGCCTGGTCCTGCGCGCTCGCCGTGGCCCTCCTGGGCACGGCGCTCTACCTCTGGAAGTGACCGGTACGGTCGCGCCGTACCGATCACCGAGGGTCACATGTTGATCATGTGGCCGGCGAGGCCGTGGATCGCCTCCTTGACCGCCTCCCCGAGCGTGGGGTGCGCGTGGACGTTGCGCGCGACCTCGTGCACCGTCAGGTCCCACTGCTGGGCCAGCGTCAGCTCCGGCAGCAGCTCGGTGACCTCGGGCCCGATCAGGTGAGCGCCGAGCAGCTCGCCGTGGGTGTCGTCGCTGATGATCTTGACGAAGCCGGCCGTGTCGCCCAGACCGTGCGCCTTGCCGTTCGCCATGAACGGGAACTTCGCCACCTTCACGTCGTAGCCCAGGTCGCGTGCCTGCGCCTCGGTGTAGCCGAAGCTCGCCACCTGCGGCTGGCAGTACGTCGCCCGCGGGATCATCACGTAGTCGAGCTCCATGGTCTCCGCGTCGGCGATGGTCTCGGCGGCGATGACGCCCATGGACTCCGCGGCGTGCGCCAGCATCAGCTTGGCGGTGACGTCGCCGATGGCGAAGATGTGCGGCACGCTCGTACGGCAGCGCCCGTCCACCGCGATGGCGCCACGGTCGGTCAGCGCCACGCCGGTCTTCTCCAGGCCGTAGCCGTCGACGCGCGGCTGGAACCCGATGGCCTGCAGCACCTTGTCGGCCTCGAGCACCTGCGTCTGGTCGCCCCTGGTGACGGTGACCTTGACGGAGGCGCCGGTGTCCTCGATGGCGTCCACGCGGGTCGAGGTCATCACCTCGATGCCGAGCCGCTTGTAGCGCTTGGCCAGCTCGGCCGAGACCTCCTCGTCCTCCAGCGGCACCATCCGGTCGAGGAACTCCACGATCGTCACCTTGACGCCGTAGTTGTGCAGCACGTACGCGAACTCCACGCCGATCGCGCCGGCGCCCGCGATGATGATGCTGCCGGGCAGCTCCTCGGTGAGGATCTGCTCCTCGTACGTCACCACGCGCTCCGACAGCTGCGTGCCGGGGATCAGGCGAGTGGTCGCCCCCGCCGCGATGATGCAGTTGGAGAACGTGATCGTCTCGCCGTTGACCTGGATCGTGTTGGCGTCCAGGAACGTGCCGCGGCCGTCGTACTCCGTGATCGCGTTCTTCTTCATCAGGAAGTGAACGCCCTTGACCCGCCCGTCGGCCACCTTGCGGCTGCGCTGGAAGGCCGCCCCGTAGTCGAAGCTGACCTGGCCGCTGATGCCGAACGTCTTGGCCTCGTTGTTGAAGATGTGGGCCAGCTCGGCGTTGCGCAGCAGCGCCTTGGACGGGATGCAGCCCACGTTCAGGCAGACGCCACCCCAGTACTTCTCCTCGACGACCGCGGTGCGCAGTCCGAGCTGGGCGGCGCGGACCGCGGCCGTGTACCCTCCCGGACCCGCGCCGAGGACGACGACGTCATAGTGAGTGCTCATGAGTCGGACCATACCGTCAGCTAGACATCGACCTTGTACGAGAGGGTCAGCTCGTCGGCGGGCACCCCGCGGATGCCCCAGTTCGTCTTGGGCATCTCGATGATGGTGATCTCCACGTCCTCGGGGTCGTAGCCGGACCTGGCGTAGATCTCCTTGATCAGCGCCCGCTTGGCGTCGTCGCTGCGCCCGGTGAAGCAGATCACCTCGATGATGAGGTAATTCTCACTGCGCCCAGGGCAGATGAAGTCGTCCTCGTCCAGGAGCAGGAACCGGTGGAACCGCTTCTCCGGCGGCAGACCCCACGCGCTCACCAGGCACGACTGCAGCAGGTCGGAGACCTCCCGCCGGCGCCCGGCCCACACGTCCCTGCGCCCGTACACCTTCACTTGTGCCATGTAGGCAATATAGAGCTCGTGATCCGCATACTTCTGGCCGACGACGAGGCCATGATCCGCGCTGGGGTCGGGGCGATACTCGCGTCCGACCCGTCGCTGGAGGTGGTGGCCGAGGCGGGCGACGGCAGGCAGGCCGTCGATCTGGCCATCAGCCACCGCCCCGACGTGGCGCTGCTCGACATCCGCATGCCGAGGCTGGACGGGCTGGCAGCGGCGGCGGAGCTGCGCAGGGTCGCGCCGCGGACGGCCGTGGTGATGCTGACCACGTTCGGGGAGGACGACTACATCGCCAAGGCGCTCGACGTGGGGGCGAGCGGGTTCCTGCTCAAGTCGGGCGACCCGCGCGAGCTGATCGCCGGGATCCACGCGGTGGCCGAGGGCGCGGCGTACCTGTCGCCGAAGGTCGCCCAGCGGGTGATCGAGCAGCTCGCCGGCGGCAGGATGGCCAAGGGGGCCCGGGCCCGCGACCGCATCGGGGTGCTCACCGACCGCGAGCGCGAGGTGCTCGCCCTGCTCGGCGCGGGCATGTCCAACGCCGAGATCGCCCGCGAGCTGCACATCGTCGAGGGCACGGTGAAGGCGTACGTGAGCGCCATCCTCACCGGTCTCGACGTGCGCAACCGCGTGCAGGCCGCGATCATCGCCCACGAGGCCGGGTTGGTAGCCTGACCCGTGATGTATCGCCTCGTGTTCACGCAGGTCTTGCGGCGTTTCGACGCCGAGGCCGTGCACCATCTCACCGTGAGCGCCCTCGCGCTCCTCGCCCGGCTGCCCGTGCTCAAGCGGCTGCTGCACCGGGCGCTCGCGCCGCACGACCCGGCCCTGCGGGTGTCCGCGTTCGGCGTGCACTTCCCTGGCCCGCTCGGGCTGGCCGCCGGGTTCGACAAGGACGCCGCGTGCGCCGAGGCGCTCGCCTCGCTCGGGTTCGGCCATGTCGAGGTCGGCACGATCACCGCGCACGCCCAGCCGGGAAACCCGCGCCCGCGCCTGTTCAGGCTGGTGCGGGAGCACGCGCTGATCAACCGGATGGGCTTCAACAACGCCGGTGCCGTGGCCGCCGCCCGCAGGCTGCGCCGCACGCGCGGCGTCCCCGTCGTGATCGGGGTGAACATCGGCAAGACCAAGGTGGTCCCCGAGTCGGGAGCCGTGGCCGACTACGTGGCCAGCGCCAAGGAGCTCGCCCCGCTGGCCGACTACCTCGTGGTCAACGTCAGCTCGCCCAACACGCCGGGGCTGCGCGACCTCCAGGCGGTCTCGCTGCTGCGTCCGCTGCTCACCGCGGTCAAGCAGGTGGCTGACACCACACCCCGCCCCACGCCGCTGCTGGTGAAGATCGCGCCCGACCTCGCCGACGAGGACGTGGACGCGGTCGCCGACCTGGCGGTGGAGCTGGGCCTCGACGGGATCATCGCCACCAACACCACGATCAGGCACGGCGGGGAGACGGGCGGGCTGTCGGGCCGCCCGCTCAAGGGCCGCTCGCTGGAGGTGCTCAGGCGCCTGCGCGCCAAGGTCGGCGACCGCCTCACGCTGGTGTCGGTGGGCGGCGTGGAGGACGTGGACGACGTCTGGGAGCGGCTGCTGGCCGGGGCGACCCTGGTCCAGGGCTACACGGGGTGGATCTACGGCGGCCCGTTCTGGGCCTCGCGCATCCACCGCCAGCTCTCCAGGCGCGTACGCCGCCACGGCCTCAAGTCCATTACCGAGGCCATAGGCCGAACGGCCTAATCTAGGACGGGTGATCGAAGACGTACCCCTTTCGGACGGCGTCATCCTGCGCCTGGCCGCCGAGCAGGACGCCGAGGCACTCCTGCACGCCTACAACCGCAACCGCGACCACCTGAAGCCATGGGAGCCCCGCAGGCCCGCGGACTTCTTCACCCTTCAGGGCCAGGCCCTGCGGCTCAAGGACCTGCTGGAGCAGAAGGCGCAGGGCCGCTCGATGCCCTGGGTGCTGGTCGACGGCGACACGATCGTGGGCCGCATGACGCTCAGCGGCATCGTCCGCGGCCCCTGGCTCAGCGCCGACCTCGGTTACTGGGTCGACGGCGACTACACGGGCCGCGGCCTGGCCACCGGGGCCGTGCGGGAGGTGTGCCGCATCGCCGACCAGGAGCTGGGCCTGCACAGGGTCGCGGCCAGCACCCTGCTCGACAACGTGGCCTCCCAGAACGTGCTGCTCAAGGCCGGGTTCGAGCCGTACGGCACCGCGGATCGCTACCTCGCGATCGACGGCCGATGGCAGGACCACCGCCTCTTCCAGCGCATTCTGAACGACCGCCCGGCACCCTGAGTCACAGGCTCGGCCGGGTCGACTCCGCGTCGTGGGTCATGGCGTCGATGCGGGCCATCACGTTGGAGACGTTCACCACGCCCGGCCGGTGCGGGCGACGCCGCTGCCACGGGTGCGGCCCCGCGAAGGGCCGGTACTCGACCCCGATCGCGTCCAGCCGCCCCAGGTGCTCCTCCAGCCGCCCCGTGAAGCCGTCAGAGGACGACCCCGCCCAGGCCACCTCCGCCAGCGCGCAGGCCCTCGGCCACAGGCGATAGTCGACCGTACGGGCGTCCGGCACGCGCTCGGTCCAGAGCTGCGCCTGCACGCCCACCACCCGCGCGCGCTCCTCGTCCGTCCACGAGTCCGGCGCGGCGTCGAAGGCGGCCACGTCCGCGACGGTGATCGCCTCCCCGATGGCCATCGGCTCGTCGGCGGAGGCCGACTCCGCGTAGTCGAAGTACAGCGGGAACACCGGGGTCGCCACCACGTCGTGCCCCGCCGCGGCGGCCCGGCGGCCCACGCCCATGCCCCGCCACGGCATGACCAGCGTGTCCTGGCGCAGCCCGCCGCTGACGAACGCCTCGTCCCACACCACGGCCCGCGCGCCCCGCTCGGCCAGCGCGTCCGCGAGCCGCCGCAGGAACCACGCCTGCAGGTCGTTGACGGAGGCCAGCCCGAGCGAGTCGCGGTACGCGGAGATCTCCGCCGACCCGGCCCAGTGGTCCAGCACAACCTCGTCGCCGCCGATGTGCACGTAGGGCGTCTCGCCCAGCGCCCCGATCAGCTCGTCGAAGACCGTGGTCAGGAACTCGACGGTCGGCGGCAGCGGCGACAGGATCGCGGGGGAGATGCCCCAGCGGTCGAGCACGTCGTACGGCTCCCCGGTGGCCCCGAGCGCCGGGTACGCCGCCAGGATCGCCGACGCGTGCCCGGGCACGTCGATCTCGGGCACGATCGTGACGCACCGCGCACGGGCGTAGGCGCCGATCTCGGCCAGGTCGTCGAGCGTGTAGTAGCCGCCGTGCGGGACCTCGTCGTACGCCACCGGCTCCCGGTGGAAGGTGGTCATCGTGCGCGGGCGGTGCGAGGAGACCTCGTGCAGCAGCGGGTACGCCCTGCTCTCCACCCGCCACCCCTGGTCGTCCACCAGATGAAGATGGAGGCGGTTGAGCTTGTGCATCGCCATCAGGTCGATCAGGCGGAGTATCTCCCGCTTGGGGAAGAAATGCCGGGCCACGTCCAGGTGCAGCCCGCGCCAGGCGAACCGCGGCGCGTCCTCGATCCGCACCCCGGGCACCGGCCACGAGGCGCCGGTGGAGAAGCGGTAGGAGGAGTCGGGGAGCAGCTGGTGCAGCGACTGCGCCGCGTAGAAGGCCCCGGCGCGCCCGCCGGCCACGATCTCCACGCCCCGCGAGCCGACCGTCAGCCGGTACGCCTCCTCGCCCAGCCCAGGATCCCGCCGTACGTCGATCTCACCGGAGTCGCCGGGACGCAGGTCCAGCCCGGGGAGCGCGAGACGTACGGCGTCGAGCAGGTCGCCGGACACGGTCGCGCCCGCGGCCAGCTCGAAGGAGCCGGAAAGATCGGTGAGCAGCTCTGGGCGAGGGATCATGCCTTGAGATACTGCTGCAATCCGTTCGCCAGCGCCACCGCGGCCTTCTGCCGGAACTTCGGATCCTTCATCTTGGCCGCGTCCCCGGCGTTGCGCATGTTGCCGCACTCGATGAAGATCTTCGGCACCGTCGACAGGTTGAGCCCGCCGAGGTCGTTGCGGTAGTCGAGCGCGTTGCGGCCGATGTAGTTGGAGTACGGGATGCCGGTGCCCTTGGCGTAGGCGTTGCGTACGTCGATCCCGAGCTTGCTCGAGGCGCCCACGACCTTGTCCACAGGGCCGTTGATCTTCTTGGGCATGATGATGTGGAAGCCGTGGTTGCCCGGGGCGGACCCGTCACCGTGGATGGAGATCGCCGCGTCGGCCTCGGCCTTGTTGCCGATCGCGGCCCGCTGGGTGATGCAGGGGCCGACGCCGTTGTTGCCGGTCCTGGTCAGCTTGACCTTGGCCCCGCGGTCCTCGAGGACCTTGACGAGCCGCTGCGAGACGTCCCACGTGAAGGCGGCCTCGGTGTAGCCGCTGTTGGTCTCGGTGCCGGTCGTGTCGCAGGGCTTCCACTTGGTGAGCACGTTGACCTGGCGGTTGACGGCCTTCGGATCGCGGTAGTTGCCGCCGTTGTGGCCGGGGTCGATCACGACGACCTTGCCCTCGAGCGGCTTGGCGTCGGGCGGGGCCTGCTTGGCGGGGGTCCGCTTGGCGGGAGCCTGCTCCACGACGGTCGCGGGAGCGGCCTGACCTGCCGCGGCGCCACCGGAGCCGGTGCCGCCACACGCGGAGGCGATCAGGCCGCAAACGGCGAGTGCTGAAGCTTGCAGAGCACGCATGACATCCAAGTTACGGCACGGCCGGAGCTGCATCCCGCTTTATGCCGACTCCGGCGAGTGGAGTGCCGTGCGTCCTCTGCGAGCGCGCGCACTCACCAGACGTGCTCGCCGACCTCCTGCCGCTCCAGCAGGGCGGCCAGCTCCCGCGCGTCCTCGGCGTCGAGCCCGAGGACGACGCGGGGCCGGCCCCATGGGTGGTCGAGGGAGTGGGCGACGTAGCTGGCGACCGACTCCGCGGCGCCCTCGTTCGCCCGGCCCCTTCCCGCCCGCCAGTGCCCCCAGGCACGCTCGAGCTCGGCCGCCGCGCGCTGGGCGCAAGACACCAGTTCCGGATCACGCATGACTGTTCCCCCGGATCAGATCGTGACCGGAGTGAATCCGGCCACAATTAGCATGACCCTGACGAGTAAACAGCCGCGCGGCCACGGTTCCGCGCGGCTTGACCCAGCCTTGATTTTCTGCGAACAAGAAACCTGCTCCAGCAGACTCCCGCCCTACCGTCTGGTGGGTGATCCTCGCCATAGCGGCAGTCGGCTTTGCAGATTTCTCATTCGTCTTAAGCCGGCCCCGTGCTCCGTCGCACGATCAGTTCGGGGTGGATCTCCCGCATGCGGGAGACCTTGGCGGGGTCCCCGATCCGGTCGCTCAGCAGCGCCGCCGCCGACCTGCCCATGGACCTGCGGGCCTGGTCGATGGAGGTGAGCGCGACATGATGGGAGGCCGCCAGGTGCGTGTTGTCGTAGCCGACCACCGAGAGGTCTTGCGGGACTCGCAGGCCCAGTTCGCTCGCGGCTGAGAGCACGCCGAGCGCCACCACGTCATTGGCGGCGAAGATCGCCGTAGGCCTGGGGTCGCGGGTCAGCAGCGCCAGCGCCGCCTCCTTGCCGCTCTCCTCGGTCGAGTCCGCGGCCTCGACCATGATGTACGGCGCCAGCGAGTGCCTGCGCATCGCCACGAGGTAGCCCTCGCAGCGCGACGATCGGCGGCCCTCGATGTGCGCGATGCGCTTGTGTCCCAGCTCGACGAGGTGATCGATGGCCAGGCGGGCGCCGAGCTGGTCGTCGTCGACCACGATGTCGACGCCGTCGAGCTCGATGTCACGTTCCCCTACGACGACGGTCGGGGTGTAGGCGGTGGCCTCGATCAGCGTCTCGCTGGTCGGCGCGATGCCCAGGAGGACCAGCCCGTCCACCCGGAGCTCGAGGAAGGCCTCTACGGCCTCGTCCTCGAAAGCCGGGTCCCACTGGCTGTTCCCGATGAGCATGCGCAGCCCGTCGCCGTGCAGGCTCTCCTGCAGGCCGTCGAGGAACTCGGCGTAGAACGGATTGTGCAGGTCGGCGACGAGCGCGCCCACCAGATGCGTACGGCCTTCCACCAGGCTCCGCGCGACCGCGTTCGGCCGGTAGCCGAGTTCGCGGGCGGCCTGCAGCACGGCCTGGCGCCGGTGCTCGCTCACGTGCGGGGATCCGCGCAGCACGAGAGAGACCAGCGATTTCGAGACGCCGGCTCGTTCGGCGACGTTGCGGATGGTCGGTCTGGGCCGAGGCAGTGTGTCTACCTCTCTGAGCTCAGTAATGGTTGACGTGTTGACGGGCGGTCCTGACATGTGTCTCCCCCGCGATGCGGATATGGGCACCTGTCTGACCAAACGATCGAGTTAGCCGCAGGGTACGGCCTCCGTCACTGATTGACTCAGGGATGCCGACATTGACCGGATATCCACACGTCAGCTGACGGCACGGCGTCGGCTACTGTGCAGGTGTGACACCCGGGAAGTCAGCCGAGACGGCACGACCCGCGCGGCGCAGGCTCAGCGTCGACCGGCGTCGCGAGGAGCTCATGGCGGCCGCGCTCGAGCTGTTCAGCACCCGCGACGCGGAAGACGTCTCGATCGACGACGTCGCCTCCGCGGCAGGTGCTTCGCGGGCCCTGGTCTACCACTACTTCGGTGGCAAACAGGAGCTCTATGTGGCCGCGCTGAGGAGCGCGGCGGAGCAGTTGGAGTCCCGGCTGCGCCCCCAAGGGGGCGGCAGGCCGCTCGACGAGCTGGCCTCGGGGCTCAGGCGCTACTTCGATTTCGTCGAGGAGCACGCGACCGGGTTCGCCGCGTTGCTGCGTGGGGGGCCCGCCGACAGGGCGGGGGAGGTCGGTGAGATCGTCGACGGTGTCCGTCAGCGCCTCTTCCGCCTCATCCAGAAGCAGATGCAGGTGGAGGAGCCGAGCCCGGTGCTCCGCATGACCCTGCGGTCGTGGATCGCCTCCGTGGAGACGGCCGGCCTCGACTGGCTCGAGCGCCGCGACATCGAGCGACCGGTGCTGGAGAAGCTGCTCGTCGATCACATGGTCGCGCTGCTCCGCGTGGCCGCCGCGCACGACGGCGACGTGGCAGGACTGCTCGAGCGCCTGGCGTAGGTAGGCGGGAGAAGAATGGCGCCGGGCGGGCGGCGCCACCTCTCCCATGCGACGTTGTCGTCACAGTGGTGGACCAGGCCGTCGGCCTGGCTCACCAAACCCCCCTGAGGTTCGTGACGACCCCTCATTCACTCCGAGCGCTGCTGCGGAATGCCCGCGAGCAGGGCCCGGACCTCGGTCTCCCGGTAGCGCCGATGACCGCCGAGGGTGCGAATCGACGTCAACTTGCCTGCCTTGGCCCACCGCGTAACGGTCTTGGGGTCGACCCTGAACATGGTCGCGACCTCGGCGGGCGTGAGCAGCGGCTCGGCCTCGGGTGTACGAGCTGACATTTGTGCGGCCTCTCCTCCGTGTGGACCGGCTTAGCGATCCTGTGACTGCTTTTGCGCGTGTCACGGATGTCCCCCTATGGCACAGAGCGTGCGGCTTTTCCGCGCCATATGCGGCATCACCCGATGTGACCATACCGCCACGCAGAGCGATTGGCGAGCCCTTCTTTGACCCAACTGCCCGCCCCCATGGGGATGTCACGCTCGGTGATTCTAGCGACACGGTTCGTGGTATCGCAGTGAAAACGGCAAACTACTCAGTTCGCAGAAGAGAGCAGCCGCGAGACGTGACCTACTCATGCAGGTCAGACGGTCGTATTGGGCGTCAGTTGGCAGATTCCAGCTGTTGCATTGACTTCCACCGGAGGATCACCCTCTGGTACATGGCGTAGGCAAGTTCTTCTTGACCCGTGTCCAGGCCCGTCAGGGCGGCGGAAAGCTCGGCCACCGACTGGTCCGCCTGCAGCGCGTCGTCGTTCATGAGGTGGACGAGCCCGCCGTAGTCGAGCTCCACCAGCGAGTGGGGATGGAACTCCTCCAGCCACCTGGCGACGTCCTCCACGTCGAAGTTGGCCGCGGCGTCCCCCAGGTGCCTGCGCAGCACGCCGAGCGCGCGCGCCGTCCGCCTCCTGGCCTGTGCCATGGAGGTGACGTAGATCAAGTTACGTCCTGTAGCCGTCGTCACGTCCTGCCCAGGAGTGGAGGAACCGAGCACCAGCCAGCGCTCGTTCCCATCAAACGGCACGAACCACGATGGCGGCACATGCCACGCCGTGGTGCGAATGTGGGTGCGCAACGCGGACGAACCGGCCTGCCGCTTGAACCGGTCGAAGTCGTCGGCGGTCTGCTCGGCGATCGCCTTGGGCACGAGGCGGTCCATCAGCTTCACGGGAGCGGTGCCACGCAGCCTTGAGAAGGCCAGCCACGAGCGCAGGCGGGTTTGCCAAGGGCATACGTAGAGACGGTCCTCAACGCGCCTCAGGTAGGCGTTGGGGCTCTCCTGCGCGGGAACGGGTTGAGGGGGCATGCCGAGGAGGCGCATCACCGACTCGCCGTGCTCCGCATTGAGCGCGTTCGCGCGACGAGGGCGGTCACGTGAGTCGGCGTAGTCGGCCCACACCTTGCGCTCGGACTCGGCGAACGCGGTCAGTGGCTCATAGACGCGGAGGTAGGCGGCATAGGGCAGCACGGAGGCATCGTGTCACGAAGCGAACCTGCGTGCACCGTTGTGGCTTACTACGCTGAGGCGATCTCCGTCGCGAAGAAGCGGCGGACCGGACAGGGAGTCACCACCGTGACCGACGTCTTCGGCTCGTCCCACAAGGACGTCCACGAGCAGGTCGTGTTCTGCGCCGACGAGCAGAGCGGCCTGCGCGCCATCATCGCCATCCACAACACGGCGCTGGGCCCGGCCCTGGGAGGCACGCGGTTCTACCCGTACGAGAGCGAGAGCGCGGCCCTGGCCGACGTGCTCAACCTCGCCAAGGGCATGGCCTACAAGAACGCGCTGGCCGGGCTCGACCTGGGAGGCGGCAAGGCAGTCATCATCGGCGACCCGGCCCGTGACAAGAGCGAGGCGCTGCTGCGCGCGTACGGGCGGTTCGTGCAGTCGCTCGGCGGCCGCTACATCACGGCGTGCGACGTGGGGACCTACAGCGAGGACATGGACGTCGTCGCCCGAGAGTCACGCTTCGTGACCGGCCGCACCCGTGCGCACGGGGGAGCGGGGGATTCCTCCATCCTCACGGCCTTCGGTGTGTTCCAGGGCATGCGTGCCTCGGCCGAGCGCGTGTACGGCACGCCGTCGCTGCACGGCAGGCGGGTCGGCGTCGAAGGGGTCGGCAAGGTGGGCCACCGCCTGGTCGAGCTCCTGTGCGAGGACGGCGCCGAGGTGGTGATCTGCGACGTCGACCCCGATGCGGTCGAGCGGGTACGCCGGCGCCGTCCGGAGGTGGACGTGGTGGCCGACGCGGTGGAGCTGAGCGAGTCCGACATCGACGTGTTCGCGCCGTGCGCGCTGGGCGGCGTCCTCGACGACGCCATGGTGGCCAGGCTGCGGGCCAGGATCGTCTGCGGCGCGGCCAACAACCAGCTCGCCCATCCCGGCGTCGAGAAGCAGCTCGCCGAGCGCGGCATCCTGTACGCGCCCGACTACGTCGTCAACGCCGGAGGCGTGATCCAGGTCGCGGACGAGATCGAGGGCTTCGACATGGAGAGAGCCAGGTCGAAGGCGACCCAGATCTACGACACGACTCTGAAGATCTTCCGAATAGCGGCCGATGAGGGCGTTCCTCCCGCCGTCGCAGCGGATAGGCTAGCCGAGCGCAGAATGTCGGAAGTCGGGCGTATTCGGGGCATTTGGCTGGGCCGCTGACTCCCCACGCCCATACGACGTACCGAGCTGGGCACAAAACAGGTACGGTAATAGGCGAACGATAGGCTGACGCCCAGAGTGAGCGGCGTCAGTGTGTGGTGCGTTAGCGACGAGGGGTCGGGGACGACCCCACACGAGGGGGTCGAGCCAATGGGGCGCGGCCGAGCAAAGGCCAAGCAGGTCAAGGTTGCTCGCCAGCTGAAGTACAACAGCGGTGGCACGGATCTTGACCGTCTTCGCGACGAACTCGGGGTCGGAGACTCCAGCAGTGACGACGCCGACGACCTCAACGATGAGCTGGCGGATCGCTATGCCGATTACGCCGATGACTATGGCGCCGGAGACGACGACGATGGCCGTCCTTCCGGTCGTCGGTAGCCGTTCTCCGGGTTGATGTGGCGAAAGGCCCGGCGCGGGGCTGCGCCGGATCTTCGCCCATGCTCGTCGGGCCCCACGGGCAACCGTGGGGCTTCGTCACGTGGTCGGTCGTTCTGCACGTGTTGAGCCCCCCGCCCGTCCACGGGCCGGGGGCTCAAGCCGTTTTACCGGTAGCGCGCCCGTCCGTCGCCGGGGACGATCTCACCCATCACCCAGGCGTCCAGCCCCCGGGCGGCCAGCAGCCGGATCGCCTCGTCCGCGGAGTCGGCGGCCACCACGGCCGCCATCCCCACCCCGAGGTTGAACGTGCGGTCCAGGTCCGCCTGCGCGATGTCGCCGTGCCCGGCCAGCACGCCGAAGACGGCCGGCGGTGTCCACGACGAGCGGTCCAGCACGGCGTCCAGCTGCCCCGGCAGCGACCGTGACAGGTTGCTCTCGACGCCCCCGCCCGTGATGTGCGCGTACGCGTGCACGTCAACGGCCTTGGCCAGCTCCAGGCAGTGGAGCGAGTAGATCCGGGTGGGCTCCAGCAGCTCCTCGCCCAGCGGCCGCCCCAGCTCGGGCAGCACGGCGTCGAGGGAGAGCCCGGCCTCGCGCAGCACGTGGCGCACCAGCGAGTAGCCGTTGGAGTGGATGCCCGAGGACGCCAGGCCCAGCACCGCGTCGCCCGCCTGGACCCGCGAGGGCCCCAGCATGGCGTCGGCCTCGACGACGCCCGTGCCGGCTCCTGCCAGGTCGTACTCGTCCGGCCCCATGGCACCGGGGTGCTCGGCCGTCTCGCCGCCCACCAGCGCGGCTCCCGCCAGCCGGCAGCCCTCGGCCACCCCGCCGACGATCTCGGCGACGCGCTCGGGCACCACCTTGCCGCAGGCGATGTAGTCGGTCATGAACAGCGGCTCGGCCCCGCAGACCACCAGGTCGTCGAGGACCATGCCGACCAGGTCGATGCCGATCGTGTCGTGCTTGCCGTACCGCTGGGCGATCATGACCTTGGTGCCCACGCCGTCGGTGGACGTGGCGAGCAGCGGCCGCCGGTAGCTCAGCAGCGCCGAGGCGTCGAACAGCCCGGCGAACCCGCTGGCGTCGTCGACGACCTCGGGCCGGCGCGAGGCCGCCACCTTGTCCTTCATCAGGTCGACGGCGCGCTCACCCGCCGCGATGTCCACCCCGGCGGCCTCATAGGTACTCACGCTTTGCTCTCCAGCACGAACTTGCCCACGTTGTCCTGGTCGATGGGAATGGGGTAGGAGCCGTTGAAGCAGGCCATGCAGAGCCGCTCCGCGGGGATGGTGGTGGCCTTGGTCAGGCCCTCCAGGGAGATGTAGCCGAGCGAGTCGGCGCCGAGCGAGGCCCGGATCTCCTCCACCGTCAGCGACCCCGCGATCAGCTCCGCCCTGGTGGCGAAGTCGATGCCGTAGAAGCACGGCCAGGCCACGGGCGGCGAGGAGATGCGGACGTGCACCTCCTTGGCCCCGGCCTCGCGCAGCATGCGGACGATGGCGCGCTGGGTGTTGCCGCGCACGATCGAGTCGTCCACGACCACCAGCCGCTTGCCCTCGACCACCTCGCGCAGCGGGTTGAGCTTCAGCCGGATGCCGAGCTGGCGGATGGTCTGCGAGGGCTGGATGAACGTGCGCCCCACATAGGAGTTCTTCACCAGCCCCTGCCCGTACGGTATCCCGCTCTCCTGGGCGTAGCCCACGGCGGCCGGGGTGCCGGACTCCGGCGTCGGGATGACCAGGTCGGCCTCCACCGGGTGCTCGCGGGCCAGCACGCGGCCGACCTCGACCCGGGTGACCTGCACGCCGCGCCCGGCGATGGTGGTGTCGGGGCGGGCGAGATAGACGTACTCGAAGAGGCAGCCCTTGGGCTCGGCCAGGGCGAACCTGCGTGACCTGACGCCGCGCTCGTCGATGGTGAGCAGCTCGCCCGGCTCGATCTCGCGGACGAACGTGGCGCCCACGATGTCGAGGGCGGCCGTCTCGGAGGCCACCACCCAGCCCCGCTCCAGCCGGCCGAGGACCATGGGACGGATGCCCTGCGGGTCGCGGGCCGCGTAGAGCGTCTTCTCGTCCATGAACACGAGCGAGTAGGCGCCCTTGACCTGCGGGAGCAGCTCCGCCGCTGTGTCCTCGATGGAACGCGTGCGGTCCTGCGCGAGCAGCGAGGTGAGGACCTCGGTGTCGGTCGTCGCGCGCATGGAGCCCGGAGCCAGGCGCTCGGCCAGCTCAGGGGTGTTGATCAGGTTGCCGTTGTGGGCGAGCGCGAGCCCGCCGACGTCGGTGGAGCTCAGCGTGGGCTGCGCGTTCTCCCACACGCTCGATCCGGTGGTGGAGTAGCGGCAGTGGCCGATGGCCAGGTGGCCGCGGAGGGTGCCGAGCACCGACTCGTCGAAGACCTGGGCGACCAGGCCCATGTCCTTGTAGACGAGAATGCGGCTGCCCTCGCTGACTGCGATGCCCGCGGACTCCTGGCCGCGGTGCTGCAACGCGTACAGCCCGTAGTAGGTGAGTTTGGAAACTTCCTCGCCCGGAGCCCAGACGCCGAAGACGCCACAGGCGTCCTTGGGAGCGCGGTCATGGGGGTCCAGGTCATGGCCGAGCCGGCCGTCGCCCTTCAGCACATGCCTCAGTCTAGGTCGGCGGCTTCTGTGCTCGCACACCCGGGGGCGATATCGGAGGCTGCGGCATCGCCGCGGATCCCAGGTCCGCGGGGCTCGGCCACCGCCTGCCGGTTTGGCGGATGGAGACGGAAGTATGGACGGCCTTTTACCGTGTCGCCGGGTTTAGCCGGTGCCCTCCGCGAAAGGGTGAAGTATCCCGCATGCAAACCCGTCGGGGAGACAGACGTGACCACATCTGGGGACCCGAACGAGCCCCGCCCGGGGCAGGACCCGCGCGAAGGCCGTCCGGAAGAAGAGGAAGAGCCCGGCCGGCCCGCGCCCGATTGGTGGCGCGAGGGGGAGCCTCCCGAGGAGGGCGAAGAGCGCCCCGGTCAGGGGGAGGAGCCGATCGCCCCCGTGCCGCCCGTGGTGCCGCCGCCCGACGTGCCGCCGACGCACGAGCCGAGGCCGGGCGGTGAGCCGAGCCATCCCGACCTGCCCACCTCGCCCGAGACCCCGCCGCCCGTCGGCGGCGACGCGGAGGCGACCCAGGCGTACCCGATCCCGGGGGCCACCCCGTCGTATCCCGGTTGGGGAGGCTCCCCTGGGGAGGGGGAGCCGCCGGCCAGGCCGACGCCGTCGCGTTACGAGGGTGAGCAGCCGTCCTTCACGCCGCCGGGCGAAGGCGCGCCGCAGCGTGAAGGCGTGCCCTCCGACGCGACTCCCCCTGAGGGGATCACCCCGCCGGTAGGAGGCCCGCCGCCAGGGGGCCCGCCGCCCGGCCAGGAAGTGCCCCGCGGGGCGCCGTACCCGGGCGGGTACGGCGCTCCCCAGGGCCAGGAGCCGACCGTCCCGGGCACCACGCCCTCCAGCCCGTACGGCGGCCCGCCCGGCTACGGCCCGCCGCCCGCGGGAGCCCCCTACGGAGTCCCGTACCAGCAGGCCCAGCCGGGCAGCGGCCTGGCCACCGCGTCGCTGGTGCTCGGCGTGGCCAGCCCGTTCCTGGTGTTCGTCTGCTTCACCGGCCTGATCACCGCCATCCTGTCGATCGTCTTCGGCTGCGTGGCGCTCGCCAAGCGCGCAGGCAAGGGCCGCGCCATCGCCGGCATCGTGATCAGCGCGTTCTCGCTCGTCCTCTTCGCGATCGTGGCCATCTGGTTCTGGAACGTGGTCCAGGAGTGCGCCCACCTGCCGGGCCAGCTCGCCGACAGGTGCTTCGAGCAGAAGTTTCCCTGGATGAGCGGCAGCCGCTAGAGCGGCAGATGCGCCGACAGGTCGGCCCGCGCCCCGCTGGCCGAGACCAGGCCTTCGGCCATGGCCTCGGCCCAGGTCAGGCGGCCGAGGGCGAGCTCGATCCAGGTGCGCCCGTCCATCTCGACCACGTTCGGCGGCGTGCCCCGGGTGTGGCGGGGGCCTTCGACGGCCTGGACGGCGGCGTACGGCGGGACGCGTACCTCGACGGTCCGGCCGGGCGCCGCGGTCACCAGCCGGTCGAGCAGGTGGCGCACCGCCTGCCTGGCCGCGTCGCGCTCGGGCTGGACCCCGCGGTCGTAGGCGGCCAGCACGGCGGCCACGAGCGCGTCGGGCAGCGTGGACGCGGGGCCGTCGTAGGGCGGCTCGTCCAGGGCGACGAGCTGGCCGTCGAGCGCAGATCTCAGCTTCTCAGGGTCCGGTTTGCGTGGTGGCACCCCACCATTGTCTCCCTGGAAGCGTTCATCAAGACGGAGGTCATCGTTCACCTCAGGTTTCGCCGACGACCGTAACCTCCCGGCGGTACAACCGCGCACAATGATGGAGGACCTGTGGCGAACCCCAACGCGGGCGGACGGCTGCTGCCGTTGCTCTCGACCCCGCACAAAGGCGGTCGCTCCGCGCTGACCTGTCAGTTCCGCTGCGGCAACGCGTGCGCGCATGACGTGGCCAACACCACCGCCAACGCCTACTTCGGCGATGTGGTGAAGGAGGCGCTGTCCCGGCGCGGTGTGCTGCGCGCCGGCGCGCTCGGCGCCCTCGTGGCCGGCGCCGGCATCGCGGGGGCGGTGCCGGCCATGGCCGACGAGCCGGAGGCGGCGGCCGAGGTCCAGGGCAGGCCGACCGGCGACATCCGTTTCACCCCGGTGGCGCCCAACACCGACGACGCCCTGACCATCCCTGAGGGCTACCGCTCGTCCGTGGTCGTGCGCTGGGGCGACCCCGTGCTGCCGGACGCGCCCGCCTTCGACTTCGACAACCAGAGCGCCGACGCGCAGAACAAGCAGTTCGGCTACAACAACGACTACGTCACGCTCTTCCCGATGGGCCGCGACCGCGCCCTGCTCTGGGTGAACCACGAGTACACCGACGAGAGCCTGATGTTCCGCGGTTACACCGGCGGCGCCGCCGCGACCGAGGAGCAGATCAAGATCGCGCTGGCCGCGCACGGCGGCTCGGTCGTGGAGATCGAGCGGGCGAACGGCACAGGCGAGTGGAAGCTGGTCACCAAGGGACGCCGCCGCTACAACCGCCGCATCACCGCTCAGACCCCCATGACCTTCTCCGGCCCCGCGGCCGGCAGCGATCTGCTCAAGACGGCCGCCGACGCCGAGGGCCGCAAGCCCGTCGGCATGCTGAACAACTGCTCGGGCGGCTCCACCCCGTGGGGGACCGTGCTGACCGCCGAGGAGAACTTCGACCAGTACTTCGTCAACGGCGACAAGGTGCCCGCGGAGCAGAAGCCGTACATCTCCCGCTACACGATCACCACCGGCACGCCGTCGAGCAGCCGCAGGTTCGACCGGGTCGAGGAGCGCTTCGACCTGGCCAAGCACCCGAACGAGGCCAACAGGTTCGGCTGGATCGTGGAGATCGACCCGTTCGACCCCGACTCCACGCCGATCAAGCGGACCGCCCTCGGCCGGTTCAAGCACGAGGCCGCCAACACGACCCTGGCCCGCGACGGCCGCCTGGTCGTGTACATGGGTGACGACTCGCGCTTCGAGTACATCTACAAGTTCGTCTCGAAGAACCGCTACATCCCGGGATTCGACCGGCACAACCGCACGCTGCTGGACGAGGGCACCCTGTACGTGGCCAAGTTCACCGGCGACAGCCCCGCCTCCGAGATCGACGGGAGCGGCAAGCTGCCCTCCGACGGCGAGTTCGACGGATCGGGCGAGTGGATCCCGCTGGTCTCCGGCGACAGGTCGTTCGTGGACGGCATGACCGCCGCCCAGGTCCTCGTCTACACCCGCGTGGCCGCCGACAAGGTGGGCGCGACCAAGATGGACCGCCCGGAGGACATGGAGCGCAACCCGGTCACCGGCGGCGTGTACGTGGCGCTCACCAACAACACCAACCGCACCGCGGCCCAGGTGGACGAGGCCAACCCGCGCCCCTCCAACAAGCACGGCCACGTCCTGGAGCTCGTCGAGAAGCGCAACGACGCGGGCGAGAAGACGTTCGCCTGGTCGCTCCCGCTGGTCTGCGGCGACCCGAACGACCCCGCCACCTACTTCGCCGGCTACGACAAGACCAAGGTCTCGCCGATCTCGTGCCCGGACAACGTGACGTTCGACAGGGACGGCAACCTGTGGATCGCCACGGACGGCAACCAGCTCGGCAGCAACGACGGCATGTTCGTGATGCCCGTGCGGGGCAAGGATCGGGGCCACCTGCGCCAGTTCCTCACCGTCCCGGTCGGGGCGGAGACCTGCGGCCCGCTGGTCACCCAGGACCAGCGCAGCGTGTTCGTGGCGGTGCAGCACCCGGGCGAGACCGACGGCGCCAGCCCGGACAAGCCCTCCAGCCGCTGGCCCGACGGCGCTCAGCCGCGCCCGGCGGTCGCCGTGGTCTGGCACGGCCAGGGCAAGAAGGTCGGGAGTTGACCTCAAGTTAACTTGAGGCAATACCGTTCCATGCCATGAGCATGGAGATGACCGCCTGGCACCAGCTGTATTCGATGAACAACAAGAAGGAGCGTCGCCCTGTCACCAGGGCGACGCTCCGTCGTATCGGCGGCTTCGCCCGGCCGCACCGCCGCAGGATCGCGCTGTTCCTGCTGCTCAGCGTGGTGATGGCGGGCTTAGCGGTGGGATCGCCGCTGCTCGCGGGCCGGGTGGTGGACGCGATCTTCCACGGAGAGCCGCTGGACGTGGTCGTCGTGGTGGCGCTGGCGATCGCGGGCCTGGCGCTCGCCGAGGCGGGGCTCGGGCTGCTGAACCGGTGGCTGTCGGCGGGCCTGGGCGAGGACCTGATCCTCGACCTGCGTACGGCCGTCTTCGACCACGTACAGAAGATGCCGATCGCGTTCTTCATGAGAACGCGCACCGGAGCGCTGGTCAGCCGCCTGAACAACGACGTGATCGGGGCGCAGCGGGCCTTCACCGACACCCTGTCCGGAGTGGCGGGCAACGTCGTGACGCTCGTGCTGACGCTTGTCGCGATGATCGGCATCTCCTGGCAGATCACGCTGCTCGCGCTGCTGCTGCTCCCGGTGTTCCTGCTGCCCGCCCGGCGGATGGGCACGAAAATCGCGCGGCTCCGGCGCGAGGCGGCCGACCACAACGCGGCCATGGGCACGCAGATGACCGAGCGCTTCTCTGCGCCGGGTGCGACGCTGGTGAAGCTGTTCGGCCGGCCCGCGCACGAGTCGGCCGAGTTCGCCCACAGGGCCAGGCGGGTGCGCGACATCGGCGTGCGCTCGGCCATGACCCAGTCGGCGTTCGTCACCGCGCTGACGCTGGTCTCCGCGCTGGCCCTGGCGCTGGTGTACGGGCTCGGCGGCTTCTACGCGCTGCGCGACCAGCTCGCGCCCGGCGCGGTCGTGTCGATGGCCATGCTGCTCACCCGCCTGTACGCGCCCCTCACCGCGCTGGCCAGCGCCCGCGTGGACGTGATGAGCGCGGTCGTCAGCTTCGAGCGCGTCTTCGAGGTCCTCGACCTCGAGCCGCTCATCAAGGAGCGGCCCGGCGCCCGCGAGGTGCCGGAGGGCCCGGTGACGGTCGAGTTCGACGACGTGAAGTTCGCCTACCCCTCGGCCGACAAGGTCTCGCTCGCCTCGCTGGAGGAGGTCGCCACGCTCGACTCGCGCGGCGGCGTCGAAGTGCTGCACGGTGTGTCGTTCAGGGCCGAGCCCGGCCAGATGGTGGCCCTGGTCGGCTCGTCCGGCGCGGGCAAGTCCACGATCGCGCAGCTCCTGCCCAGGCTGTACGACGTCGACTCGGGCTCGGTGCGGCTCGGCGGCGTGGACGTACGCGACCTGACCGCCGACTCGATCCGCGACACCCTCGGCATGGTCACCCAGGACGGCCACCTGTTCCACGAGACGATCAGGGCGAACCTCCTGCTCGCCAGGCCCGAGGCGGGCGAGGACGAGATCTGGGACGCCCTCACCAGGGCCAGGCTGGCCGGCCTGATCGAGTCGCTGCCCGACGGGCTCGACACGGTCGTGGGCGAGCGCGGCTACCGCCTGTCGGGCGGCGAGCGCCAGCGGCTGACGATCGCCCGGCTGCTGCTGGCCAGGCCCAGGGTGGTCATCCTGGACGAGGCCACGGCGGCGCTCGACTCCACCTCCGAGGCGGCCGTGCAGGCGGCGCTCGGGGAGGCGCTCGAAGGCAGGACCGCCGTGGTGATCGCGCACCGGCTCTCCACGATCCGCGCCGCCGACCTCATCCTGGTGATCGAGGACGGGCGCGTGGTCGAGCGCGGCACGCACACCGACCTGCTGGCCGCCGGGGGCCGCTACGAGGAGCTGTACCGCACTCAGTTCGACGAGCCGACGGTAGCGGTGGCCTGAGGCTGAGGCTCGTCCTGGCGCTCCTCGGAGCGGTGGGTGACGCGCAGGGAGTACAGCGCGACCGGGATCGCGGCCAGCACCACGACGGCCGCGATGACCAGGGTGAACTGGTACGCGTCCAGGAAGGCGAGCAGCGGCGGCAGGTCGCTGCCGCTCTGCCTGGAGCTCAGGATCGCCCCCAGCACGGTGACGCCGAGCAGCCCGAACACCTCGCGTGACACGTTCAGGACGCCCGAGGCCACGCCGGACCTGCCCTTGGGCATGCCGCCCAGGATCGCTGCCGTCAGGGGCACCAGCATGCCGCCGCCCAGCCCGTACAGCAGGAACCAGGGCGCCACGTCCGCGTAGTCGGCGTCGGCGCCCACACCGGAGAGCAGGTAGATCGCCGTCCCCATGAACGCCATCCCGAGCGCCACCGTGCGGCCGATGCCGATCCGCGCGCTGATCCGCTGCGACAGCATCGCGGTCACGGCCATGACCAGGGCCATCGGCACGAACGCGGCGCCCGCCTGGGTGGGGGAGAAGCCGAGCACGTTCTGCAGCCACAGGGCGCTGAAGAAGTAGATCCCGAAGACGCCGAACGACCAGACGCCCATCGTGAGCAGGCCGCCCGTGAACACCCTGGCCCGGAACAGCGACACCGCGATCATCGGCTCGGCGGCCCGCGCCTCGACCAGCACGAACGCCACGGCCGCCGCCGCGAACACGCCGAACGCGGCCAGGATCTGCGGCGAGGTCCAGCCGGCGCCCTCGCCCTCGATGAGCGCGTAGGTCAGGGCGAACAGGGCGAGCGCGGAGGTGGCCAGGCCCGGCAGGTCGATGCGGTGCCGTACGCGGGTGAAGGCGGGCCTGACCGCCCACAGCCCCAGGCCGAAGGTCACCACCCCGATCGGGACGTTGATCAGGTAGATCCAGCCCCAGTGCAGGTGCTGGCTGATGAAGCCGCCCGTGATCGGCCCGAGCGCCATGGACAGCGCCCCGGCGGCGCTCCAGATGCCCACGGCCCTCCCGCGCTCGCCCGGGTCGGGGAAGATCTGGGTGATCAACGTCAGCGCGGTGGGCGTGAGCAGCGCCGCGCCGACGCCCTGCGCGGCCCGCGCCGCGATCAGGGCCGTCCCCGAGCCGGCCAGCCCGGCGGCCAGCGAGGACAGCGTGAAGACCGCCAGCCCGCCCAGGAACACCCTGCGGGCCCCGAACACGTCCGCGAGCCGGCCGCCGACCAGCATGAGCCCGGCGAAGACCAGGATGTACGAGCTCACGATCCACTCAAGCCCCGAGATCGTCAGCCCGAGCTCCCGCTGGATCGTCGGCAACGCGACGTTGCCCACGTTGTTGTCCAGATAGGTCATGAAGGTGCCCAAGGTCACCGCGACCAGCGCCCACCATCTCACGACATTTCCTCCTATACGCCGTACTTGTACGTCGTATAGTTGAACTTGTACGGCGTATAGTTGTCAACCGTGATGGGAAAACTGACCGCACAGGCGATCGCGGAACGGGCTCTGGAGATCGGCGACACCGAGGGGCTCGACGCCGTGACGATCCGGCGTCTGGCCACGGAGCTGGGCGTGACCCCGATGGCTCTTTACTGGCACTACAAGAACAAGGAGCAGCTGATCGTCGGCATGGCCGACCACCTGATCGGCGGCTTCGCGCCCAAGCAGGCCGACGACCGCCCGTGGCAGGAGCAGTTCCGCGACCTGATCGAGGGGCTGATCAGGACGCTGCGCACGCATCGCTGCGCCAAGAGCGTGATCGAGCAGATCGACCCCGTCGAGGTGCCGAACTTCCTGGCCGTCTGGGACCAGGCGCTCGGCCTGGCCCGTGGCGCCGGGTTCGGCGTCGACGAGAGCTGCCTGGTCAGCAAATACCTGCTGCAGAGCGCCATCGCCATCGCCGACGCCCCCGTGCACGTCAAGACCGTGGACCCGGCCGCGGTCCGGGCCAAGCTGGCCGGCCTGCAGTCACTGCCCGAGGAGACGTACCCGTACCTGGTGGAGATGGCCTCTCCGCTGGTCAGGGGGACGGAGCCAGGGCTGTACGACACGTTCGGCGTCGATCTTGTTCTCAGCGGCATAGAGGCGCTGGCGGCCAGACGTTAGGGTCGTGCTCGTGACCTTCGAGCTGATCTGCGAGATCGAACCTCCCACCAAGCCCGATCTGAAGCATGTCAGGCACCAGATCGGCACGATGAGCAAGATCGCCCACTCGTTCCTCATCCCCGACAACCACATCGGCCGTGCCACGGTGTCGAGCGTGGCGGTGGCCCACGAGGTCGAGGCGATGGGCGGGCGCGGCATCGCCTGTCTCAACTCGCGCGACCGCAACCTGCTCGGCTTCCGTCGCGACCTGCTGACGGCGGCGGCGTACGGGGTGGAGCAGTTCCTCTTCGTCTACGGCGACAAGCCGACGAGCGGCAACCGCACCAGCGACCTCACTGTGCGCTCGATGATCGAGGAAGCCCGCGAGTTCTCCCCGGGCGTCCGCCTCGGCGCGGCGGCCTCGATGCGCTCGCTGCCCACCTGGAAGCGCGCGGCAGACTTCCTGTTCCTCCAGGTCGGCTTCTCGCTGGAGGCGCAGCTGCGCTGGCGCGAGGCCCACCCGGTGGACGTGCCGGTCTACGCGGGCGTCATGGTCCTGGCCAGCGAGCGCCACGCCCGCGCCCTGGCCACCGCGATCCCCGACATCGACCTGCCGGAGGAGCTGATCGCGAAGGTGGCCGCGGACCGCATGGCGGGGGTGGAGGCGGCCTGCGAGCAGGTGCTCGCGATCCGCGACTCGGGCGCCTTCGACGGCGTCCACCTCATCCCGGTCTCCCGCTACCGCGACGTGGAGTCCAGGCTCGCCACCGCTCTTTAGATGAGCCCTAGCTTGAGCATCAGGGCGCGATCGAGTTCCGCTGCTTCTTCTGCTTCGAGCGCGCCTATGAAGTCGCCGAGCCTCGATGGTGACACGGTGTAGATCTGGTCGGTCAGAACACGTGACTTCTTGCCGTTGAACTCGACCTCTGGGCGATAGATCGCCGGCCCGGCACTTGTCGAGGTCAGAGCGACAGTGATGGTGCTCGTGGCGAAGCGGTCCGACTGGATGATCACCGCGTAGCGGCGGCCCTGTTGCTCATGGCCGCGAGCTCCAGGGAGTGCCTTGAGCTCGTAGATCGCGCCTCGGAATATCACTCCGCAACGCCCATGAAGCGTTCGATCGCCAGCATCTCGGCCTGATCGACAGGGTCGTTCCGCAGCCGCTCAGCATCCGCCGCGGCCTGTTCGAGCAGCATCTCCTTGTAGGTGTGAAGAATGGCGTAGCGGACGGCTTCGGAGCGGGTTCCCTTCTCTCCGGCCAGCGCGCGAAGGGCCGTCTCCATTGCCTCATCGGTGCGTACGTTGAGAGTTCCCATATCAGAAGCGTATCACAATTTGTAATACGTCAGCAGGGTCGCGACCGGGCCAGGGACGCGAGCAGCGCGCCCGTGAGGGCCACCGTGAAGAGCACCGCGTACGCGTGCCGGAACCCGTCCATGAGCTGCCCCACCGCCACCGGCGAGAGCTTGGACAGCGTGCCCGCGTACACCTGGGCGCGCAGTTCGGGCCCCACGGACGCGGTCAGGACGCTGAGCGACAGGCCGACGCTGATCACGATGCCGACGTTCATGATCATGACGCGGAAGCCGTTGACCACCCCCAGGCTCCCGCTGGGCAGCGCCCGCATGACCTGGGTGGTGTTGCCGGTCAGGAACGTCCCGCTGCCGCAGCCGGCCACGAACAGACCGATCCCGATCACCCAGTACGGCGTGGCCGGATCGGCCGTCAGCATCAGCGTGCCGAGCCCCAGGGCGCTCATCGTCGCCCCGCCGATGGACAGCGCGTACGGCGACACCCTCCGTCCCAGCGCTCCCGTGATCGGCGAGGCCAGCCCGATCCCGACGGGCACCGGCAGCACGCTCAGCCCCGCCGCGAACGCGTCCACCCCTCGCGCCGCCTGGAAGTACAGCGCCACCACCAGGATGAGCGCCGACCGCGCCAGGGCGTTGCAGAAGGAGGCCAGGTTCGCGTACGCCAGCAGCCGCCCCCCGAAGAGCCGTAAGTCCAGCACCGGGTTGGACGAGCGCCGCTCGGCCCACACGATCAGCGGCAGCAGCAGAGCGAAGACGGCGAATCCCGCCACCACCATGAGGCCGCCCGAGTTCGCCTCCGACAGCGCCATCAGCACCGCCGACAGCGCCGCGAACACCAGCACGTTGCCCAGCGCGTCCACCGGCTCCTTCGGCCGCCTGGGCATTTTGCGTAAGATCGCCGCGCCCACGCCCAGCGCGAGCAGCCCGGCGGGCACGTTCACCCAGAAGATCCACTGCCAGCCGGCCGTCTCCGCGATCAGGCCGCCCAGCGTGGGCCCGGCCAGCTGCGCCACCGAGAGTGTGCCGATGTAGACGCCCATGCCCTGGCTGAGCCGGTCGGGCGGGAACGCGTCGGTGATGATGACCGTGCCGTTCGCCAGGATCATCGCCGCCCCGATCGCCTGCAGCACGCGCATCGCGATGAGGAACCACACGCCCGGCGACAGCCCCGCCAGCAGCGAGGCCACCGTGAACAGCGCGAACCCCGTCAGATACACCTCGCGCCTGCCCAGCAGGTCGGCCACCCGGCCGAAGAACACCAGCGAGGCCGTGTTGACCAGCAGGAACGCCAGCAGGATCCAGCCCGACTCCAGCGCGTCGGCGTGGAAGTGCCGCACGACCGCCGGGAGCGCGACGTTGAGCGTGCTGCCGGCGATGCCGATGAGGACGAGCCCCAGGCTGGTGACCGCGCACACGCGCCACGCGTAGCGCAGGCGGGTGTCGTCGTGGGGGGTGACGGCTACCATGCCCTCCACTATGACGTACGGCGTACGTAGATCATCAGCGGGCTCGCCTGCGCAGTCCCTCGAGGTCGTGGATCACCACGCGCCGCCGTCCGGTCTCGATGAGACCCCGGTCGCGCAGCGTGCGCAGCGCCTTGCTGACGGCCTCGCGCGAGGCGCCCGTCCAGCCGGCCAGCTCGTCCTGTGACAGGGGCAGCGCCACGCGCACCCCGCTGTTGGTCTTCTCGCCGTACCGGTCGGCCAGCTCCAGCAGGCGCGTCGCGACCCGGCCCGTGGTGTCGAACGCGCCGTACTCGATGCGCTTCCTGTCGGCGTCCCGCAGCTTGGCGGTGACGAGCTGCATCAGCAGTACGGCGATGCGTCCGTGGGACTCCAGGAACGACGAGAAGTCCCGCAGCACGATCCCCGAGATCGGCTCCAGCGCGGTCACCGTGGCCGAGCGCGGGGACCCGTCGATGGCCGACATCTCGCCGAGCAGCGCGCCAGGGCCGCGTACGGCCAGCACCACCTCGGTGCCGGCACTCGTGTGCGACGAGCACTTGACCCGGCCCTCCATCAGCACGAGGACCCAGTCGGACGTGTCGCCCTCGTTGATCACGGTCGTGCCGCGATCCCACCGCCGCGGGCGGCCGGCCGCGCGCAGGTCCGCGACCTCCTCGTCGGTGAGCAGGGAAAGGAACTCGCCGGGCTCAGGCTCCATGCGCCCGATTATGTCGGTACGAGTGTCGACCTTCTATTGCAAATCAGTCAGAACGTACGCGGCCACGAGCTCTTCCTTGCCCTTGAGGCTGAGCCGGCCCAGAGGGTTCACCGACGCGCCGTGGCCCAGTTGCCTGAGCGTCGTCTCCCCGATGACGACCGTGCCGGGCTCGGCGATGCCCTCGAGCCTGGCCGCCACGTTCACGCAGTCGCCCATCGCATTGAAGCCGCGCAGCTCGGGGCTGCCGATGTTGCCGACCAGGGCGGGACCGGTGTTGACGCCCACCCTGAACGTCGGCCACTCGACGTCGTCCACCCGCTTCCACGCCATCTCCTCGGCCACCTCGGCGGCGGCCCGCTGCATGTCCAGCGCCGCCCGGCACGCGGCCCTGGCATGGCCGGGCTGCGTGGCGGGGGCGTTGAACAGGGCCAGCAGCGCGTCACCGACGAACTGCACGATCGTGCCGCCGTTGTTGAGAATGCAGGGGACGGCGGCCGTGTGGTAGCGGTTGAGCATCTCGACGATCTCGCCGGGCGTGACCTTCTCGGAGAACGTCGTGAAGCCCTTGAGGTCGGCGAAGAGCGCGGTCAGCTCCTTCAGCTCGCCGCCGAGCGCCGCCTGCGCCGGGTCGGCCAGCAGGGCGTTGGCCACGTCCGGCGACATGTACTGCCGGAAGAGCGTGTCGAGCTCCTGGTAGAGGCGGGCGTTCTCCAACGAGATGGACAGCTGCCCGGCCAGGGTGGCGGCCAGCGCCTCGTCCTGCGGGGTGCGGCCGACGGGCACCTCCAGCACGCCCGCCAGGTGGCCCTTGACCGTCAAGGGGAAGGCCAGCAGGCTGTCGCGCCTGATGGGCTGGTTCCCGGCGAACTCGTACTCGCGGGAGCCGATCTGGGTCCTGCCCTCCGCGACCAGGCCGATCTTGACGTCGCCGTACGCCTGCCGCACCCGCTCCAGCGCCGTGGCCAGCAGCCGGCCCTCCGGCAGACCCACCTTGGTCTGGGCGCTCACCGCCACCAGGGCGGCCAGCCGCTCCGACAGCTCGCGCTCGTTGGCCAGCGCCTGGCCGGCGCGGTCGAGCACGGCGGCCTGGCCCTCGTTCAGCCGGAACTTGCCCGACAGCCGGGTCGCGGCCAGCGGCTCGCCCCGGCGTACGTGCTCGACCAGCTCCTCCAGCGCCTGGTCGTAGTCCTGCTGGATGCGCGCCACGGTCGCCGCCAGCGTCACCGAGTCGAACAGGCCCGCGCTCGACCCCTCCCGCCTGAACTGCAGGTGCGCGCTGTAGGCCACGAAGACGAAGGCCAGCGTGAGCAGGAGGTGCCACTCCCACCAGGACAGATGCCAGTTGAGCTGGGACATCCCCGCGACCATGGCCTCGGCCAGCAGCGCGTACGCCGTGATCAGGCTGATCAGCATGGCGGACGGGCGCCGCCGGTGGAGCAGGAACATCATCACGCTCGCCGCGGCGTACAGCAGGACGCCGGGTATGGACGCCCAGACCAGCCAGGGGACCGGCGACGCGAGCGGCGGCTCGCTGAGCACCGTCAGCCCCGGGATCAGCGACACCAGCCCCCAGACGACCATGAACCCGAAGAGCACCGCACGGATGAAGTACTGCGAGCCCAGCACGGCCTTGGCCGCCCGCTCGCCCAGCGGCAGCGCGGAGGCGAACGCGAACGCGGCCGCGATCGTGAGGCCCACCTGCTGGCCCAGGTCGAACCCCAGCGAGCCGGTCGGCAGGATGATCTTGGGGGTGGCCAGCCCGTGCAGGAAGAAGAACCCGGCACTGCTCAGGAAGACCATGGAGACCAGGAACAGCCGGGCGTCCTGCCGCCGCCGCGACGCCTCGCTGATCATGACGCCCAGCACCACGTTGAGCCCGGCCACCGTGATGATCATCCAGAAGTGGCTGGGATTGTGCTGCCAGGGGATGTTGACGTCCGGGTGCGACAGCAGGAGCCAGAGGCCCAGCAGCGGCAGCACCAGATGGATGCCCCAGACCACGCCCCGCACGGGGTGGGTGGCCGGAGGCAGGTAGGGGGTCGGCACAGACCCGATTATCCACGCGGGGCCGTGGCCGCCAATGCGTCGTTTTACCCACAGCGATCAGCGAAGAGGGCCGGCACGGAACCCGTGCCGGCCCTCTTCACGCGATCGTCAGCCGAACAGCGCGGGCAGCGCCGCCGAGTGGGTCTCCCGCAGCTCCTCGACCGGCACCTCGAACTCGCCCTCGACCACCAGCGACGCGCCGCCGGTCGTGCCCAGCCCGTAGCAGGGCACGTCGTGGCGCCCGCACAGCGACGCGAACTCCTCGTAGGCCTCCGGCCGCACCGCGACCAGCGCCCGCGCGGAGGACTCGCTGAACAGGTCGGTGAACGCGTCACCGCTCAGCACCACCGAGGCGCCGACGCCCCGCGCCAGGCAGGACTCCGCCAGCGCGACGGCCAGCCCGCCGTCCGACAGGTCGTGCGAGCCCTCGAGGAGCCCCCGCTTGGCGGCCTCCACCAGCACGGTGGCCAGTGCCTGCTCGGCCTCCAGGTCCGCCCGCGGCGGCAGTCCGCCCAGGTGGCGGTGGGCGACGTGCGCCCACTCGGAGCCGCCGAACTCCTCGCGCGTCTCGCCGAGCAGCACGACCTTGAGCCCCTCGGCGGTGAACCCGGACGGCACCCGCCGGGCCACGTCGTCGATGACGCCGAGCACGCCCACGACCGGCGTGGGGTTGATGGCCGTCGAGCCCGTCTGGTTGTAGAAGGAGACGTTTCCGCCGGTCACCGGCACGCCAAGGGTCCTGCACGCGTCGGCCAGGCCGCGCACGGCCTCGGCGAACTGCCACATGACCTCGGGGTCCTCGGGGGAGCCGAAGTTGAGGCAGTTGGTCACGGCGAGGGGCTTGGCGCCGGTCACGGCCACGTTCCGGTACGCCTCGGCCAGCGCCAGCTGCGCCCCCGCGTACGGGTCGAGCTTGGCGTAACGGCCGTTGCCGTCGGTGGCCAGCGCGATGCCCCTGGTCGTCGGCTCCGCTCCGGCGATGGCCTCCGAGATGCGCAGCATGCCCGCGTCCGCCGGCTGGGCCAGCACGGTGTTGGAGCGGACGTAGCGGTCGTACTGGGAGGTCACCCACTCCTTGGAGGCCAGGTTGGGCGAGCCGAGGAGCTGGAGCAGCGTGCCCCGCAGCTCGGCGGGCCGCTCCAGCCTGTCGGGGGTGTCGGCGTTGAGCGCCGCCTGCCCGGAAGGCTCGTGGTACGGGCGCTCGTAGACGGGCCCCTCATCGGCCGCGGTGCCCGGCGGGATGTCCACGATGACCTCGCCGTCCCAGGTCATGACCAGGCGGCCGGTGTCGGTGACCTCGCCGATGACGGTGGCGGGGACGTCCCACTTGTCGCAGATCGCCATGAACGCCGGGATGTCGTCGGGCCTGACGACGGCCATCATGCGCTCCTGCGACTCGCTCATGAGGATCTCCTCCGGCCTGAGCGAGGGATCCCGGAGCGGGACGCGGTTGAGGTCGACGTCCATGCCGCCGGTGCCCTTGGCCGCCAGCTCGGTCGTGGCGCACGACACCCCGGCCGCGCCGAGGTCCTGGATGCCGACGACGACATCGGCCGCGTACAGCTCCAGGCAGCACTCGATGAGCAGCTTCTCCATGAACGGGTCGCCCACCTGCACGGCGGGCCGCTTGGCCTGCGACTCGTCCTCGAACGTCGCCGACGCCAGCACCGAGGCGCCGCCGATGCCGTCGGGGCCGGTGGACGCGCCGAACAGCACGACCTTGTTGCCCGGACCGGGCGCGGTGGCCAGCTTGATCTGGTCTTTCCTCAGCAGCCCGACACACAGGGCGTTGACCAGGGGGTTGCCGATGTAGCAGGGGTCGAAGACGACCTCGCCGCCGATGTTGGGCAGGCCCAGGCAGTTTCCGTAGTGGCTGATGCCCTCGACCACGCCGGGCAGCACCCTGCGCGTGTCGACCGCGTCCGCGCCACCGAAGCGCAGCGAGTCCATGACGGCGATCGGGCGCGCGCCCATCGACATGATGTCGCGCACGATGCCGCCGACGCCGGTGGCCGCGCCCTGGTGCGGCTCGACGTAGGACGGGTGGTTGTGCGACTCGATCTTGAACGTGGCCGCCCAGCCGTCGCCGATGTCCACCACGCCCGCGTTCTCGCCCATGCCCACCAGCAGGGCCTCGGACTTGGGCGCCTTGGTGGCGAACTGCTTGAGATGCACCTTGGACGACTTGTACGAGCAGTGCTCGGACCACATGACGCTGTAGATGGCCAGCTCCGAGCCGGTGGGACGGCGCCCGAGGATCTCCTTGACCCGGTCGTACTCGTCCTGCTTCATCCCCAGCTCGGCGAAGGGCATCGGCTCGTCGGGCGTCTCCGCAGCGCGCTTCACACTGTCGGTCATGCGTTCACCAGCTTCTTGAGAATGGAGGTGAAGAACCCGAGACCGTCGGTGCTCGGGGCGCCGACCAGCTCCTCGACCGCGTGCTCGGGGTGCGGCATGAGGCCGACCACGTTGCCCGCCTCGTTGCGGATGCCCGCGATGTCGTTGAGCGAGCCGTTGGGGTTGCCGACGTAGCGCACGACCACGTGACCGCCGGCCTCGAGCGCGGCCAGCGTGTCGTCGGAGGCCACGTAGCGGCCCTCGCCGTGCTTGATCGGCAGCACGATCTCCTGGCCCTGGTCGAACGCGTTGGTCCACGCGGTCGCGGTCTGCTCGATCCTGACCTTCTGGTCACGGCAGACGTAGTGGAGCGAGCCGTTGCGGGTCAGCGCGCCCGGCAGCAGGTGCGCCTCGCAGAGGATCTGGAACCCGTTGCACGTGCCGAGTACGGGCAGCCCCGCCCTGGCGGCCGGGATGAGCTCCTCCATGAGCGGCGCGAACCGCGAGATGGCGCCGCAGCGCAGGTAGTCGCCGTAGGAGAAGCCGCCGGGCAGGAAGACGGCGTCGACTCCCTTCAGGTCGTGGTCGGCGTGCCACAGCGGAACCGCCTCCGCGCCCACGAGGCGCACGGCTCTGGCGGCGTCCTGGTCGTCGAGAGTTCCTGGAAACGTGACTACGCCCACACGGGCAGCGCTCATGACAGTCGTCCCCTCCGAGGAATGCGCGCGCACGCGCCACCGTCGGTCGGACGGTGGCGGTCTACTCAGGTTATCGGGTGCTGTCGCGTGGTCCGCATCGGCTCGTACGTCCGGCGGAAGCCCAGCTCAGACGGCTGCCAACTCGCGGGGGCGGGCGTCGGCCTCGTCCCAGGCGAGTTGCTTGCGCAGGTGGACCGTGGTGCCACGGCCGGGTGTGATGCCGAAGGAGATCTCGTCGACCACGGAGCGCATGATCAGCAGGCCGCGGCCGTTCTCGGTGTCCGGCGGGGGGAAGTGCAGCGGCATCGTCGGCAGGCCGTCGCCGTTGTCGGCGACGCGTACGTCGCAGCGGCCGTAGCCGATCGCGGCGGTCACCTCGTAGCGGTTGGCGGGACCCCCGTGCCGCACCGCATTGGAGCATGCCTCGGAGACGGCGAGGAGCATGTCGGCGATGCACGTCTCGCTCACGTTCAGTGAACGCATGGCATCGCCCAGCACTCGCCTGACCATCGGTATGCCGATCGCATCCCGAGGCAGTGCCAACGAGAACTCAATATCCACCGGACTCCTCCGGGCGCCAGAATGTCACCTGGAGTAGGTTTCCCTGTGAAAACGGGGCTAACCGCAAAATCACCCTGTTGTTATTTAGTGTTGGCATGCCCGTGGCATTGTGGCATGCCGGAACCCGGCTTTAACCGACCAAGAGGGAATCAGGGGAGCTTATCTCCCTTACTCCTCAACCCGGACGCTGTAGTCCTCGATCACCGTGTTGGCCAGCAGGGTCTCGGCCATCTTACGGACTTCGCCGAGTGCCGTCTCGTCGGCCGGGCCGTCGAGCTCGATCTCGAAGCGCTTGCCCTGGCGCACGGCCGAGACGCCGGAGAAGCCGAGCCTGGGCAGTGCCCTGGCGATCGCCTGGCCCTGCGGATCGAGGATCTCGGGCTTCAACATGACGTCCACGATGACGCGGGCCACTGCGTTCCTCCTGGATGCGGTGGGTGACTGGGAAGCACAGCCTACCGGCGCGTGTGGCTGACGACACAACGGGAACGGGGAGGGCATGGGGCTTGCGCGGAGGGTTGTGATGTCTGCCACCATGGCCCCAAACGCGTACGAACCACCACCAGATGGTTCCTCGCACGGACGGCTGGCTAAGGTGGCAACCCCATCGAAGACCTGGCCCTTTAGACGCACAGGAGTGGCAAGTGACAGCTGAAGCCTCTCGTGGTGCTGCCGCACCTCCCGAGCTCGTCCAGCTGCTCACCCCCGAGGGCGAGCGGGTCGAGCACCCCGATTACGACATCGACCTGACCGACGAGGAGGTCCGGTCGCTCTACCGCGACCTGGTCCTCGTCCGGCGCATCGACCTGGAGGCCGTGGCGCTGCAGCGCCAGGGTGAGCTGGGCATCTGGGCCTCGCTGCTGGGCCAGGAGGCGGCCCAGATCGGCTCGGGCCGGGCGCTGACCGACGCCGACATGGCCTTCCCCACCTACCGCGAGCACGGTGTGGCGTGGTGCCGCGACGTGGACCCGGTGAAGCTGCTTGGCCTGTTCAGGGGCGTGAACCACGGCGGATGGGACCCCGAGGAGCACAACTTCCACCTCTACACGATCGTGATCGGCAGCCAGACCCTCCACGCCGTCGGGTACGCCATGGGCATCCAGCGCGACGACGCGAACGCCGCCACGATCGTCTATTTCGGTGACGGCGCCACCTCGCAGGGCGACGTGAACGAGTCGTTCATCTGGGCCAGCGTGTTCAACGCGCCGATCGTGTTCTTCTGCCAGAACAACCAGTGGGCCATCTCCGAGCCCCTGGAGAAGCAGACCCGCATCCCGCTCTACCGCCGCGCCTCGGGCTTCGGCTTCCCCGGGATCAGGGTGGACGGCAACGACGTGTTCGCCTGCCTGGCGGTGACCAGGAAGGCCCTCGAAGCCGCCCGTACGGGCCAGGGGCCGACGCTCATCGAGGCGTTCACGTACCGGATGGGCGCCCACACCACCACCGACGACCCGACGCGTTACCGCGTGGCCAGCGAGTTGGAGGCGTGGAAGCTCAAGGACCCGATCGAGCGGGTCAGGTCGTACCTCTTCAAGAACGAGCACGCCGACCAGGCGTTCTTCGACTCCGTCGACGCCGAGGCCGACCAGCTCGGAGCCGATCTGCGCAGGCGTTGCCTGGCGATGCCCGACCCGGAGCCGCTCGACATCTTCGACCACGTCTACCGCGAGCCCCACGCCCTGATCGACCAGGAACGAGCCCAGTTCGCCGCGTACCTGGAGGGGTTCCGTGACTGAGCGAAGCGAAGGCACCAATAAGCACAGCATGACTGTCATGAGGCCGACGAAGGAGGCGTCATGACCATCTTGAGTCTGTCCAAGGCGCTCAACGAGGGCATGCGTAAGGCCATGGAGGACGACCCCAAGGTCCTCATCATGGGGGAGGACGTCGGCAAGCTGGGCGGCGTCTTCCGCGTCACCGACGGCCTGCAGAAGGACTTCGGCGAGGACCGCGTCATCGACACGCCGCTGGCCGAATCGGGCATCATCGGCACCGCGATCGGGCTGGCGCTGCGCGGCTACCGGCCGGTGTGCGAGATCCAGTTCGACGGGTTCGTCTTCCCGGCCGCCGACCAGATCATCACGCAGCTCGCCAAGATGCCGATGCGCTCGCTGGGCGCGATCAAGCTCCCCGTGGTCGTACGCATCCCGTGCGGCGGCGGCATCGGCGCGGTCGAGCACCACAGCGAGTCGCCCGAGGCGTACTTCACCCACACCGCCGGGCTGCGCGTCGTGTCCTGCTCCAATCCGGCCGACGCGTACACCATGATCCAGCAGGCCATCCGCAGCGACGACCCGGTGATCTTCTTCGAGCCCAAGCGCCGCTACTGGGAGAAGGCCGACATCGACACCTCCTCCACCGACTGGTGGCCGCCGCTGCACGCCGCCAAGGTGGTCCGCCCGGGCAGCGACGCCACGCTGCTGGCCTACGGCCCCATGGTCAAGACGTGCCTGGAGGCGGCCAAGGCCGCCGAGGACGACGGCCGCTCGCTCGAGGTGGTCGACCTGCGCTCGCTCAACCCGCTGGACGAGCCGGTCGTGATGGACTCCGTACGCCGTACCGGGCGGGTGGTGGTCGTCCACGAGGCGCCGGTCAACAGCGGGTTCGGCGCCGAACTGGCGGCGAGGATCACGGAGCAGTGCTTCTACCACCTGGAGTCGCCGGTGCTCCGGGTCGGCGGCTTCTCCACCCCCTACCCTCCGTCGCGGCTGGAGGAGCACTACCTGCCCGACCTGGACCGGGTGCTCGACGCCGTCGACCGGGCACTCGGCTACTGAGGAGGGCTGTTCATGCGACGCGAGTTCAAGCTTCCCGACGTCGGCGAGGGGCTGACGGAGGCCGAGATCGTCCGATGGCACGTCAAGGCGGGTGACGCCGTCAAGGTCAACCAGATCGTCGTGGAGATCGAGACGGCCAAGTCGATCGTCGAGCTGCCGATCCCGTGGGACGGGGCGGTGGCGGATCTGCTGGCCGAGGTGGGCCAGACGGTCGACGTCGGCGCCCCCATCATCGCCGTCGACACATCTGAGCCCTCGGAGCAGGTCCAGGCCGCTGCCGAGGACATGGTGCCCAACCCGCCGGAGGAGGGCGCCGTCGAGCCGGGGGCCCACGGCAGCCCGGCCCCCAAGGAGGAGCGCCAGGCGGTCCTGGTCGGCTACGGCGTCAAGACCGGCGCCACGAAGCGCCGGCCCCGCAAGCGTCAGGCGGCCCGGATCCCGGCCACTCCCGTGGCCAACCCGTCCCGCGTGGAGGTGGACGGCCAGCCGGCCCCCGCCCCCACGCCGCCTGCCGCCGGGGCTTCCGTCCTCGCCAAGCCGCCGGTACGGAAGCTGGCCAAGGACCTCGGGGTCGACCTCAGGGACATCACCGGCACCGGACCTCAGGGCTCCATCACCCGGGAGGACATCCACGCCGCGGCGGAGGCCAAGGAGCCCGTGGCAGCGCCCGAGCGGGTCGAGGAGGAGCGCATCCCCATCAAGGGCGTGCGCAAGATGACCGCCCAGGCCATGGTCGCCAGCGCCTTCACCGCCCCCCACGTCACCGAGTTCCTCCAGCTCGACATGACGAACACCATGGAGACGGTCCGGCGCCTGCGCGCCTTCCCCGACTTCGCGGAGGTCAAGGTCTCCCCGCTGCTCCTGGTGGCCAAGGCGGTGCTCACGGCGGTGAAACGCCACCCCATGATCAACTCATCGTGGGACGAGGCGGCCCAGGAGATCGTGGTCAAGCATCACGTCAACCTGGGGATAGCCGCCGCCACCCCCAGGGGCCTGGTGGTGCCCAACATCAAGGGCGCCCACGCCCTGTCGCTCCCCGATCTGGCCAAGCAGCTGGCCCAGCTCACCGAGACCGCCCGGGCGGGCCGCACCCAGCCGGCCGAGATGGCGGGCGGCACCTTCACCATCACCAACGTCGGCGTCTTCGGCGTCGACGCCGGCACCCCGATCCTGAACCCCGGCGAGGCGGCCATCCTCGCCGTCGGCCAGATCAGGGACATGCCGTGGGTGGTGGACGGCGAGCTGGCGGTACGCAAGGTGGCGACGCTCGCCCTCTCGTTCGACCACCGCATCGTGGACGGCGAGCTGGGCTCGATGTTCCTGCGTGACGTGGGCGCCATGCTGGAGGACCCGCTGCGCGTGCTGGCCTGGAGCTAGCCGGGAAAGACCACGGCGACCGCCGGGAGGACCCCTCCCCCGGCGATCGCCGTAGGCCCGGGACACCCGCACCCACCTCGTACAGAGTCACGTCGGACCGGTTTGATACACCACCGATAAGGTTGATCGCATGATTCGTCACATCGTGCTGTTCACCTGGACCGACGACGCCACCGACGAGCAGAAGGAGAGGGTGACGGCCGAGCTGCGCAAGCTGCCCGGCATCATCCCCCAGCTGCGCGCGTACACGGTGGGCGCCGACGCGGGCATCAACCAGGGCAACCACGACTACGGGGTGGTGGCCGACTTCGACAGCGTCGACGACTACCTGGTCTACCGCGACCATCCGCAGCACCAGGCAGTGATCGCGCAGCACATCAAGCCGATCCTGGCCTCGCGCGCCGCGGTGCAGCTGAGCCTCTAGATCTCCGGCGGGTTGTTCTCGCGGTGCATCAGCCTGTCGTCGGAGGTGCGCCCCCTCCTGGGGGCCAGCACGATGCTCAGCACCACGCCCACGCCGCCGACGATCATGAAGATGAGCCCGACGACGTCCATGTGGACGCTCTTGCCGAACACGTCCGGCTCGATCGCGAACTTCAGGATGGCGCCAAGCGTGAGGAAGAAGATGCTGACCCCGACACCCATGACGACCTCCACGCAAACGGCAAGTACAGCCACGGTCATACCCGCGTATTGGTGATCACACCCGTCGCTTGTCAGGCGAGGCAGGACAGCGGCTTGCCGCCGTTGTAGGTGATCATGTCGAGCACGGCGGTGGCCAGGTCGATCGGGGCGCCGAGGGGCTGCCCGTCGAGTTCGGCGTAGGCCCGGTGCAGGTTGCCCACGATGCGCTCGGAGTCGAGCAGCCCGCCCCACTCGCCCAGGTCGGCCTCCCTGGCGGCGTCCAGCGGCGACAGCCCCGCAGCCCGGCCCCGCTCGGCGGTCTCCTGCACGAACCGCAGGTAGCCCTCCACCCGGTCGTACACCTCCGGCCCGCACACCGCTCCGTGCCCCGGCACGACCGTCTCCGCCCCCAGCGCCCTGAGCTGGCCGAGTGCGTCCAGCGCCCCGGCCACCGAGCCCATCAGCACGAAGGGCGTGCCGCCGTTGAACACGAGGTCGCCGGAGAACAGCAGCCGCCGCTCGGGGATCCACACGTACGAGTCGTTCGTGGTGTGCGCGGCGTGGCCGACGTGCCTGACCTCGCACCGCAGGTCGTCGGAGTGCACGGTGACCCGGTCGGTGAAGGTGAGGAACGGCGGCGTCACCACCATCTCGCCCCAGTCCACCTCGGGCGACCACGCGGGCAGGTAGGCCGGGACGCCCTCGGCCAGGATCTGCTCGCGTACGCCCTCGTGCCCGACGATCGTGGCCTCGGGGAAGAGCCAGTTGCCGAACGTGTGGTCGCCGTGGTGGTGGGTGTTGATCAGCGTGGTGATCGGCCGGTCGGTGACCGTGCGGACGGCCTCGCGGAAGGCCCGCGTACGGCGCTCGGTCGAGCAGGCGTCGACGCAGATCACGCCACGCCGCCCAGCCAGGAACCCGGTGTTGTTGATCCACCAGCTCCCGTCGGGCTGGACGTAGGCGTAGACGCCGTCGGACACCTCTTCGACCCGGGGAGGCGCCAGGGGGTGGTCATGAGTGCTCGAGCTCATGCCGCGACGGTACCTGAACCGAACCCTGGGATCAGGCGTGACTCCCAGGGTCGAAATCAGGGTTCATCCCCGATGCACCTGGATGTCGGTAAACGCAGCATGGATGACATGAACGAAATCAGCCGACGCGACGAGATATCGCTGTCGGGCGCCGCGCTCCGCGGCGCCCCTTGGAAGGCCGCCGCCATCGGCGGCGGCGCCGTCACCGCGGCCAGCTTCGGCCTGGGCGTCCTCACGGGCGGTGGCGACCTGGTGTGGGCGCTGGGCCTGGGCATCAGCCTGTTCGCCCTGATCGCCGCGGTCGGCGCGGTCGCCCGGCCGCACGAGGGCGACCGGGTGACCCGCCAGGCCAGGATCTGGTCGTTGCGGCACCCGTGGCGGTTCGCGCTGCTGCCCGCGGGCATCGTGGCCGTGCTCGACTACCCGGTGCAGCTCGTGTTCGACGACGACGGGGTCTTCGGCGCGGCGGTGGACGCGCTGTGGCACGGCGCCCTGGTCTACCTGATCGCCGGCGTCCTCACGCTCGCCATGCAGGGCCGCGCCCGATCCTCCGAGTGAGGACCCGCGCCGTGAGGTCAGCTCTGCGCCTGCTTCTCCGCCTGGCTCCTGCACACGCAGAACTCGTTGCCCTCGGGGTCGAGCATGGTCACCCAGCCGGTGCCGTCGGGCTGGCGCCGGTCGTCGAAGACGGTCGCGCCCAGCCCGATCAGCCGCTCGACCTCCTCGTCACGGGTCCTGCCCTCGGTGCCGTTGACGTCGAGGTGCAGCCGGTTCTTCACGGTCTTGCCCTCGGGCACGCGGATGAACAGCAGGAACGGGTCCTGCTTGGTACGCAGCATCACCTCGTCGTCGCCGGGCTTGTCGCCCTCGCCGAGGGGCAGCCCGGTGGCCTTGCTCCACCAGGTGGCGATCTCGTACGGGTCGGCGGCGTCGATGGTGACGGCATGGATTTCAATCACGCAGTCACCTAACCGGGGACGCCCTGCGACGTCAAGCGAGCATCCGCAGCCCGACGACCCCGGCCAGGATCAGGGCGATCGAGATCAGGCGCGGCAACGAGACCTCGTCCCCCATGGCGATCATGCCGAGCACCGCGGTGCCCGCCGCGCCGACGCCGGTCCAGACGGCGTACGCGGTGCCGACTTCGAGGGTCTTGAGCGCGTACGAGAGCAGACCGAAGCTCAGCGCGGCCGTCACGAAGAACGACAGCGCCCACCACAGATTGCTGAACCCGTTGCTGAGCTTGAGCGAGAGGGCCATGGCGACCTCGAAGACGCCGGCCAGCACGATGACGATCCACGCCATGATCGGAACTCCCTTGGGACGAGGCTGTCACGGATGCGTCGTCTTGGCGTTCCGGGAAATACGGCGCGTCTCGTCCGGGAGCAATCAGCTCATCGGGGGGAACGCGGCGCGCGGCGGGGTCATTCCCACCAGACGGTGACCCAACGGTCGCGGGGCACCGGCCACATGCCCAGCGCGAGCACGGTGTCCGCCACCTCCTGCGCCCTTGACGGGTCGAGGCAGACCCGGCGGCACACGCTCGTCGCCAGCTCCTCCAGCGAGGTGAATCGTTCCAGGGGAGCCTCCCGCTCCTCCACCTGCACCGCGAAGCCGAGCGCCGCCACCAGTGCCACGCAGTCCTCCGCGACGGGCCGCACCGGCCGGTCCACCCCGTGGAAGTGCTCCCAGAGCGGCGTCATCCAGCTCATGGGATGGCGGTGCGGCAACTCCAGCACCACCCGCCCCTGGGTGCGCTCGTCGAGCGCGCGCAGGAAGTCCGCCAGGTCGGGGACGTTGTAGACCACGTGCGCGGCCACGGCGACGTCGACCACGGGCACCTGGTCGGCCACGTCGGGCCAGCGGCCCTCGATCGCCGTGACCGGCACACCGAGCTTCTCCGCCCTGGCCGTCAGCCCCTCCAGCATCGCGGGCGAGGTGTCGACCGCGTAGAGGTGGCCGATGCGCTCGTGCAGCGGCAGCGACGAGGCGCCGGGGCCCGAGCCCACGTCGAGCAGCGTGCCCTTGTCGGGCAGCGCCTCGGAGAGCCGGGTCATGGTCGGGCCGTCGTCCGGCTCGGCCAGCGCCCTGTCGGTACGGGCGCCGAACCGCTCGGGCGAGTGGCCCCACGGATCAACGGGAGCCTTGGCCATGATCTCGGCGGGAATGGCCCAGGAATGCAGGCGCTCTCGCCATCTGGCGGCGAGTTCTTCGGCGTCCATGGAGAGCAGCATGCCATGCATAGCACGGGTTACCCACGGGTAGCATTTCAGAGTAAGGTTACTCGCCAGTACAGAAACCTCGGTTCAAGGAGATCGACACCCATGGGCCACTACAAGAGCAACGTGCGTGACCTGGAGTTCAACCTCTTCGAGGTGTTCGGCAGGCGCGAAATCCTCGGCACAGGGCCCTTTGCGGATGTGGACGAGGAGGTTGCCCGCGGCATTCTGGACGAGGTCAACAGGCTGGCCACCGGCGTCCTCGCCGACTCCTTCGAGGAGGGCGACAGGCACCCGCCCGTGTTCGACGCGGCGACCGGCTCCGTGACGATTCCCGACGGTTTCAAGAAGTCGTACAAGGCGCTGGTCGACGGCGGCTGGGCGAACCTCGACCTGCCCGCCGAGCTGGGCGGCCCCGGCATCCCGAGGACCCTGGCCTGGGCCACGGCCGAGCTGGTGCTCGGCTCGAACCCGGCGCTCTACATGTACGCGGCGGGGCCCAACTTCGCCTACACGCTGTGGAAGGTCGGCACGCCGGAGCAGAAGCGCTTCGCGGAGCTGGCCATCGAGCGCGAGTGGGGCGCCACGATGGTGCTCACCGAGCCGGACGCCGGGTCCGACGTGGGCGCCGGGCGTACCAGGGCGGTGCGGCAGGAGGACGGCACCTGGCACATCGAGGGCGTCAAGCGCTTCATCACCAGCGCCGAGCACGACATGGCCGAGAACATCTTCCACCTCGTCCTGGCCCGCCCCGAGGGCCACGGCCCCGGCACCAAGGGGCTGTCGATGTTCCTGGTGCCGAAGTACCTCGTGGACCTGGAGACCGGCGAGCTCGGCGAGCGCAACGGCGTCTACGTCACGAACGTCGAGAAGAAGATGGGCCTGAAGATCTCCACGACGTGCGAGCTGACCTTCGGCGACAAGCACCCGGCGGTCGGCTATCTCGTGGGCGACATGCACGAGGGCATCAGGCAGATGTTCATGGTGATCGAGCACGCCCGCATGATGGTCGGCACCAAGGCCATCGCCACGCTCTCCACCGGCTACCTGAACGCGCTGGAGTACGCCAAGTCCCGCGTGCAGGGCGCCGACCTGACGCGGATGGCCGACAAGAGCGCCCCGCGCGTGACCGTCAGCCACCACCCGGACGTGCGGCGCGAGCTCATGCTGCAGAAGTCGTACGCCGAGGGCATGCGGGCCCTGGTGCTCTACACGGCCACGTTCCAGGACGCCCTCCTCGTGGACCCGGACGACCGGCACGCCCACGACATGAACGACCTGCTGCTGCCCATCGTCAAGGGCGTCGGCTCGGAGCGGTCGTACGAGCTGCTCTCCCGCTCGCTGCAGACCCTCGGCGGCTCGGGTTACCTGCAGGACTACCCGATCGAGCAGTACATCCGGGACGCCAAGATCGACTCCCTGTACGAGGGCACGACCGCGATCCAGGGCCTCGACCTGTTCTTCAGGAAGATCCTGCGCAACCAGGGCGCCGCGGTCGGGTCGCTGCTGACCGAGATCGGCGAGTTCGCCTCCTCCGAGGCGGGCAACGGCCGGCTGAAGGAGGAGCGCAAGCTGCTCGCCGAGGCCGCCGCCGAGGTCAAGGCCATGGGCGACACCATGGCGGGCTGGGCCCTTGCCTCGCTGGAGACGCCCACCGAGGTCTACAAGGTCGGTCTGAACAGCACCAGGCTCCTGCTCGCGCTGGGCGACCTGGTGATCGGCTGGCTGCTGCTGCGGCAGGCCGAGGTGGCGCTGGAGAAGCTGGCCGCGGGCGAGGACCCGTTCTACCTGGGCAAGATCGCCGCGGCCTCGTTCTTCGCCAAGACCGTCCTGCCCCGTCTGGCCGCCGAGCGCCGCGTGGTCGACTCCACCGGCCAGGAGCTCATGGACCTTCCGGAGGAGGCGTTCTAGGGCCTTCTGTGCCCCCCTGCGAGTGCGCCCGCCCGCGGCGTGCGGGCGCACTCGTCCCTGACATCATTCGGAACATGCAGCAAACAGACAGAACGCTCTTCCGCCCCGCCCGCAAGGAGGACGTGCCCGCGATCGTGGCCATGCTCGCCGACGACCATCTCGGCGCCACGCGCGAGGGCGACCCGGACGACGAGCGTTACCTGGCGGCGTTCGAGCGGGTCGACGCCAACCCGTACGACGAGCTGATCGTGGCCGAGCAGGACGGCGAGGTGGTGGGCACCATGCAGCTCACGTACCTGGCCGGGCTGTCGCGGCTGGGCGCCGAGCGGTGCCAGATCGAGGCCGTCAGGGTCGCCGCCGCCACCCGCGGCCAGGGCCTCGGCCGCCGGATGATCCAGTGGGCCGTCGACAGGGCGCGGGAGCGCGGCTGCGCGATCGTGCAGCTCACCTCCGACAAGTCACGTACGGACGCGCACCGCTTCTACGACAACCTCGGCTTCACGGCCTCCCACGTGGGCTACAAGCTCTCGCTGAGCTGAGCCAGCATCCACCGGCACCAGTCGGCCCGGTGCCGCTCGTAGCTCAGTCCGCACCGCAACGTCGCGTAGTTGCCGAACCGGGGATCCCCGAATGCGGGCGGCCCGTCGAATGACGCCTCGTGCCGCTCGTACTCGGCCAGCCGCGCCTCGTGCGCGGCGAGCTGGTCGGCGAACATCCGCCTGACCAGCTCCGGCTCGGCCAGCCACGACGCGTACGTCTTCAGCACCAGCTCGTCGCGCTCAGGCCGCTCGCGCGGCGGCTCGGTGACCCATTCCCGCAGCGCCCGCGTGCCCTCGGCCGTCAGGTGGTAGACCTTCCTGCCCTGCGGCCCCGGCCCGTGCTCGGCCTCGAACCCGACCAGCCCGGCCGCCCGCAGCTTCTGCAGCTCCGCGTGGATCTGGCTGTGTCCGGCCGTCCAGAAGTAGCCGACCGGCCGCCGCATGGCCGCGGCGAGGTCGTATCCCGTGCGGTCGCCGCGCGCGAGCACGGCGAGAATCGCGAATCCGAGCGTTGAGGTCATGGTTCGCCCAAGGATAAAGTGCCCCTAGAACTATGTCAGTTTTGACATAGTCTACGGAGAGGGGACGGTCGTGCGCGGCTTGATCGGTGTCATGGGGTTCGTGATGGCGCTGGCCGCGTGCGGGGGCGGAGGCGGCACGGGGGCGGTCCCCGCTCCGAGCAGCCCGGCCGTCCCCAGCGTCTCGGTGAGCGCTCCGCCGCCCAGCGGCCCCGACGTCTCGGGGTGCTACCACGCGAACGACGGCAAGATCTTCAAATATGACGGCGACATGCCCGGGATCATCGGAGGCACCGGCTCCGTCGGCGTGGTGATCACCTACGAGCGCCGCGGCACCGTGTGCTCCTGGCGCCCGCTCTTCGACCGCCTCGTCTCCCGCTACCGCGTGCTCGTCTACACCCGGTCCTCGCAGTCCCTCCCCGAGGACACCGCCGTCGCCATGGCCCGGCGCCTGCTCAAGGAGCGGGGTGTCGAGCGAGTCTTCCTGGTCGGCGGCTCGATCGGCGCCACCACCTCGGTCCCCGCGGCACTCAGGCTCGGCTCCAAGGTGGCCGGCGTCGTGGCCCTCTCAGGCCAGATCAGCCAGGAGAACGCCGGCAGGCTGACCGTCCCCCTCCTCCAGATCGGCTCGGCGAACGACGGCTACGGCGGTGCCGGCGACCTGGCGAAGGCGCACGACGCCGCGGCCAAGGCCCCGGACAACGAGCTGCTGGTCATCCCGGGGGAGAGCCTGCACGCCTCGGCCCTGCTGGCGAGCCCTCACGCGCAGCAGGTGCTCGACAGGATCGATGCCTTCATGGCGCGGCACAAGGGCTGATCTCGACCAGGTTGTCGTGGAAGCCGGGGCCCCTGCCCATGTCCCCGTCCCGCTCCGCCACGACCGCGTTCGGGTTGGCGCCGCCCGGGGTGAGCTTCGGCCAGCGGCCCTTGGGCGAGGCCACCACGCCGGACGCCACCCGGTCGCTGATCTCCACGTCCGCCAGGAACTCCCCGCCGTCGTTGTGCACGCGTACCCGCTGCCCGTCCACCAGGCCGCGCGCCGCCGCGTCGGCCGGGTTGACCAGCACCACCGGGTCCTTGGCCCGCCGCCGCAGCTCCGGGTTGTTGCCGAAGGTGGTGTTGAGGAACGTGTGCGGCGCGGGCGTCACCAGGGCCAGCGGGTACGGCGAGCGCCCCCGCTGCCGGGTCGTGTGGGACGGCGTGTACGCCTTGCCCGCCGGAGGGAAGCGCAGCCTGCCGGACGGCGTCGGGAAGCCCTCGGCGAACGGCGTGAAGGGCTGGGGATAGTTCATCCGCACCCACCCCTCCTTGCGCAGCCGGTCGAGCGTGACGCCCTCCAGCGACGAGTGCCCGCTGGAGAGCAGCTGCTCGGCCAGCTCCAGGTCCGAGTCGAACAGCGACGGCTCGGTCATCCCCATGTGCGCCGCCAGCCGGCGGAACGTCTCCGTCGTGGACAGGCACTCGCCGGGCGGCGGCACGGCGGGCTCGTTCCACAGCAGGTAGAGGTGCCCGTACCCGGCGTGCAGGTCATGGTGCTCGGTCTGCATGGTCGCGGGCAGCACGATGTCGGCGTAGTCCACGGTGTCGGTCGGGAACTGCTCCATGACCACCGTGAACAGGTCCTCGCGGGCGAGTTGCCGCCTGATCGCGTTCGCGTCGGGGCTCGAGCCCGCCGGGTTGGCCGCGTACACCCACAGGCACTTCACGTCGTCGAGCTGCGAGGCGATCTTGGTCATGACCAGCGTGCGGACCGGCTTGGCCAGCAGGTCATTGCGCATGTCGATGTCGAAGTGGACATGACCGCTGGTCGAGTACGCGACGCCGCCGCCGGGGTGGCGCCAGTCGCCGGTGACGCCGGGAATCGCCCCGATCGTCCGCAGCGCGGTGCCACCGCCCTCGTGGCGCTGGAGGCCCATGGTCGCGCGGATGGCGGTGGGGCGGGTGTGCGCGAGCCGCATCCCCAGGCTGTGGACGGCCTCGGCGGGGATGCCGGTGATTTCGGCCACAGTCTCGACCGGATATTTCAGGATCTCCTGGCGGAAATCCTCCCAGCCCTCCGTGTGCGCGGCCAGGAACTCCTCGTCCTGCGCGTTCTCCGCCAGCACGACGTTGAGCAGCCCGAGCGCGAGCGCCGCGTCCGTGCCCGGCCTGATCGCCAGGTACTCGTCGGCCTGGTCGGCCGTCCTGGTGCGGATCGGGTCGATGGCCACGACGTGCGCGCCGTTCGCCCGCCCGTCCTGGATGAACTTCCACAGGTGGTGGCCGCTGGTCAGCGTGTTCGTGCCCCAGAGCAGGATCAGCCTGGCCTGCGCGAAGTTCTCCGGGTCCATGCCGGCCGCGGTGCCGTTCGTACGGGCCAGGCCGCTGCTGCCGGCCGCCGAGCAGATGTTGAGCCAGTGCTTGGAGGCGCCCAGCATGTTCCAGAACCGCCGCCCGGCCACGCCCTCGCAGCCCTGCAGGTAGCCGAGCGTGCCCGTGCCCAGATAGGGCCAGATGGCCTCGCCGCCGTGCTCCTCGACGATGGCGCGCAGCCGTACGGAGATCTCGTCGAGCGCCTCTTCCCACGTGATGCGCTCGAACTGGCCGGACCCCTTGGGCCCCGTACGGCGCAGCGGGTGGAGGATGCGGTCGTCCGCCTGGGTGTGCTCCAGATAGCGGTTGACCTTCACGCAGAGGGCGCCTCTGGTGTAGGGCTGGTCGGGGTTGCCGCGTAGTTTGACGGCCTTGCCGTCCTCCACGGTGACAATCCAGGAGCAGGTATCCGGGCAGTCCAGCGGACACGCGCCCAAAACTCTCAGTTCACCCGACATGGCTCACAGACTACGTTCTGGAAATACGTGTAGCCTGCCCGGTGCGACGACTGCGGGGACGATTTAGCAGACTGGAATTCTGGAGATCGTACGGTCGGGCCTGGAAGGTGCAGAATCTCTGTCGGTGGCCGGAATCAGGGAACGAGATGACGCGGAGGACCTCGCGGAGGGGGATCCAGCCGTGGCTGAGTCACGCGCGGACAGCGACGTCTACGTCGTAGAGCCGCTGCTGCCCCAGCGCCTACGCCGCCCCTCCGACCTGCTGCGCTTCTTCGCCACGGTGATCGCGCTCGGCGCGGCCGTCCTGCTCATGCTGGTCGCCAAGCAGACGCTCATCGGCCTGGAGCAGGACGTCAAGGAGGGCGCCCAACTGGTGCCCCTGCTCAGCAGGGTCGCCGCGTTCCTGGGCGGCGCGGCGGTGCTCATCGTGCCCGCGGCGTTCGCGGTCGAGCGGGTCTTCCACCGCGACGGCCTGCGCGTCGCGGAAGGACTGATCGCCGCCATCGTCGGCATGGCCGGATCGTTCCTGCTCGGGCAGTGGCTCGTCGCGGGCAACGCCGACGACCTGCGCGTGCTGCTGACCGGCGACAGGACGATCGAGCCGCTGAACACGCTGCTCACCTCGGTCGTCGCGTACGCCACCGCCGTCCGCATCTCGCGCCGGCCCACGTGGCGCATGCTGATGTGGACCACGATCGCGCTCTACATCCTCGCGTTCTTCTCCGGCAGGCAGATCACGCTGCCCAGCGCCATCGTCACCGTGCTGGTCGGCATGGCCATCGGTTACGCCACCCTCTACGGCGTCGGCAGCCCCAACACCAGGCCGCCGGGGAGCGCCGTGGTGGCCGCGCTGCGCAAGCTGGAGTTCCCGGTGGTCTCGGCCCGTCGCATCGAGGACGACCACCAGGGCAGCCGCCGCTACGCCATCGGGCTCAAGGACGGCGCCAATCTGGACGTCACCGTGCTCGACCGCGACCGTCAGGTGGCCGGCCTTCCGTACCGGCTGTGGCGGCGCATCAGGCTCCACTCCGAGACCAGGCGCAGGGCCATCAGGTCGCTCCGTGCCGAGCTCGAACGCGAGGCGCTCATGGCGTACGCGGCCCAGGCGGCCGGCGCCAGCACGCCCCGGCTGCTCGGCACCAGCGAGATCGGCACCGAGGCCGCGCTGCTCGCGTACGAGCACCTCGAGACACGCCCGCTCGACGAGGTGCCCGACGAGCAGATCGACGACGACCTCCTCGCCCAGATGTGGGAGCAGGTCGAGCTGCTGCACGTCCAGCGCCTGGCGCACCGGCGGCTCACCGGCGACAGCATCCACCTCGACCGGGCGGGCCGGGTCGTGCTGACCGACGCCCGCAGCGGCGAGATCGCCGCCGGAGACCTGCTGCTCAGGCTGGACGTCGCCCAGCTCCTCACCTACCTGGCGCTGCGGGTCGGCCCCGAGCGCTCGGTGCGGGCCGCGGCGGCCGTCATGGGGCCGGACACGCTGGCCGCCGCCATGCCGCTGCTCCAGCAGATCGCGCTGACCCGGGAGACCCGCTCGGCCCTGTCGAAGGCCAAGCACGTGCTGCCCGGCATCCGCGAGCAGATCGTCGCACTCAAGCCGCAGGGCAAGGTCGAGGAGGTACGCCTCGAGCGGTTCAGGCCGCGCACCCTGATCACGATCATCGCCAGCACGATGGCCGCGTACTTCCTGCTCTCCCAGCTCAGCCGGGTCAACGTCTACCAGGTGGTCACCACGGCCAACTGGGCCTGGTCGGGGCTCGCGCTGGTCGCCTCGTTCGTCAGCTTCGTGGCCGCCGCGCTGATGCTGAGAGGGTTCGTGCCCGAGCACCTGCCGCTCTGGCGCACGGTGCTGGTGCAGTTCGCGTCCTCGTTCGTCAAGCTCGTCACGCCCGCGGCCGTGGGCGGCGTCGCCATCAACACCCGCTACCTGCAGAAGCGCGGCATCTCGCCGGCCAGCGCGGTGGCCAGTGTGGGGGCCTCCCAGCTCATCATGCTGGTGTTCCACATCTCGCTGCTGCTGCTGTTCGCCTACATCACCGGCTCCAACACCAACACCTCGTTCACGCCGTCGCGCGGGCTCGTCGGGGTGCTGCTGGCGGTGGCGGTGCTGGTCGTGGTCGTGCTCGGCGTGCCGCCGCTACGCAGGATGGTCACCGCGCGGATGCGCAAACTCTTCTCGAACGTGCTGCCGCGGCTGCTCGACGTGCTGCAGTCGCCGCGCAAGATGGTCGAGGCGTGCACGGGCACGCTCATGATCACCATCGCGTTCGTGATCTGCCTGGACGCCTGCGTGGCGGCCTTCGGCGGTGACCTCAGCTTCACCGCCGTGGCCGTCGTCTACCTCACCGCCAACGCGATCGGCTCGGCCGCGCCCACACCCGGCGGGCTGGGCGCGGTCGAGGGCGCGCTCGCGCTGGGGCTGACCGTGGCGGGCCTGCCGGCCGAGCTGGCCACCTCGGCCGTGCTGCTGCACCGGCTCCTCACGTTCTGGCTCCCGGTGCTGCCCGGTTGGGCCTCCTTCACCTACCTCCAGCGGCACGAGGCGCTGTGATCTTGTCGATTGCCTGAAGCTCGTCCTCCGTGAAGGCGGGGCCGTCCACGCAGGCCACGTTGTCCTCGAGCTGCTGCACGCTGCTCGCCCCGATCAGCGTGCTCGTCACCCGTGGGTCCCTGAGCGTCCACGACAGCGCCATCTGGGCCAGCGTCTGTCCCCGGCCCTTCGCGATCTCGTTGAGGTCGCGCGCCAGCTCGCGGTTGATCCGGTCCTCGCTCAGGAACCGGCTCGTGGCCGCCCGCGAGTCGGCCGGCACGCCTTCGAGGTAGCGGTCGGTCAGCAGGCCCTGCGCCAGCGGCGAGAACACGATGCAGCCCATGCCCGCCTCCTCCACCGCGTCCAGCAGGCCGTCCTCGATCCACCGGTTGATCATCGAGTAGGACGGCTGGTGGATGAGCAGCGGCGTGCCCAGCTCGCGCATGATCCGCGCGGCCTGGGTGGTCTGCTCGGCCGAGTAGCTGGAGATGCCCGCGTAGAGCGCCTTGCCCGAGCGTACGGCCCGGTCGAGCGCCCCCATGGTCTCCTCGAGCGGCGTCTCGGGGTCGGGGCGGTGGCTGTAGAAGATGTCGACGTACTCCAGGCCCATGCGCTGGAGCGACTGGTCGAGGCTGGCCAGGAGGTATTTGCGCGAGCCCCACTCACCGTACGGACCCGGCCACATGTCGTACCCGGCCTTGGTGGAGATGATCAGCTCATCCCGATGGTGCGCGAAATCCTCGCGCAGGATGCGCCCGAAGTTCTGCTCCGCCGAGCCGTACGGGACGCCGTAGTTGTTGGCCAGGTCGAAGTGCGTCACCCCTAGGTCGAACGCGCGCCGCAGGATCGCCCGGGAGTTCTCGATCGGCCGGTTGTCGCCGAAGTTGTGCCACAGGCCCAGCGACACCGCGGGCAGCTTCAGCCCGCTGCGGCCGCTGCGGTTGTACGGCTGCCGCTCGTAACGCTGTTCGTCTGCCTGGTAGGTCATGAAGTGCCCCTTTCGATGATCCACGACAGCGCGAAGGCCTCCTCGCGCCAGGCGTCGTAGCGCCCGCTGCGGCCGCCGTGCCCGGCGCCCATCTCCGTCTTGAGCAGGAACGGCCCGCCGCCCGCCGTCGCGCGGAGCCTGGCGATCCACTTCGCCGGCTCGTGGTACAGCACGCGGGTGTCGTTCAGGCTGGTGATCGCCAGGATCGGCGGGTACGCCCTGCCGTCCACGTTCTCGTACGGCGTGTAGCTCTTCATGTAGGCGTAGACGTCGGGGTCGTGCAGGGGATCGCCCCACTCGTCCCATTCGATCACGGTCAGCGGGAGCGACGGATCGAGGATGGTGTTCAACGCGTCCACGAACGGCACCTCGGCCACCACGCCCGCGAACTCCTCCGGCGCGAGGTTCGTCACCGCGCCCATCAGCAGGCCGCCCGCGGAGGCGCCCCTGGCGATGATCCGCTCGCTCCACCCGGTCGCCTTCAGATGCCTGGCCGCGGCCACGAAGTCGGTGAACGTGTTGCGCTTCCTGGTGAGCTTGCCCTCCTCGTACCAGCGGCGGCCCATCTCGCCGCCGCCCCTGACGTGCGCGACGGCGAAGACGAACCCGCGGTCGAGCAGCGAGAGCCTCGGGATCGAGAAGGCGGGGTCGATGGAGCTCTCGTAGCTTCCGTACCCGTACAGCACGGTCGGGGCGGGCTTGGCGGCGTCCTTGCGCTTCACGATGGACACGGGGATCCTCGTGCCGTCCTCGGCCGTGGCCCACTCACGGAACTGCTCGTAGTCGGCCGGGTCGAAGCCGCCCAGCACCGGGCGCCGCTTGAGCAGGATCAGCTCGTGCGTGTCGAGCTCGTAGTCGTACACGCTGGGCGGGGTGACCATGCTCGTGTAGGCGAGCCTGAGCCTGGTGGTGGTGAACTCGGGGTTGCCCGCGGGGCCGACGTCGTAGAGCGGCTCGGGGAAGTCGATCTCGTACGCGTTCCGCTCGGCGGCCTCCATCCGCTCGCGCCAGTCCGGCGCATCGGGATAGGGGAGGATCCGCAGGCCGGTCAGCCCGTCGCGGCGGAAGTGCACGACGGCGTGGTCGGAGAACGCGTCGATCTCAAGGAGCCTGGTGTCCTCGCGGTGGGCGGTCAGCGGGGTCCAGGTGGCGGGGTCGTCGAGCGGCGCGGTGGCCAGCTCGAAGTTCTCGGCGTTCTCGTTGTGCAGCACGTAGAAGAAGTCGCCCGCGTGCTCGACGCCGTACTCGACGCCCGTCTTCCTGGGGCGGACCACCTTGAACTCACCCGTGGGGTCGGTGGCGTCGAGAAGGCGCACCTCGCTGGTGATCTTGCTGCCGGCGCCGAGCACCAGGTACTTCTCGCTCCGCGTGAGCCCGATGCCGACCCAGTAACGCTCGTCGGTCTCCTCGTAGACCAGCACGTCCTCCTCGGTGCCGAGGGTGTGCCGGTAGACCTGGAACGGGCGCCAGGCGTCGTCCACGCGCGTGTAGAAGAACGTCGAGCCGTCGGCCGACCAGCAGCCCCCGTAGAAGATGTCCGTGATCTCGTCGGGGAGCACCTCGCCCGTCTCGAGGTTCTTGAACCTGAGCGTGAACCGCTCGTCGCCCTTGTAGTCGGTCGCGTAGGCCAGCATCGTGCCGTCGGGAGTGACGGCGCTGGTGCCGATCGAGAAGAACGGGCTGTCGCCGGCGAGCTCATTGCCGTCCAGGATCACCTGCTCGCGGTCGAGCTTCTCGCCCGGGGTGATCTCCGGGGGCGCGTCGCCCTCCGCGGGGACGCGGCAGGAGACGGAGTACTGCTTGCCCTCCTCCGTACGCGAGAAGTACCACCATGCGCCCTTGCGGCTGGCGACGGAGAGATCCGTTTCCTGCGTGCGTCCCTTGATCTCCTGGAACACCTCCTCCTGGAGATCGGAGAGGTGAGCGGTCTGCTGTTTGAGGAATTCGTTCTCCGCCTCGAGATAGGCGGTGGTATCTGGATCTTCCTTGTTGCTCAGCCAGGCGTACTCGTCTATGACGGTGTCACCGTGATGGGTGCGCTTCGTCGGGATCTTCTTCGCCACTGGCGGCGTGTTGCTGCTCACGTGGGGAGTCTATGTTCGGTCGTGATCGATCTGTGTCCGTAGAACACGGCGAACCGGCACGAGGGCTCGGGAGCGCTGCTAATCTTGAACAGCCGACGCAGTACGGCGCAACCCTTCTTCCCCTCCTCACTTCGGTGGATGTACGCATCACTCCGGATGGGCTGGTAAGTTAGAGGGGTTGTCCCGGAAGCGGGGCACGGATTAATTCCAGCAAGTCGAGCAAGTCGGGTCAATTTGACAGGGACTTGAACGGCTGAAAGAATTAAGACACAACGAAATGAACGCCTCCGAGCGAAAAGCCTGAACGGTTTTGAGTGAGGAAGTACGCGTCCGTTTCTTGAGAACTCAACAGTGTGTTAAAAGCCAGTGCATGAGATACACATGCATGACCCCGTCATGATTGACGGATATTGCTTG
>NZ_JBFANV010000038.1:0-95401 GCF_040674955.1 Nonomuraea sp. NPDC049695 | reverse complement strand
AGGCGAGAGGGGACGTCCACGCCGTAGGGGTCACCCTGTACCTCGCCGCCCTCTTCGCCGCCTCCATGAGCCCGGACCGGGCCGCCGCGTACGGCCGCCTTCCGCAGAAATGTCTTGCCCTGCTCGATGAGGACGTTGATCGCGATACCGCAGGCGGCGACACCGATAGGGCCGCCTTGGGTGCAGACGAGCGCCGTTATGATGTTGGAAACGACGATCAGCGAGTATGTGCCTGCTGTGCTGTCGAGGAATTCGCTGATGAACTTCACCACCGACCGTGGCAACAGGATGGTGCAGCTGAAGCGATTGCACCGCACGCCGACGAACGGGCTGATCCAGTCGAAGTCCGGCGGCTTCAGGCAGCCGATGGGAGACGTGAGGCTGCACTTTGAGGGGTCTTTCCCGAAGGGGGGAAGGGGAGGCAGGCCGGGGCCCGGTGGGTCCGGTATGCCAGCGTCCCCGCCCCAGTAGTCGCCGATCTTGTCCTTGATGGCGCACCAGCCGGAGCACACGCGGACTGGGCCGATGGGCGGAGGGTGGTAACCGCCGCCTCCGCCTGCGCCTCCGCCTCCGCCTGCGCGGCCGCCTCCGCCTCCGCCGCCACCACCACCGCCACCGCCTCCGCCTCCGCCTCCGCCTCCGCCTCCGCCTCCGCCTCCGCCACCGGGACGTGGGTAGTGGTCCTTGTCGTGATTGCTACCGGGAGGCGGGAAGTAGTCGCCGTCGCTGTTGCAGTCGCGGGCCGCCACGAGCGTCACCCGGCGGTCGTCGCCGCAGCCCGCCAGGCCGCTCGGGTCGCTGACGGTGACGGGTGTGTTGCCGGCGTAGCTGTAGCCGTGCGTCTGCTGGGGGTCGTCCAGCAGGAGCGGGTCGGTGGAGACGAAACGGCCGAGCTCTGGGTCGTAGTCACGGGCGCCGAGATGCGTCAGGCCGGTGCTCGCGTCCTCGGTCCCGCCGACGAAGGTCTTCTCGTCCGGCCAGCCCGCCGGGACCTGACCGCGCTCGTCCCCGAAGGGGGTGAGGCGCCGCTGGGTGACGGACTGGTTGGCGGCGTCGATGACGAGTTGCGTCGTCCCCTGGTGGTCGGGCACGAGGAAACGCACGCCGGAGGCGGAGTAGCGCATCGCCAGCGTCTGGCCGTCGTGCGTGTAGTAGCGGACCGCCGAGGGCTGGGCCGCCACGGCGGCGCCCGCCGCGACGCGTACTTCCATGCCGGGCAGATAGAGCGTGCTGCCGCCGGCGTCCCGGCGGATGAGCCGATCGTCGGTCGCGGAATAGACGAAGGACGTGTCGGAGTCCCCGGTGGAGACCTTCGCCAGCAGGCCCGCCGCGTCCCAGGTATAGGTCTTGTCCTGCGAACCGGCGTCCTGCGTGGTCAGGTTGCCGGCCGCGTCGTAGCCGAAGGTCTCCGTCCGGGCGCCCGCGCCGCCGGTCTGGGTGACCGACCCGAGCCGGTGACCCTGGCCTGCGGGGGCGTTGGCGTAGGACCGGGTGGTGTCGGCCGTGCCGCCGAGCCCGTGCAGGACCTCCTGGGTGCGGCTGCCGGTCACGTCGTAGGCGTAGCTGTGCCAGTACGGGGCAGGCCCGCCGACGGCGGAACCCGACGGAGCGGCGGCGCAGGTCGGCGTGGCCTGGCTCCATGCCTGCTGGAGTCGCTGGAACCGGTCGTAGGTGAAGCACTGGGTGTCGGTGCCCGAGCGGGACACGTCCGAGATCGAGGTGATGGACCCGGCCTGGTTGTGGGTGTATACCGCGTTGCGGTCCGTCCCGGTCACGCCCTCGCGTTCGGCGCGGGCGCCGGCCAGGCGACCCGTGCCGTACTCGTAGGTGAAGGTCTGCCACACCTTCTTGGCACCGGTGGACAGCTCGTACTGCAGGGGGCGTCCCGCCGCGGAATATGCGGTGGCGGTGACGTAGCTGCCGAGGTTGCTCGTGAGGCGAGTGGGCCGGGAGAGCTCGTCGTACGTGGTCGTGACGTTCTCGGCGGGCAGGTCGCCGGCCGCCGGGAAGCCCCGGGTGCGGACCGTGCCGTCCGGGTTGTAGGCGGTGGTGAAGGTGTAGCTCCCGGCCAGCGCCCCTTCCTCCTGAGGGATGACAAGGGTGTACTTCACCGCATGCCCGGCCGAGTCGTAGGCGTCGATCCGCTCGGTGTAGGCTCGCCCGCCCGAGTAGCGGGTCTGCGAGGCGAGCTCCCCCTTGCGTACGGTGTCGTAGGTGTAAGCCGCCATGAGGGTGCCCGTGACGGAGCCCTCGCGGATCTCGGTCACGCGGCCCAGCGGGTCGTAGACCGGTACAAGCGTGCGGCCCCGGGCGTCGGTGGTCTTGACCGGGCGGTCCAGGTCGTCGTAGGCCGTGACGGTGGTGCCGCTGTCGGGGTCGGCGGTACTAATCGTGCGGCCGCGCAGGTCGTAGGTGTAGGACCAGGTGTTGCCGGCGGGGTCGCGCATCGTGGCCTTCTGGCCCGCGGGGGTGTAGGTGTAGGTCGTCGCCTGGTACGGACCGGTCGGGGAAGCGCTGTCGTGCTGGCGAAGCGCCGTCCTGCGGCCCCGGGCGTCGGTGACGATGACCGAGGGCGTGGCGCCGTCGGGCGGGTCGATGGCCACCCAGTCGCCGCCGTACGTGGTGACGGTGCGCCACTTCTCCTGGACGTCGTTGTTGCCGACGACGAAGCGGCGCAGCGTCTCCCGATTCAGCCCGTCGTAGGAGAACGTCATCTGCGACTCGACGTCGCCGGGCGTGTCGACGCCGAACAGGGCGGCCTCCGGCTCGCCCGCCGCGTAGTAGAGGTCGTAGGTGCGGGCCGTGTTGCCGCGGCTGTCGTAGAAGGTGTCGGTGATGAGCCGCCCGCCGTCGGGCCCCTCGGCCTGCGTCTGGCGCGGGCGCTGCAGGCCGTCGAACAACTCCTGGGTCACGCGCCGGCCGCCCGTGGGGGTCAGGGTTCTGGTCGTGACCGCACCGATCTTGCCCTCGGCGACCTGATAGACGTGCTCGGTGTCGGGGGTGTCGGTGGTGGCGCGGCCGGGCAGCCAGACCCCGGTGAGGCGGCCGAGCGTGTCGTAGGCCAGGTGGGTAGTGCGCCCGGCCGCGTCCGTCCGGGCGGTGGCCAGGCCGAAGGCGGGGTCGAGGGTCTCGGTGGTGACGTGCGCGCTGGAGGCGTCTCCCGGAGTGACCGGCGGACTCGTGGTGATGGTCTTCGTGGTCAGGCCGGCGGTCTCGGTGTACGCGGTCGTGGTCGTGTGGCCGGCCGCGTCCGTGACCGCCGTGACCCGGCCGTAGCCGTCGTACGTGGTCCGGGCGGTCGGCACGTACGTGGCAGTGGTGCCGTCGTGCGCCGCGATCTTCTCCACCCGGGTGGCGTCCCCCTTGGCCGGAGCGGTGCCGAAGGCGCCTCCGTCGTAGAAGGTGCGCATGTCGGAGACGATCCCGTCGGGCCGGCTGGGCGTGGCGGAGCAGCGGACGGCGACCGTCTCGACGCGGGAGGGCAGGCTGCGGATCCACGCGGCGGCGTTGACCGCGTACGTGGTGCGGGTGCACAGGTCGTCGTCCTGGCGAGCGGTGTCGCCCTGGTCGTCGACCTGGGTCGGCACGCCCGTCACGGTGTCGTACGTCGTGTCGGTGCGGGTCTGCCGCCAGGCGCCGCCGTCCATGGCGGTCCAGGTGCGGACGGTGGCGGTCCCGGTCAGGACCGCGGCGGAGGTGCCCCAGGAACGGGTGCGGGAGGCGGTCTCGTGCTGCCAGGGCGTGTTGACGGTCTTGTCGTGGACGCTCCCGCCCGGCCCGGTGTAGACGGTGTGTTTCAGCTCGAATCCGGCCAGGGCGTCGGCGTCGGTGTACGTGCCGCCCTCTCCGTCGCCGATGGTGACGCTCTTGACGCCGCCCGAGGTGTTGAGCCGGTCACCGTCCATGCCCCGCAGGTACAGGTGGTCGTCGAGGGTGAGCGGCTGGCCGTCGCCGCCGGTGGTGACCTGGACCTGGCCGTAGCCGCGCCACTGCGACCAGGTCTTCTCCTTGGTCCTGGTCAGGCCGTCGTCATCGGCGAAGTGCCAGGCCGCCCCGCCCAGGTAGTTGTAGGTCGTGACCATGTCGGGGGCGCGGCCGGTGCGGTCGGATCGGATCACCTTGGTGACGACGTACTTGTGGAACCAGTCCTGGATCGGGCTGTCGTGTCCGGCCGGCTGCCAGATGGCGGGGAAACAGCGCTTGGTGTTGGTTTCGGGGGTGGGCAGGGCGGACAGGGTGCAGTCCTCGCCGGAGTACTCCACGTCGATCTGCCCGCCGTACTCGTCGTAGATGGCGCCGAGGCGGTATTTGATGAACGGCGGGATGTCGTCGCCGACGCGGTCGAGGCGGTTCCTCAGCTGCACGTGGTTGAAGGTGACCTCGGGGAGCGTCACCGGCGTGTCCGCCGCCTTGCCCGTGTGCTTGATCCCTTGCAGGAGCAGCGCCCTGTCGACGTCGGCGTCGCCCCACGCGTGCCGCAGCGCCCAGGTGTCGACGTCGCGGTAGCCGCCGTCCGCCCGCCGGATCTGGGTGGTGATGCCGGTGAGCCTCTTACGTGACCAGAACGTCGGGGAGATCAGCCCCTTCTTGGTGCATTCCGTGGCGCAGTTCTGGTCCCAGGGCACGTCGGACCACTTGTCCGGCGAAGTTGTGATCTTGGTGGGAGCGCAGTCGAACGTGCTGTCCGCGACGCACCGCTCGGAGGTGGTGAACACCACCTTGGCCGGCGGGGCGGTGAACAGGCTGTCGGCGCGTAGGCCGTACTCAATGCGGCTCAGCTGGCCGCCGCGCTCGTAGGCGACGTCGTCGGTCAGGGAGACGTCGCGCCCGTAGTGGTTGCTCTCCTTCTCGTAGTAGTAGGCGATGGCGTTGCCGTGCGGGTCGACGACGTAGTCGAGGTTCCACCGCCACGCCTGCTGGCACGACGACTTCGCGAACCCGCCCGCGTCGTAGCACGGCTCGCCGGAGTTGTTGCCGAAGACGGGCACCGTCCAGGCCGATTCCGTCTGGGCACGGCCGGTGGCCCAGCCGGGCAGCCGGTTCCTGCCGAAGAAGTACTGGGTGCCGTCGGTCGTGGTGGCCTTCCAGTACTCGCCGTCGTTGTCGCCGTTCTGTGTGCCGGTCACCTTCTCGAAGCGGGTGCCGTCGTCGCCGCGCATGCGCCAGGTGCCGTCGGCGGCCTTGATCAACTCGCCGCCCTTGCCGTTCCAGGTGACGGTCGCGTTGTCGTACGCCCAGCACTGGTCGCCGGGATCGACGCCGTTGCTCTTGGGCGCCCCGTCGTCCGCGCACCCTTTGTAGCTGCGCTCGACGTAGCCGGGCCACAGGTCGAAGCCCTCGCCCACCCACGAGGACTGGTTGTTGGTGCTGGCGGTGCGCCCGTCCTCGGAGCTGGCGGAGTAGCCGATCGCGAGCTGCGGGGTCAGCCCGCCGGGCACCGGTGGCACCCGCATCGGGTACGACCAGGTGAAGTCGCCGGAGTTCCCGCCGCCGTTCCAGGTCGCCGTCGCGGCCAGCGGCGTCGCACGGTAGTCGCCGAGCGCGCTCGCGGGACCGGCTTCGGCGGCGAGCACCGCGGAGCCGGCCTGGACGTCGGCGGTCAGAGTCCGGGCTTCCGCATCGTTGCCCGCGGTGACCGGCGTGGCGGTGCGGCACTCGTCCACGTCGGGAGTGGTCAGCGCGCAGCCCGGCAACCGGACGAGCCGAAGGCGGGAACCGTACGAGCCGCCGTAGGCGCGGGTGATCGCGTCATAGGAGACCCGCACCTCGGACAGTCCCGGGCTGTCGACGGTGAACAGCAGCCCGCCCACGCCGGCCTTCGCCGCGACGTTCCTGTCGAGGACGCGTACCCTGGCGTTTCCCGTCGCGCGCACCGCGGTGGCGTCGTTCTCGGACGGCCACCGGGGCTGCGACACGCTCTTGCCCACGGCGGGGTCGGGGGTGCGCGGACGGACCGCCACGCGCTCTCCCCGCACCGTCCGATGGTGGTCGACGACCTCCGGCGGTCCCTTGACGACCGGCTCCGAACGGGCCGGTGGAGCATGGAGAAGGCCCGCCACCAAGATGGCGGCTGTAGATGCGGCCAACCACGTTTTGCCTGCCAGCACAGAATCCTCCCCGAGCCGGTGAGCCGAAGACGGGAGCAGAGGACCGTCAGAAGAGCGATTTCACCGGCCGGATCTGGCCGACGCGCACATGCTAGGAAAGGCAGGCGGTTTCAGCGTCCAACCACGGTTGGATATCTGGCTGCGTTCGAACGCGCCAATGTGCGGCCGCCTCAACCTGAGGGATACAACCAGGGGGATATACGGCAGATGGCAGGCTCGCCGTGCGACGTCGGCGGGCCTGCCATCGGGGTTCGCGCCCTCAGTGCGCTCCTTCATCACCACGTTCAGCAGGGCCTGGTCGCTCACGTGGGCGTTCATGTACGCCGCGACCCCCGGCGCCGACTTCGTGGCCGGCGGAGCGTGCCGGTGTGGGTCCGGGGGCCGCGTGGCGGCCTGAGAGGCGGTGCGGTGAGGCGCGCCGGGGAGGCGGCCCCACCGCGCCGCCCGGTGTCAGGCGCGGCGGAGCTGGAAGGTCAGCGACAGGTCCTCGTCCGTGTGGGACGGCAGGTCCGGGGCCGTGCCCTCCGTGACCGTGGTGGCCAGGACCTCCTCCGCCACCACGTGCCCCTCGCTGCGCAGGGCGGCGGCGAGGTCAGGGGAGGACGTGGTCCACCACAGGTCGATGCGGTCGGTGATCGACAGGCCGGTCGACTTGCGGGCGTCCTGGACCAGGCGGATGACCTCGCGCAGGAGGCCGGCGCGGCGCAGGTCGTCCGTGAGCTCCAGGTCCAGGGCCACCGTCTCGCCCGTGCCGGTGCCGATCGCGCCCGTCTCCACCGCCCAGCCCGCACGGGGCTGCTCGTTGACGATCACGTCGTCGGGGCCGAGCATGATCTCGCCCAGCTCGTCCGCCTCCACCATGACCGTGGCGCCCGAGCGCAGGGCCCGGGCCACGCGGGCGGGGTCGGCGGCCGAGACCGCGGCGGCCACCAGCTTGGTCTGGGAGCCGAAGCGCTTGCCCAGGGCCCGGAAATTGGGCTTGACGGAGTAGGACACGAGATCGGCGCTGAACCCGGACATGTCCTCGAGCACGTGGACGTTCAGCTCGTCCGCCACCAGTCCCCGGAGCTCGCCGGGCAGCGACGGCCAGCCGTGCGCCCCCACCAGCGCCCGGCGCAGCGGCTGGCGGGTCTTGACGCCCGACGAGGCGCGGGCCGAGCGGCCCAGCTCCACCAGGCGCCGCACCAGGGCCATCCGGTCCGACAGCACCGGGTCGAGCAGGTCCTCGCGGACCGTGGGCCAGGAGGCCAGGTGCACCGAGGAGGGCGCCTCGGGGGAGCGCAGCACGTCCCAGAGGTAGTCGGTGATGAACGGCGCGATGGGCGCCATCAGCCGCGTCACCGTCTCCAGGCACTCGTACAGCGTCGCGAACGCCTCCCGCGACCCCTGCCAGAACCGGCGGCGCGAGCGGCGCACGTACCAGTTGGACAGGTCGTCGAGGAAGTCGGCCAGGCGGCGGCCGGCGCGCTGGGTGTCGTACTCGTCCAGGGACGCCGTGACCTCGGCCACCGTCCTGTGCAGCTCGGCCAGCACCCAGCGGTCGAGCAGCGGGCGCTCGGCCGCCGGGGTGGCCTCCGCGAGCATGGACGGCGACCAGGACTCGGCGTTGGCGTAGAGGGTGAAGAACGACGAGGTGTTCCAGAGCGTCAGCAGGACCTTGCGGACGATCTCCTCCAGCGCGTTGTGTCCCACCCGGCGCGCCGCCCAGGGCGAGCCCGAGCAGGCCATGAACCAGCGCAGCGCGTCGGCCCCGTGCTGGTCCATCAGCGGGATCGGCTCGAGGATGTTGCCCAGGTGCTTGCTCATCTTGCGGCCGTCCTCGGCCAGGATCAGGCCGAGGCAGAGCACGTTCTCGTAGGAGGACTGGCCGAAGACGAGCGTGCCGACGGCCATCAGCGAGTAGAACCAGCCGCGCGTCTGGTCGGTGGCCTCGCAGATGAACTGCGCCGGGTAGAGGCCCTCGGGCTTGCCGCGCTCGCCCCACTGGGCGAACGGCATGGAGCCGGAGTCGTACCAGGCGTCGATGACGTCGGGCACGCGGCGGGCCAGGGCGCCGCACGATGGGCAGTCGAAGGTCACGTCGTCGACGTACGGGCGGTGCGGGTCGAGCGCCGACACGTCCTGGCCGGCCAGGGTGCCCAGCTCCTCCAGCGAGCCGACGCACGTCACGTGGGACTCGTCCTCGGAGCACACCCACAGCGGCAGCGGCGTGCCCCAGTAGCGCGAGCGCGACAGCGACCAGTCGACGTTGTTGCGCAGCCACTCGCCGAACCGGCCCCACTTGATCGTCTCGGGGTACCAGCTGGTGCCGGCGTTCTCCGCCAGCATCTTGTCCTTGACCGCCGTGGTGCGGATGTACCAGGACGGGAGGGCGTAGTAGAGCAGCGCGGTGTGGCAGCGCCAGCAGTGGGGGTAGGCGTGCTCGAAGTGGCCGCCGCGGTAGAGCAGCCCGCGGGCGCGCAGGTCCTCGGTCAGCTCCTCGTCGGCGTCCTTGAAGAACCGGCCGCCGACCATGGGCACGTCGTCGAGGAAGCGGCCGTCGGGGCCGATCGGGTTGACGACGGGCATGTCGTACCGCTTGATCACGGCCAGGTCGTCGGCGCCGAAGGCCGGGGCCTGGTGGACCAGGCCGGTGCCGTCCTCGACCGTGACGTAGTCGCCGAGCACGACGTAGTGGGCGCCGGGGATGTCGACCAGGTCGAACGGGCGGGAGTACGTGGTGTGCTCCAGCTCCCGCCCCGTGTGGCGGGCGACCTCGGTCGCGCCCTCGCCCAGGACCGACAGCAGCGGCTCGGCGACCACCAGGACCTCGCCGTCCGCCGTGCGGGCCGCGACGTACGTCACGTCGGGGTGCACGGCGACCGCCGTGTTGGACACGAGGGTCCACGGCGTCGTCGTCCACACGAGCAGGGCGGCGCCCAGCTCGGCCAGCGGCCCGGAGGTCACCGGCATGCGGACGTAGACCGACGGGCTGGAGACGTTCTCGTAGCCGCCGGGCTGGCCCAGCTCGTGGTCGGACAGCCCCGTGCCGCAGCGCGGGCAGTACGGCGTGATGCGGAAGTCGCGGAACAGCAGCCCCTTGTCCCACACGACCTTCAGCGACCACCACACCGACTCGATGTAGGACGGGTCCATCGTCCGGTACGCCTGGGACAGGTCGATCCAGTAGCCCATGCGCTCGGTCATCTGCTCGAACGCGTCCACGTGCCGAAGCACCGACTCGCGGCACTTGGCGTTGAACTCGGCGATGCCGTATTCCTCGATGTCCTTCTTGCCGGTCAGGCCCAGCTCGCGCTCGACGCCGACCTCGACCGGGAGGCCGTGGCAGTCCCATCCGGCCTTACGCGGAACGCTGAATCCGCGCATGGACTTGTAGCGCGGGAAGAGGTCCTTGAACACCCGCGCCTCGACGTGGTGCACGCCGGGCAGGCCGTTCGCGGTGGGCGGACCCTCGTAGAAGACCCAGGACGGGTTTCCGGCGTTCTGCTCGATGGACCGCTCGAAGATCTTCCCGTCCCGCCAGCGGTCGAGGACCTCGCGCTCGAGCGCGGGCAGGTCGACCTGCGCGGGAAGAGAGCGGAACGTTGGGGAAGACATCTCGGGCGTGACCTCCACGCTTCGTCGGCCGGCAGGGCTGAGCGTGAAGGGACGAAGCCACGCGGCTCCGCGGTACCACCCTTCTTGACCTCTCCAGCGGGGAGGCCCTCTTCGTTCGGTCTGCTGCCGGGTCTAATGAGCTCGCATGAGCCGTTCTTCCGGCGGCTCCGGGGTGATATCCCTCACAGTCGGGCCCCATCAACGCCTTGCAGTCTCAAACCATAACGCAGAGTGGAGGCGAAGGCTTCCTGGTTTCCAGGGGCGCACCGTCCAGGGGTCGTCCAACGGCCACGCTCGGTACGCAACCGACAAAGATGTGGGAATGGACGCCCCTGTGGAGGAGTTGAATGCGCGAGGCGGGATAGTACGGGGGAGGTAAACCGTCCGGCGGGTCGTTTGCCGTTCCGTTATGAGGATCCTAAGCTGCCCGCACCATTTACGGCCTTGATCAGCAATGGAGGCAGCCATGGCGGCAGTCACGCAGACCACCGCTACACCGTCGATGTGGTCGGAACAGGAGCTGGCCGAGGTACGCGGCATGCTCCAGAGCGAGATCGACGAGCTCAACGCGGACATCCGCCGCCACGAGACGGAGATAGCCTCTGGAGACGTCACCCAGGGAGCCGGCGACGACCAGGCGGACGCCGGCGCCAAGACGTACGAGCGCGAACGCGAGATCGCCCTTACCCTGAATGCGCGCGATCTGGTCGCGCAGAACGAACGTGCGATCGCCAGGATCGACGCAGGGACCTATGGAGTGTGCGAATCGTGCCACAAGCCGATCGGCAAGGAACGCCTTCAGGCGTTCCCGAGGGCGACGCTGTGCGTGGCCTGCAAGCAGAAGGAGGAGCGCCGGTAGCAGCGCCTGAGGGCACCCCCCGCGGGCGCCTCTTCGCGGTCCTCGTCGTGCTGGCGGCCGTGATCTACGCGGCCGACGTCATCACCAAGACGGTGGTGCTGCGCACGCTCGAGGGCCGGGCGCCGCTCGTCGTCATTCCGGACGTGCTGCAGTTTCGGGTGATCTTCAATTCCGGTGCCGCGTTCAGCATGGGCACCGGAATGACCCTCGTCTTCACGTTCATCGCCGCGGGCGTGGTCGTGGCCATCGTGCGCACCGCCCGCAAGCTGGGCAGCCGGGCCTGGGCTCTCACGCTCGGCCTGCTGCTCGGCGGGGCGGTCGGCAACCTCACCGACCGGCTGCTGCGCTACCCCTCGGGCTTCGGGCGCTCCACGCAGCTCCAGGGGCACGTCGTCGACTTCATCGAGGTGCTCCCCGGGCATTTCCCCGTCATCGACTACTTCCCCGTCTTCAACATCGCCGACTCGGCCATTGTCTGCGGCGGCATCCTGGCCGTGCTCCTCGCCTGGCGCAACGTGCAGATCGACGGGTCCAAGGCGGTGGCGAAAGATGAGTGAGCAGCGCAGCCTTCCCGTCCCCGACGGCCTGGAGGGCGAGCGGCTCGACGCGGCGCTCTCCCGCCTGTTCGGCTTCTCCCGCACGCGCGCGGCCGAGCTGATCGTCGCGGGCGAGGTGCTGGTCGACGGACGGCAGCCGGCCAAGTCGGACCGGGTGCACGCGGGCGCGTGGCTCGATGTGACGATGCCGCCGCCGGTCACCACGCCGATGCCGGTCGCCGAGCCGGTGCCGGGCATGACCGTCGTGTACGAGGACGACGACATCGTCGTGGTCAACAAGCCGATCGGGGTGGCCGCCCACCCGACCGTCGGCTGGACCGGGCCGACCGTGATCGGCGGGCTGCTCGGGGCCGGTCACACCATCGCGACCAGCGGGGCGGCCGAGCGGCAGGGCATCGTGCACCGGCTCGACGCCAACACCACGGGGGCGATGGTGGTGGCCAAGAGCGAGGTGGCGTACTCCCGGCTCAAGCGGGCCTTCAAGGAGCGCACGGTCGACAAGCGCTACCACGCGCTGGTGCAGGGGCATCCCGACCCGTTCAGGGGCACGGTGGACGCGCCCATCGACCGCCACCCCGCCGGGGACGGGCGGTTCGCGGTGGTGGCGGGCGGCAAGCCGTCGGTCACCCACTACGACACCATCGAGGCGTTCCGGGCGGCTTCACTGCTGGACATCAAGCTGGAGACCGGGCGTACCCACCAGATCCGGGTGCACATGGCCGCGCTGCGGCACCCCTGCGTCGGCGACCTGCTGTACGGCGCCGACCCGACGCTGGCGGCCCGCCTGGGCGTCACGCGGCAGTGGCTGCACGCCGTGGCGCTCGGGTTCGAGCATCCGACCACGGGGGAGTGGATGTCGTTCAGCACCGACTATCCGCAGGACCTGCAGAAGGCGCTGGACATCGTCCGCGACGAGTCCTGACCGGCCCCCGCGTCAGCGGCGCTTCTTGACCTTCTTCCGGCCCTGGTCCGACGGCTCGACCGCGCCCGGGGCCTGGGACGGCGTCTGCTTGTTCTCCTTCGGCTTCTTCGGCTCCTCGTTCTTCTGCTCGTTCTTCTCCTCGTTCTTGGTCTTGGACGCGGTGGGCGTCGGCTCGTGGGTGGGGCTCTTGCGATCGCCGGTCGGCGTCTTGTGCGGCTCCCTGGTGGGCGAGGAGCTCTGCGGGGCGGAAGGCACGTTCGCCGTTCCAGGGGACCTCTCAGGGGCCGATTCAGAGGAGGTCTCAGCGGGGGTCGGACGGGTGGACGGAGGAGAGGTCTTCGGGGTCGGCTCGGGATCGGAGGTGGACGGGCCGGCGGTCACGACGGCCGGAGCGGGGCTCGGGCGCAGGGGCACTTCCTGCGCGCGGTTCGACCACCAGGCCGCACCGCCCGCCACGAGGCCGACGATCAGCGCGCCCCCGGCGACCGCGGCCACGCGCAGCCCGCGCCGCCGCGGTCGCGGCTCCGCCACGGGTATGGGGACGGGACCCGTCTGCTCGGGCGTGCCGCCCGCGATGATCACGGCCAGCCGCCGTTCGGCCTCCACCAGCGACATGCGCTCCGCCGGGTTCTTGCGCAGCAGGCCGAGCAGCACGGGGGCGAGCACGCCCGCGCGGGCCAGCGGCGCCGTCTCGGCGTGCATGACCGCGCCGAGCGTGGCCAGGGCGTTGTCCCGCTGGAAGGGGGAGTGGCCCTCGACGGCCATGTAGAGAGTCACGCCCAGCGACCACAGGTCCGAGGCGGGGCTCGCCTGCCCGCCGGCCGCGCGTTCCGGCGCCATGAAGGCGGGGGTGCCGATCAGGATGCCCGTACGGGTCACGGGGGCCTCGTCCTCCGTGGTGGCGATGCCGAAGTCGGTGAGCACCGCCCGGCCGTCCTCGGTGAGCAGCACGTTGTCCGGCTTCACGTCACGGTGCAGCACGCCCGCCGCGTGGGCCGCGCGCAGCGCCTCCAGGAGCTGCAGCCCGATGTTCGCGGTCTCGAGGGGGGACATCGGGCCGTCGTCGCGGACCAGATCTCCTAAGGTGCGGGAGTCCACGAGCTCCATGACGATCCAGGGGTGGCCGCCTTCCTCAAGGACGTCGTACACGGTGGCCACGCCCGGGTGCGCCACCCGGCCCGCCGCCCTGGCCTCCCTGAACGTCCGTACGGCGAACACATCGCGCTCGGGACCGGTCAGGTCGGGCGGCGGCAGGACCTCCTTGACGGCCACGTCCCTGCCCAGCACCTCGTCGTGGGCATGCCAGACCTTGCCCATGCCGCCTCTTCCGATCGTTCTGAGCAACCGATAGCGCCCGCCGACCATCACCGCTGAATCGGACATGCACGGCGCCTACCCCAGAAAGAGCCGGACAAGCGCGGTGACGACGGCCGCAGCGGCCAGAATGACCAGGAACGGCGCCCGCAGCAGCAGCGCGACGACCGCGGCGCCCAGTCCCGCGGTGCGCGCCGGGTCGAAGCGCAGCCCGCCCTCCTCCGTGAACATCTGCACCGCGATCAGCGCCGCCAGCAGCGCCACCGGCACCAGTTCCGCGAACCTGCGCACCACGGGATGCTCCAGCATCCGGCGCGGCGCCGCCAGCCCGGCCAGCTTGAGCGCGTAGCAGCCCGCGCAGAGCGCGGCGATGGCCCACCACAGCGTCATCGCGCCATCACCACCAGGACCGCGGCGGCGGAGACCAGCACGGGCAGACCCGGCGGCAGGAACGGGGTGGCGCACAGCGCGATCGCCGCCCCGGCCGCGGCCAGCCGGCGCAGTTGCGCGCTGGAGGTCAGGCGGGGCCAGAGGATGGCCAGGAACGCGGCCGGGCCCACCACGTCCAGCCCCAGCGCGCCGGGGTCGCCCAGGGACGAGGCGCCGTACGCGCCCGCCAGCGTGGTCAGGTTCCAGGTGAGGTAGAGACTGGCGAACGTGGTCGTGAAGCCGGTGCGCGCCGCCTCCTCGGTCGGCTGGGCCAGCGTGACGGCCGTCGTCTCGTCGATCACCCCGTGCGCGGCCAGCAGCCGGCGTGGCCCGCGTACCCGCAGCAGATCGGCCAGGCGCAGGCCGTAGAGCGTGTTGCGGCCGCCCAGCAGCAGGGCGCCGAGGGTGGCGGTCACCAGGTCGCCGCCGGCGCCCACCGCTCCGGTGAGCGCGAACTGGGACGCGCCGGTGAACGTCAGCAGGCTCAGCACGCATGCCTGCGGCACGCTGAGGCCCGCGGTGATCGCCGCGGCGCCGAAGGCGACACCCGACAGCCCCACGGCCACGCCGACGCCGAGACCGTCCCGCACGGCGGCGGAACGGTGTGATGTCTGTTCCATCCGCAAGAGGCTAGGAGATGGACAAATCTCCAGTCTTGTACGTTCCTGCGGCGGCACGCTGATACGCGGCGGGCGGCACGCCCACGATGCGCTTGAAATGCCGGTTGAGGTGGGCCTGATCGGTGAAGCCCACTTCGGCGGCCACCTGCGCGGGACGCACCCCGGACTGCAGGAGGCGGCGCGCCTGGCGTACCCGGAGCGAGGTGAGGTAGGCGTGCGGCGGCAGGCCCGTCACGGCCTTGAACGCCCGCAGCAGCGCGAACGGCCGCGCCCCCACCGCGTCGGCCAGGTCGTCCAGCGTCGGCGGGTCGACGAGGCTCTCGTGCAGCAGGTCGAGCGCCTCGCGCACGGCCCGCGCGCCCGAGGCGGGCAGGACCGCGGCAGGGCGGGGAGTCGCGTGGCGGGTGACCAGCCGGGCGAACAGCGTGCGGCTCAGCGTCGAGGCGGCCAGCGCGTCGCCGCGCTCGGCCGCCCGGTGCGCCCGGGCCAGCAGCGCCGCCACCTCGTCGTCGCGCACCACCTGCTCGGGGAAGTGCGGCGTCGCGTACGGCGCGCCCAGCTCGGCGGCGATCCCCGCCAGCGCGTCGATCGACGGGTAGAGCATGCGGTACGACCAGCCGTCCGGCGTGCCCGCCTGGCCGGTGTGCGAGGAGTCGGGGTTGACCAGCACCACCTCGCCCGCCCCCGCACGCAGCAGGGTGCCGCGGTAGTCGAACTCCTCGACGCCCCTGACGATCACGCCGATGGCGTACCCGTCGTGGACGTGGCGGGTGAAGCGGTGGGTGACGTAGCTGGCCTTGAGCAGGTCGGTGCCCGGCACCGCCGGATGCCGCCAGAAGTGCGCCTGCTCCTTCACCGCGGCTCTTTCATCGGGGCCTGAACGTCTTCGCGAACGTCTCGAAGTAGCGCCTGTCGGCGGCCCAGCGGGAGTCAGGAGCCTCCCAGTAGAGGGCGTACGGACGGCCGTCGGCGGTGCGGAAGCCGCGGTTGATCACGTGGATCAGCACGCCGCCGCGTTCCCGGGTGAACTCCCAGTCGGCGGCCTGCAGGCCGAGATATCTGGTGCGGACGATGCCGATGCGGCTGTATCTCGCGAACTCGCCCTTGGCCCGGATCTCCTTCTCCAGCGCCATCCACTGCCGCGCCGGATCTTTCCAGGCGACCTCGGGAACTGTCCACTCGACGATCAGCGCCCCGGAGGTGCCGGGGCCTTTGAAACTGATGCTGTCCCTCGTGGGGTGCTTCGTCGCCTGCCACTCCTCGGGCATGGCGATCGAGAAGCGGCCCGCCGCGCTGGTGTAGGCCCGCCAGCCTGCGGGCACGGCACCCACCGTGGGCGTCGGGTCCGCGGTCTTCACCGTGGGTGGGTCAGTGGGAAGCTCAGTGGGTTTCACGGTGGGTTTCACGGTGGGCGCCGGGCTGGTCGTCGCGGGGGCGCCCCGCCAGCGGTCGGAGAGCAGGACGCCGCCCGTGCCCAGCACCGCCACGACGGCCACGGCGGCGGGCACCCCGATCCACAGCGCCTTGCGGCGCCTGGCGCGCGTGGAGAGCGTGGAGTGCGGCGCGCTGTCGGCCGTCGGCTGCCAGTCGACCGTGCCGCCGCCGCCCGCGTGGCTCCGGGCTTGGGGACCGCCGGGCACGGGACGGGCGGTGGCGGCCTCGTACAGCAGCCTCGCGGCCTCGTCGGCGGACATCCGCCCGGCCGGGCTCCTGTGCAGCAACCCCATGATGACCGGCTCCAGCGCGCCCGCCCGCGCCGGCGGTCTGGGCTCGTCGCGCAGCACCGCCGCCACCGTCGCGGCCCACGAGTCGCGCTTGAACGGCGGCTCGCCCTCGACGGCCGCGTACAGTGTCGCGCCCAGCGACCACAGGTCCGACTCCGGACGGGCGGGCTCGCCGTTCAGCCGCTCGGGAGGCATGTACGCGGGCGTGCCCACCAGCCCGCCGGTCGCCGTCAGCCCTGCCTCGGCCTCCAGCGAGGCGATGCCGAAATCGGTCAGGACCACGCGGCCGTCGTCGGCCAGCAGCACGTTCTCCGGTTTCACGTCGCGGTGCAGCACGCCGGTGGCGTGCGCGGCCCGCAGGGCGTCCAGCACCCGCCCGCCGATCACCGCGGCCTGCCCCACCGTGAGGGGCCCCTGCTCGCGCAGCACCTCGGCCAGCGAGCGCGAGCGCACGAGCTGCATCACGATCCACGGGCGGCCGTCCTCCTCGACGACGTCGTGGATGACGATCACCGACGGGTGGTCGAGCCGGCCCGCGGCCCTGGCCTCCCTGATGGTCCTCTGGTTGAGCTCCGCCCGCTTGGCCTCGCCGACGCCCGTGTAGCGGACCTCCTTGACCGCCACCGTACGGTCGAGCAGCTCGTCATAGGCACGCCAGACCACGCCCATCCCGCCCTCGCCGAGCGGCTCGATGAGGCGATAGCGGTTGCCGACCTGCCGTTCCACGCAGTGCAGCCTACTTGGCCGGTTTGAAGGTGGCGCAGAACCCCTCGAAGAAGTCGTAGTCCTTCTTCCAGTGGCTCTTCAGCGTGTGCCAGTAGATCGCGTACGCCCTGCCGTTGTCCGTGATGAACCCCCGGTTGCGCACGCGGGTCAGGCCGGTGTTGGTCCTCCAGGTGAAGTCCCAGTCGGCGGCGGCCTTCTGGTAGTCCACCTTGTGGATGCCGAGCTTCTTGTAGCCACCGAAGATGTACTTGCGACTCTTCTCCTGCTTCTTCCAGTCCTTGACCGGGTCGCTGTCGGACCTGCCCCCGTCCTCGATCATCAGGTACGCGTTGGAGGCCGCGCCCGGCCCCCTGAACTTCACCTGCTTGCCTTCGCGGGTCAGCACGTCCCAGCCCTTGGGCAGGCCGACCGAGAAGCCGAGCTTCTTGTCCGTGTACATCTTCCAGCCCTTGGGCAGCGCGTCCTCCGGCTTCTTCTCGGCGGTCGGGCTCTGGGTGGGGGAGACCGTGGGCGTGGCCGAGGGCGACGGCGGCTGGGAGGCGCTCGGCTGGGACGCGCCGGGCGACGTCGCGGAAGGAGTCGCCGTGGCGAGCGTGGCCTGGGACCTGTCCTTCCCCGCCGTACGGTCCTCCGGGGCCGACCGCAGGCCGAGGTAGCCGCCGATCCCGGCGACCAGCAGGACCGCCAGGCCCGCCGTCACGACCGGCCCGGCCCGCAGCCCGTCCGTCCTGGCCGCGTTCATCGTGGACTCTGCGGCGGGCGCCGGGTCCTCGGTCGGCGCGGCGGTGATCCGCGCGCCGGTCTCGGGCACGGCCGGCGCCGGCGGCGGCGACGACGCTTTCGCGTGCGGGTCGGTCGGGGTGTCGTCCTCGACGGGCACCGGGCGCGGCTTGCCGTACGTCCGCGGCGTGCCGTACGTGCGAGGCTTGCCGTACGGGAGCCCCCTGTCGGGGGAGGGCTCCTTGCTCGGCGACGGTGGCGGCGTGGCCGGCGTGGCCGGTGCGGCCGGCGCCGACGGTGCGGCCGGCGTGCGGAACGGGGTGGGCACGCGCACCGTCTGATTGGCAGCGGGGAACTGCATGGTCGGCGGCGGGCTCGCCTGCGCGATGACCTGACGCAGCATCCGCTGCGCCTCCTCATAGGTGAGCCGCTGCACCGGCTCCTTGCGCAGCAGCCCGTTGATCACGTCGGTGAGCGGGCCCGCGTGCGGCATGGGGTCGGGCTCGTCGGTCAGCACGGCGTGCATGGTCGCCAGGGCCATCCCCCGCTCGTGGGGGGAGCGGCCCTCCACCGCCGTGTACAGCGTGGCTCCTAACGACCACAGGTCCGACTCGCGCCGGGCGGGCAGCCCCTTGAGCCGCTCGGGCGCGATGAACGCCGGCGTGCCGGCCAGGCCCGTCACGGTGAGCTGTGTCTCGGTCTCCAGGGTGGCGATGCCGAAGTCGGTGAGCACGACGCGGCCGTCGTCGGCCAGCAGCACGTTCTCGGGTTTGACGTCGCGGTGCATGACGCCCGCCTCGTGGGCGCGGTGCAGCGCGTCCAGCACGGCCAGGCCGATCTCGGCCACGCGTTTCGGCTCCAGCGGCCCGTCCTGCTTGATCACGGCGCCCAGTGAGCGCGACTGGACGAGCTGCATGACGATCCAGGGCCGATCGTCCTCCTCGATCACGTCGTGCACGACGATCACGTTGGGATGCTCGAACCTCGCCGCCGCCCTCGCCTCGCGCATTGTGCGCCGGTTCAGCAGCTGCACCTCCTCGCCCAGGGCGGCGGCGTACCTGACCTCCTTGACCGCGACGGTGCGGTCGAGGAGCTCGTCGTAGGCTCGCCAGACGATGCCCATTCCGCCCCTGCCGATGGGTTCCTGCAGCTGGTAGCGGCCGGCGATGCGGCGTCCGTCCTGCTTGCGATCCGACATCAACGGCCTCGTACCCTCCTCTAGGCCAAGAAATACTCCCATAGCGACGGATCAACGGCGACTCGCCTGAAGGTCACTCCGTTATGTGACAGGTGCCACACAGCAGGTGGAGACATGGGTGTAGGGTTTCAGACATGACTTGTCGCTACGCGTTTACCGAGCCGGCTCTGGGAGAGCCGGTCGTCAGCTAGCGACCACCTGGAGCCGGCACGAGGCAGAGACACCCGTCTCTGCCTTTTTGGTTTTTCTCGCCGGCTGCTGGGGGCCGGCCCGAGTTTGGGGAGTCGAGGATGTCATCGACCTTGGAACGGCACTCTGTGGCGGTGGGCGACCTGCTCGTGGGCGAGGGACCCGCCGTGGTGATCGGCGGCCGGGTCAACCTGCGGGCGCACCACGGGCAGGTGGACGCGTACGAGGTGCTGGGAGAGCGCGCCACGCTGGTGGAGCCGTACTCGGCCGCCGACCTGCCGGCGATCGCCTCGAAGGCGGACGCGGTGGTGGTGGGCTCGTCCTGGACGCGCGACATCCCGCTGGTACGCGCGGCTGCCGGGCTGGGGCTGCCGGTGGTGGTGGAGCGGCGGGCGTCGGCCTCCATGGCGGAGTGGCTGGAGCTGGCCGACTACTGCGCGCAGGCGGGGGACGGGCGGGTGCTCCTGTGCGAGGGCGGCCGGCTGGACCTGGGGCTGATGCGCGCCGCCCGCGCCGCGTCGGGGCGTCCCGTGCTCGCCGACGTCTCCCGTGACGTGGAGCTGTCGGCCGCGGCGGTGGCGGCGGGCGCCGACGGCCTCGTCCTCGACGCGCCCGTGGCCGGGTCGCCGGCGCCTGGGGTGGCCGAGGAGGCCGTGACGGTCGTCGGGGCACTGGTGCGGCCGGAGTCGCCCACCACGTTGCCGGAGTGCCGGCAGGCGATCGACCGGGTGGACGCCGCCCTGGCCACGCTGCTCGAGCGGCGGGCGGCGCTGGCGGGCATCGTGCAGCGGATCAAGCCGGTGGGCGGGTTCGAGGGGCGCGACCTCGCGCGGGAGCGCGCGCTCGTGGCCCGGATGGCGCTGCGCGCGCCGTCGCTGGGGGAGGAGCGGCTCGCGCCCATCATGAACGCCGTGATCGAGGCGGGCCTCCACCTGGCAGAGGAACGCTCGTCCCGGTGACCCCGGCGCGCGGGACCGCCACCACCGCACCCGGCTGATCGCCGTGCCTGGCGCCTGCGGCGTCTATGACGCCGAGGCGGTGGCGCGTTCTCAGCGGGCGCCGGGTCGGCGGGAGGTGGTGTGGTGGGGTGCGGCGCTCAACTCCCTGGCCGAGGGGTGGTCAGGAGGAAGTTGTTCATGGGGCGGCCGGGGCCGGCCGCGATCTGCTTGGTGATGAGCTCGGCGAAGCGGCGGTAGCCGTCGCCCGTCGGGTGGTAGCTGCGGGCGTTGACCGTGAGCTCCTCCATGTCCACGTTCAACCCGTTCAGGTACGGTTGCGGCCGCCCCACCTCGTGCCCCGCGAACGCCTCGTACGCGTCCACGTACTCCACGCTCCCCGGCGCCCCGAACGCCGCGATCCCACGGTCGAAGTCGGCCGCCACCGACCGCACCGTGTCGTTGAGCCGCCGGGTCACCTCGTTGAGCCAGCTCTGGTCGGCCGCGCTGAGGTTGTCGACGCTCTCCGCCGGATCCTTGGGGAACGGCCGCGGGTAGCCGAGGACGATGACCCGCGCGTTCGGCGCGCGGACCCGCAGCTCGCGCAGCACCTTGAGCATGCTGGGGCGCAGTTCGTCGATGCGGCGGGCGACGGCGGCGTCCTGCTCGACGCACGCCGAGGACCACGGCAGCTTGACGATGCAGCCCGTGAGCACCTTCGTGAAGCCGGCGTCGTTGCCGCCGATGCTCAGCGTCACCAGGCTGGCGGACGGGCTCACGCGCGAGATCTGGGGCTGCTGGCCGTACTGGCCCGACAGGAGCTGGCCGGTGGTGGCGCCGCTGCAGGCGTAGAAGGCCGTGCCGCCGCCGAAGCGGTACGTCCGCGCCACCAGCGGCACGTACGAGCCCGACGCCCGGTGGCAGCGGCCCGCGCCGTCGTTGACCGGCTTGTCGTCGAGGTCGTAGACGCCCTCGCCGGAGGAGTAGGAGTCGCCGAGCGCCACGTACATGCCGCGCTGCGCCACCTGCACGGCCGTCAGGCGGGTCACCTGCGGCAGCCGCCCGGACGGCTCGCGGGCGGCGGGGCAGCCCGCGTCCAGCACGGCGCAGGCCAGCTTCGGGAAGACGCCCAGAGGTAAGCACCCCAGCGCGAGGGCGATGCCGGCGGCGGCCGCCGCGGCGGCCTGGACGATGCTGCGCCTCGCCTGTTTCGGTGTCTGTCGTGTCGCCCCGTCCAGTGCGGCCTCCCCCGAGCGGCTGCGTGTCAGCGACATCGAGACTACCCAGTCAGGTGATCGTCGGGGTGCCGTCGCGGGCGCGACGGCGGCGGTTGACCACCTGCCAGCCCAGGGCGATGGCCACGGTCAGCGCGGGGATGAGGAAGAACGCCACCCGCTGGTCCTGGTCGGCGAAGGGCATCAGCAGCACGACCAGCGCCAGGAACGCCAGCGTGAGCCAGTTGGAGTACGGCGTGCCCGGCATCGGGAACACCGACCGGTGCCCCGACCTGCGCAGCCGCATCTGGCAGTAGACCAGCACGCCCCAGGTCGTGATCACACCGAGGGAGGCGACCGCCGTGGCGATGTTGAAGGCGCGCTCGGGCAGGAAGTAGAAGAGCGCCACCCCCGCCAGGAACATGATCGCCGTGAACAGGATGCCGCCGAGCGGGACGAACCGGGAGCTCAGGGTGCCCGCGAAACGGGGCGCCTCCTGCTTCATGGCCATCGCGCGCAGGATGCGGCCCGTGGCGTACAGGCCGGAGTTGCAGGACGAGAGCGCGGCCGTGATCACCACGAGGTTCATGGCGTCGGCGGCCCACGGGACGCCGAGGCCCGAGAAGACCGTCACGAACGGCGAGACGCCCGCGTGGTACGCGGTCCACGGCAGGACCATCGCCAGCAGCGCCACCGAGCCCACGTAGAAGATCGCGATGCGCCACACCACGCCGTTGATCGCCTTCGGCATGACCTGGTGCGGCCTGGCCGTCTCGCCCGCCGCGATGCCGACCAGCTCGATCGACGCGTACGCGAACACCACCGACTGCAGGCTCATCAGCACCAGCGGGAAGCCCTTGGGGAGGAAGCCGCCGTGGGCGACGAGGTTGTGCGGGCTCGCCTGACCGATCGTGAACACCACGAGGACCAGGCCGACGACCAGGAAGACGGTGATCGCCAGGACCTTGAGCATCGCGAACCAGAACTCCAGCTCGCCGAAGAGCCGCACCGACAGCAGGTTGACCGCCAGCACGGAGCCCAGGGCGATGAGCGCGGTGAGCCACTGGGGGAACGCGGGCGCCCAGTAATGGATGTAGGCGGCGATGGCGGTCAGCTCGGCTATGCCGGTGAACGCCCAGTTGAGCCAGTACATCCAGCCGCTGGCGAACGCCGCCCACGGGCCGATGAGCTCGGCCGCGTACTCGACGAACGACCCCGACACAGGGCGGTAGAGTACGAGCTCGCCGAGCGCCCGCATGACGAAGAAGGCGGCCAGCCCGGCGGCGGCGTACGACAGCACCAGGGCGGGCCCCGCGGCGGCCAGCCGGCCCCCGGAGCCGAGGAAGAGCCCGACACCGATCGCCCCGCCGATGGCGATCATCTGGACCTGGCGGTTGCCGAGCGAGTGCCGGTACCCCTCGTCGGTCTGCGTGCGCACCGAGTGTCTCCTCAACTACATGAAGTGACTATGACGATAGCCGCGCCGCCGGTCGCGAAGGTTCCGGCGCGCCGGTCGGCGCGTGCGCCCACCACCCGCTCCGGGCTGTCGGTCCGGACCACTAGAGTTCGGAGCGCACAACCACAGCGAGACTGGGAGGCGCCGCTCCATGTCGTCCAGCGAGTCATTCGTTCACCTGCACGTACACACCGAATACTCGATGCTCGACGGGGCCGCCCGGCTCAAGCAGATGTTCAGGAAAGTCGGCGAGCTGGGCATGCCGGCGATCGCCATCACCGATCACGGCAACATGCACGGCGCCTACGACTTCTTCAAGCAGGCCACGGCCGCCGGGATCAAGCCGATCATCGGCATCGAGGCCTACGTTGCCCCGGAGCTGCGCCACAACAAGAAGCCGGTGCTGTGGGGCGAGCCGCACCAGAAGAAGGACGACGTCTCGGCGGGTGGCTACTACACCCACATGACGATCTGGGCGCGCGACAAGACGGGCCTGCACAACCTGATGAAGCTCAGCTCGCGCGCCTACACCGAGGGGTTTGTCCGTAAATGGGCGCGGATGGACGCCGAGATCCTCGCCGAGCACGCCGACGGCCTGATGGCCACCACCGGCTGCCCGTCGGGCGAGGTGCAGACGAGGCTGCGGCTCGGCCAGTACGACGAGGCGCTCAAGGCCGCCGCGAAGTTCCAGGACATCTTCGGCAAGGAAAACTACTTCCTGGAGATCATGGACCACGGGCTCGACATCGAGCGCCGGGTCCGCGACGGGCTGAGCCGGATCAGCAAGGAGCTCGGCATCCCCCCGCTGGTCACCAACGACTCGCACTACACGTACGAGTCCGACGCCTCCTCCCACGACGCCCTGCTGTGCATCCAGACCGGCAAGCAGCTGTCCGACCCCGACCGCTTCCGCTTCGACGGCAGCGGCTACTACATCAAGAGCGCCGACGAGATGCGCGCCATCGACTCATCCGACCTGTGGGCCGAGGGCTGCCGCAACACCCTGCTCGTGGCCGAGAAGGTCGATCCTGCGGGGTTCTTCCAGCACAAGAACCTCATGCCGACCTTCCCCGTCCCCGACGGCATGACCGAGGAGCAGTTCTTCCGCCAGGAGGTCTGGAAGGGCCTCGAGCGGCGCTTCCCCGAGGGCGTCGACGAGGAGCACCGCGCCTGGGCGGAGAACGAGCTGGGCGTCATCATCCAGATGGGCTTCCCGAGCTACTTCCTCGTGGTCGCCGACTTCATCATGTGGGCGAAGAACAACGGCATCCGCGTCGGCCCCGGCCGTGGCTCCGCGGCCGGCTCGCTGGTGGCGTACGCGCTGGGCATCACCGACCTCGACCCGATCCCGCACGGCCTGATCTTCGAGCGCTTCCTCAACCCCGAGCGCGTGTCCATGCCCGACGTCGACATCGACTTCGACGAACGCAGGCGCGGTGACGTGATCCGCTACGTGACCGAGAAGTGGGGCGCCGACAAGGTCGCCATGATCGCCACGTTCGGCACCATCAAGGCGAAGGCCGCCATCAAGGACGCAGGCCGCGTCCTGGGCTATCCCTACGCGCTGGGCGACCGGGTCTCCAAGGCGTTCCCGCCGGCCGTCATGGGCAAGGACATCCCGCTGGCGGGCATCTTCGACAAGGACCACCCCCGCTTCGCCGAGGCGGGCGAACTGCGCAGGCTCTACGAGGAGGACGCCGACGTCAAGGCGACGATGGACCTCGGCAAGGGCCTGGAGGGCCTGATCAGGCAGACCGGCGTGCACGCCGCCGGCGTGATCATGTCGGCCGAGGTGCTGACCGACTACATCCCGATCATGCGCCGAGACTCCGACGGCGCGATCATCACGCAGTTCGACTACCCGACCTGCGAGACGCTCGGCCTGCTGAAGATGGACTTCCTGGGCCTGCGCAACCTCACGATCATCGACGACTGCCTGAAGATGATCGAGGCCACCACCGGCGAGCAGATCGACCTGCTGAAGCTGCCGCTCGACGACCGCAGGTCCTACGAGCTGCTGGCCCGCGGCGACACGCTCGGCATCTTCCAGCTCGACGGCGGCGGCATGCGCTCGCTCATGAGGCTGATGCGTCCCGACAACTTCGAGGACATCTCCGCCGCCCTCGCCCTCTACCGGCCCGGCCCGATGGGCGCCAACTCCCACACCAACTACGCGCTGCGCAAGAACGGCCAGCAGGAGATCACGCCGATCCACCCCGAGCTCGAGGAGCCGCTGAAGGACATCCTCGACACGACCTACGGCCTGATCGTCTATCAGGAGCAGGTCATGGCCATCGCGCAGCGGGTCGCCGGCTACTCGCTGGGCGGCGCCGACCTGCTGCGGCGCGCGATGGGCAAGAAGAAGAAGTCCGAGCTGGACAAGCAGTTCGAGTTCTTCGAGAAGGGTATGCAGGACAACGGCTTCTCGGCCGCGGCCATCAAGGCGCTGTGGGACATCCTGCTGCCGTTCTCCGACTACGCCTTCAACAAGGCCCACACCGCGGGCTACGGCCTGGTCGCCTACTGGACCGCGTACCTCAAGGCCAACCACCCGGCCGCCTACATGGCCGCCCTGCTGACCAGCGTCAAGGACGACAAGGACAAGTCGGCCCTCTACCTCAACGAGTGCCGCCGCATGGGCATCAAGGTCTTCCCGCCGGACGTCAACGACTCCGACTTCGACTTCACGCCGCGTGGCACCGACATCCGCTTCGGCCTTTCCGCCGTCCGCAACGTGGGCGCCAACGTCGTCGACGGCATCCTGAAGGCGCGCCAGGAGAAGGGCCGCTTCGCCGACTTCAAGGACTTCCTGCGCAAGGTCCCGGCCGTCGTCTGCAACAAGCGCGTCATCGAGTCGCTGGTCAAGGCAGGCGCGTTCGACTCGCTGGGCCACGTGCGCAAGGGCCTGGTCATGGTGCACGAGCAGGCCGTGGACGCGATCATCGACATCAAGAAGAACGAGGCCATCGGCCAGGACTCCCTGTTCGGGGCCATCGACGGCGGCGAGGACCAGACCTTCGACGTGCAGATCCCGGCGGGGGAGTGGGACAAGAACACCCTGCTCCAGTTCGAGCGGGAGATGCTGGGCCTGTACGTGTCCGACCATCCGCTGTTCGGCGTCGAGCACATTCTCTCGGCCGGGGCCGACTGCTCGATCGCGGCCGTGCAGGACGAGAGCCGGGCCGACGGGCAGATCGTGACCGTGGGCGGGATCCTGAGCGGGGTGCAGCGCAAGGTCACCAAGAAGGGTGACACGTGGGTGCTGACCCAGCTGGAGGACCTCGCGGGCTCGATCGAGGTGATGATCTTCCCGTCGGCGTACCAGCTGTGCTCGACGATCCTGGCCGAGGACGCGATCGTCTTCGTCAAGGGGCGGATCGACAAGCGGGAGGACGTGGCGAAGATCATCGCCATGGAGGTGACGGCGCCCGACCTGACGCAGGAGGCGGGCGGACCGCTGCTGGTGAGCCTGCCGCTGGCCCGCTGCACGCCGCCCGTCGTGGGGCGACTGAAGGAGATCCTCACCACGCATCCGGGCACGTCGGAGGTGCACCTCCAGGTCCACAACGGGCCCAGGACGACGGTGATGCGCGTCGACCACCGGCTGCGGGTGACACCCTCTCCCGCTCTGATGGGCGACCTGAAGCAGCTCCTGGGGCCCGCCTGCCTGGGCGCCTGACGTGGGGCCCGCCTGCCTGGGCGCCCTGACGCGGCGCCTTCGGCCGGTCCGCCGTTCCTTGCGGGTGCGCGGGAGAGTCCACCGCACGTGACTCTCCCGCCGCCCTGACGTCCGTCCCGCTACGGCTCCGCACCGGGCCGGGCCGGGTTCCTGTCCGGGGGGACGATCACCGGGCGGCGAGTGCCGGTCCGACGTGCCGCCCGCACAGCGGCACCAGTCAGGCGGCCTCGCTGTGCGGGCGTCGCGGCAGGGCCGCCTGGGTAGCGCCGTAGCGGTCGCTCGCGCGCGGTGTCGGAGGCTACGTGGGGGCGGTGGCCGTCACGGCTCAGGGGTGTGTTTGAGATGGAGGGCGAGGCGGGTGCGGTCGCGGAGGCCGTACTTGCGGAGCAGGCTGGAGACGTGGTTCTTCACCGTGCCCTCGGTGATGAGCAGCCGGGCCGCGATCTCCCGGTTGGAGGCTCCTGTGGCGATGAGCCTGGCCACCTGCGCCTCGCGGGCCGACAACCGCTCCCCGTCCCGCGGCACGCTCGGCTCGGCCGGGGTCCGGCGGAGCTCGGCGACCAGGCGGGCGGCCACGGGAGAGGCCAGCACCGTCTCCCCGCGCCCCGCCCGGCGGACGGCGTCGACCAGCTCCTCCGGCGTGCAGTCCTTGAGGAGGTAGCCGACGGCGCCGCCGCGCAGCGCGCCGAAGATGTAGTCGTCCTCGTCGAAGGTGCTGAGCACGATCGCGGCCACGCCGGGATGCCGGGCGGACAGGCGGGAGATGAGCTCGACGCCGTCCATCCTCGGCATCCTGGCGTCGACCAGCGCCACGTCCGGGTGGCACCCGGCGGCCACCAGCAGCGCCTCCGCGCCGTCGGCGGCCTCGCCCACCACCTCGATGCCGTCCTCGATCTCCAGCATCTTGCGCAGCCCCTGCCGCATCAGCTCCTGATCGTCGACCAGGAGCACCTTGATCGCCATCACGTCGCGACTCTCACGGGGATCCGTCATGTCGCCGCCTTCGCCCGGATGGGGAGCTCCGCCCGTACCTCGAATCCGCCGCCGGGCCGGTCGCCTGCGCTCAGGGTGCCGCCCACGGCACGGGCGCGCTCCGCGAGCGAGGGCAGGCCGAACCCGCCGCGCGCGCCGTGGGCGCGGCCCCTGCCGTCGTCGGCGACCACCAGGACGACTCGCTCACCGTCGAAGGCGAGCGTGCCGCTGACCTGGCGGGCGTCCGCGTGCCGTACGGCGTTGGTCAGCCCCTCCTGGAGCACGCGGTAGAGCACCAGCTCCACGTCGGGCTCCAGAGGCGGCTCGTCGCCCACCACCTCGAAGGACACCGCGAGCCCCGTGCCGTCGAACGACGTCGCGAGCCGTTCGAGCGCCGCGCCGCCGACGCGCCCTTCGAGGGCCAGCGGGCGCAGCGCGCGGACCCAGCGGCGGGCGTCGGCCAGCGCCGCCACGGCCAGCTCCTTCGCCTGGCGCACCTCGTCCCAGGCGGCCTCGGGGCGGCGCGTGCGGAAGCGTTCGGCGTTCTCGAGGCTCAACTTGATCACCGTCAGGTGGTGGCCGATGGAGTCGTGCATCTCCGCGCCCATCCGCGCCCGCTCCTGGGCGACCGTCAGCTCCCTGACCCGGGCCAGCAGCCGCTGCGCCTCCGCCCGCCTGCGCCGCGCCTCCAGCACCGCCGACGCCATGCCCAGCACGAAGGAGGCGAAAACGATGACGGGGACGGTCTGCGCGGTGGCGTTCAGCACATCACGGTGGAACACCACCAGGACCGAGACGAACATCGCGCTCGCCACGCAGCCGATGACGGCGGCGGCGGTCCGCACGCTGTGGACGAACGCCACGTTGGCGACGGCCAGGAGCGTCAGCAGCTGGTGGACCTCGGCCGATCCCGTGAATCCCAGCGCGAACGTCGCCAGCAGGAACACGATCGGCAGGGCGCCCCGCCATCCGCCCCGACCTCCATCGGGGCGCCGCCAGGGCAGCAGCAGCCACAGCGTGGCCACCAGCGCCAGGTTGACGGCGAACGCCGTGGCCCCGGACGGCGTCCAGGTCTCGAGCGCGTACGCGACCACTCCGGTGGCCACGAACACCACCCAGAAGACGACGTTGAACAGCATGGGCCGGTCGGGGTCACGCAGCCAGGCCAGACGACGCAGCATGGCTCCGACCTTAATTTCCCCCGCGGGCGTTGTGATCCTCCCTGAGTACCCATGACGAAGGTCATGACGGGTTCCGTCCGCAGGCCGATGCGGCACGACCGGCGGGCTTCCTAACGTGGCCGTCCATGAAAGCCACCCATCCTGTCTGGGCCGTGCTGATCACCGTCGTCGCCATGTTGGCGCAGGTGGTCATCGGCTCTCTTCCCGCGACGCTGCTCCTGGACCGCGACAACCTCCTCTACCAGCCGGTGGGCGTGGTCGGGATCACGCTGGCCTCGCTCGGCATCGTCTACCTGATCCGCCGATACCTCGGCCGCCAGTCATGGCGGGGCGTGCGGCTCACGCGATCCTGGCGGGCGGTGCCGCACCTGCTGGCAGGCGCTCTGGCGGGTGTCGCCGCGGTCGCGGCCGCCAGTGCGCTGTCGGTGGCGTTCGGCGTCGCCACCTGGGTGCCGTACGACGTGTTCAGCCCCGAGATGCTCTACCTGCCGATAGCGATCGCCATCGCCCTGCTCGGCCAGGCGTTCCCGGAGGAGCTGCTGTGGCGAGGGCACCTGTTCGACACGCTGTCCGGCCGGCTCTCCCCGAGGGCCGTGATGATCGTGACGGCGGTGGTCTTCGGGGCGATGCACATCATCTCGCAGAGCGCGGCTGACACGGTCGCAGAACGCCTGCTCTACACCGTGCAGGCGGCCGGTCTCGGCTTCGCCTGCGCGGCGGCGCGGGCGCGCACCGGAGCGGTCTGGATGGCGGTCGGGGTGCACCTCGGCCTCCACATCGGCAACATGACACTCCCGACCAAGGACATCCAGTACGGCGTGCAGCTCGTCATCATGGCCTGCACCCTCACCGTCACCGGGCTGCTCATCCTGTCCAGGCGGAGGGGAGGGCGCGCGGCGGCTCCGGAGCCCGGCACCGAGGTGAGTGTCTGAGGTGGTGATCCGACGAGTGGGTGCCGGCAGCGTGGGCAACCCTCGCCGTCGCCGCCCCGCGGCTCGTGGGGCAGGATCGCAAGAGTGAGCGAACTGCACTACCTGAGCGCGACCGAGCTGGCGCACCTGATCAAGACCAGGCAGGTGAGCGCCGTGGAGGTCGTCCGCGCCCACCTCGACCGGATCGAGCAGGTCAACCCGCACGTCAACGCCATCGTGACCCTGGTCGCCGAGCAGGCGCTCGCCGCGGCCGAGGCGGCCGATGCCCGGGAGCCGGCCGGGCCGCTGCACGGCCTGCCCGTCGCGCACAAGGACCTCGTCGACACGGCCGGCATCCGCACCACCTACGGCTCGCCGCTCTTCGCCGGCAACGTCCCCGCCCAGGACGACGTGATCGTCCAGCGGCTCCGCGCCGCCGGGGCCATCACCGTGGGCAAGACCAACACTCCGGAGTTCGGCACCGGCTCCCACACCGTCAACGAGGTGTTCGGCGCCACCAGGAACCCCTACGACCTGACCAAGTCGGCCGGAGGCAGCAGCGGGGGCGCCGCGGTGGCCCTGGCCACGGGCATGGTCCCGCTGGCCGACGGGTCGGACATGGGCGGCTCCCTGCGCAACCCGGCGTCGTTCTGCAACGTGGTCGGCCTGCGCCCCACTCCCGGGCGTGTCCCCGACCCGTCCGACACCGCCGCCTGGTACACCCTGTCCGTGCAGGGACCGATGGCGCGGACGGTCGAGGACGTCACGCTGATGTTCGGGGCCATCGCCGGGTTCGACCGGCGCTCCCCGTACTCGATCAAGGAGGTCTTCGCCCCGGAGCCCGAGGAGGGCGTGGCGGGGCTGCGCGTGGCGTGGAGCCCGGACCTGGGCGGGCTGCCGGTGGACTCGAGGACGGCGGAGGTCACCGCGACGGCGCCGGCGGTGTTCGAGCGGCTGGGGGCCCGCGTCGACCAGGTCGAGCTGGACCTGACGGAGGCCGAGGACGCGTTCAGGACGTATCGGGCGTGGCACTACGCGCTCTCCTTCGGCGACCTGACCGGACTCGGTCCCAACACCGCGTGGAACGTCGAGCAGGGCCGCAAGGTCACCGGCGCCGACCTGGCCAGGGCCGAGCAGGCGCGCAGCCGCCTCTACCAGCGGATGGCCGCGTTCTTCGACACCTACGACGTGCTGATCGCGCCCGTCAGCCAGGTGCCGCCGTTCCCGGTCGAGCATCCCTACGTCGACGAGATCAACGGCGAGAAGCTGCCCGACTACCTCGCCTGGATGCGCTCGGCCTACTGGATCAGCGTGCTGCACGCCCCGGCCGCGTCGGTGCCCGCCGGGTTCACGCCCGACGGGCTGCCGGTGGGGGTGCAGATCGTGGGCAGGCCGTTCGAGGACGCCAGGGTCCTGCGCGTGGCGCGCGCGTTCGAGCAGGCCACCGGGTACGGCCTCCGCCGCCCGCCGCTGTAGTGCGGGGCGGCGCGGTCAGAGGGGGTCAGGCGGGTCGGCGTACGGGTGGCGCAGGGGCGACTCGCGGTAGCCGTGCATGCCCTCCATCAGCGCGAACAGCCCCACCGCGAGCAGCGGCCAGGAGACCAGCACCCCCGAGGCGGTCAGCCGCAGCGCCCCGGGCACGACCTTGGCGCCGGGCTGGGCGGCGGCCTCGATCACGACCGCCCCGATGGTGAACGTGGACCCGACCCACAACGTCAGCATCGCGCCCAGCACCCCGCCCGCGCAGAGCCCGAGGAGCACCGCCAGCATCCATCGCCGCCCGATGAACCACCCGACCCCGCCGCACAGCAGCCCGAGCCCGCCGGTGATCACCGCGAACCAGCCGTCGGCCGCGATCAGCGCCTGCGTGGAGGGGTCGGCCAGCACCGTCCCGTGCTCCGTGACCTCGTACGGGGCCCGTGGCGTGAGCCCCGACCAGAGCAGGCCGGCGGCAGCTCCGAGAGTGGCGAGTGTGAGGACAGTTACCGCAAAAGCGCGCACTTCCCTCGTCACGCCACTCCCCCTCACATGTGTGTCCGAATCAGCTCGATGGTATCCCCCGGCTAGGCTCGCTTCGTGATGCAAGAAGAGGTCTGGTTGATAGAACCCTCCGGCCCGCTCCGGGGGGACGTAGAAGTACGCGGCTCCAAGAACGGAGTCTCCAAGCACATGGTCGCCGCCATGCTGGGCGGCGGGGAGAGCAGTATCCACAACGCCCCGGAGGTGGGCGAGGTGGAGATCACGGCCGCCATGCTGCGGGCGCTCGGCATCAACGTCGAGATCTCCCGTACGGAGATCAGGATCGAACGGGGCCGGGAGATCGAGCCGAGGGTGCCGGACGCCTTCACGGGGCTGAACCGCATCCCCATCCTCATGCTCGGCCCGCTGCTGCACCTGGCGGGGGAGGCGTTCGTCCCGCTGGTCGGCGGCGACCCGATCGGGCGGCGGCCGGTGAACTTCCACGTGGAGGCCCTGCGCGCGATGGGGGCCGAGGTGGAGGTGGGCGACACCGGCATCTTCGCCAAGGCCAACCGTCTCGTGGGCACCAGGATCGAGCTGCCGTACCCGAGTGTGGGCGCCACCGAGACGATCCTGATGTCGGCCGTGCTGGCCGAGGGCAAGACGGTGCTGAAGAACGCCGCGATGGAGCCCGAGGTGGTCGAGCTGGCGCTGTTCCTGCAGCGGATGGGGGCCAGGATCGAGCTCTCGCCCGACCGCAGGATCGTCATCGAGGGCGTCGAACGGCTGCGCGGCGCCTCCACCTGGCTGAACGGCGACCGCATCGAGGCGTTCTCGTACCTGGCGGCGGGCCTGATCACCGGGGGAGAAGTGCGGGTGCACGGCTGCCCGCAGGACCGCCTGGTCACCGCGATCACCACACTGGCCAGGATGGGCGCCCAGTTCGACATCAACGACGAGTACCTGTGCGCCACCGCGCCGCCCGAGGGCCTGCGCTCGGCGGCCGTGCAGACCGACACCCACCCCGGGTTCATGACGGACTGGCAGACGCCGCTCATGGTGCTGTTCACGCAGAGCCAGGGCATGTCGGTGCTGCACGAGACGGTCTTCGAGAACCGCCTGGTGTACGTCCCGGCGCTGCAGAAGATGGGCTGCGAGATCGAGGTGTTCGACCAGTGCCTGGGCGGCCCGGCCTGCCGCTACCACGACACCAACGCCAGGCACTCGGCCGTCGTGCGCGGCGTGTCCAAGCTCAAGGGCGCCGACGTGACGCTGCCCGACATCAGGGCCGGGTTCTCGGCCGTGCTGGCGGCCGCGGTGGCCGACGGCCCGTCCACGCTGCGCGGCGTCCACCACATCGAACGCGGTTACCACCGGCCGTTCGAACAGTTCGCCTCGCTCGGCCTGCACATCCGCCGCCAGCGGTAAGGGTCCCGCAGGCATCGGTAAACAGCTGACAAGCGGTCGTTTGGCGCGGATGCGGACGTCGCACACCAAGGTACGTGACCGTACTCAGATCCGTCGGCGCACTCGCACTGGCGGGGGCGCTCGGCGGAGTGCTGACCGCGGCACTGGCCGCGCCCGTGGTGAGCGGGGGCGGCATGGCCGCCAAGACCGTCGCGAACACCTTCGTCGACCTGCCGCCCGCGCCGCGCGAGGAGCCTCTCGCGCAGGTGACCAGGCTGCTGGACAAGGACGGCCGGCCGTTCGCCCAGTTCTACGAGGCCAACAGGACAGCCGTCCGGCTCGGCGCCGTCGCGCCGGTGATGCGCCAGGCGATCGTGGCCATCGAGGACGCCCGCTTCTACGAGCACGGCGGCCTCGACGTCAGGGGCACGCTCCGGGCGCTGCTCACCAACACGCAGGCCGGTGGCATCAGGCAGGGCGGCTCGTCCCTGACGCAGCAGCTCGTCAAGAACATCCTGGTCGAGAGCGCCCGTACCGAGGCCGAGCGTGACAAGGCCCGCGCCCCGAACCTGGCCCGCAAGATCACCGAGCTGCGGCTCGCGCTGGCCCTGGAGAAGAAGTACCGCAAGGACGAGATCCTGGAGCGCTACCTCAACATCGCCTACTTCGGCGCGGGAGCGCACGGTGTCGAGGCGGCGGCCAGGCGCTTCTTCTCCACGTCGGCCTCCAGGCTGACGCTGGCCCAGGCGGCCACGCTGGCGGGCGCGGTACGCATGCCGTTCTCGACCGATCCCTCGCTCGGCCCGGCGCACCGGGCGCGCCTGAAGATGCGGCGGGACCTCGTGCTCGACCGCATGGCCGGGCTGAAGCTGATCAGCCAGCAGGACGCGGCGAGCGCCAAGGCCGCGCCGCTCGACATCAAGCTCAAGCCCGAGCCCGGCGGCTGCGAGCAGAGCGACTACCCGTTCTACTGCCTGTACGTGCAGCGCGAGCTCCTGTCGAACCCCGTCTTCGGCAACACGGTGGCCGAGCGCCGTACCAGGATGGCCAGGGGCGGCCTGGTGATCAGGACCAGCCTCGACCCGATCGCGCAGCGCGCCGCCGAGCAGGCCATCCGCCGCTACGTCTCGCCCGAGGACACGGAGGTGGCGGCCGAGGCCATGGTGGAGCCGCGGACCGGGCGGATCACGGCGATCGCGGCCAGCAAGCGGTTCGGCCGCAACCCGGGCAACCGGAAGAACGGCCCCAAGACCACCTTCAACCTGGCCGCGGACGTGGCGCACGGAGGCGGCCAGGGCTTCCAGGCCGGGTCGACGTTCAAGGTGTTCACGCTGGCCACGGCGCTCAAGCAGGGGTGGCGCTTCAACGACGGCTTCGTGACCCCGGGCTCGCTCGTGCCCGCGCAGGGCTACCGCGACTGCACGGGACGGCCCGTCAACGACCCGGACACCCGCATACTCAACGCCAGCGGCGAGGGCTCGGGCGGCCCGCACAGCATCGAGACCGGCACCTGGAAGTCGGTGAACATCTTCTACATGATGCTGGAGCGCAAGGTCGGGCTCTGCAACGTGGTGCGCACGGCCAAGTCGCTCGGCATCACCAGGGCGGACGGTCAGCCGCTGAAGGAGGTGCCCACGTTCACGCTGGGTGTCAACGAGATGGACCCGGTGACGGTGGCGGCGGCGTTCGCGACGTTCGCGGCCAGGGGGATCTACTGCAAGCCGCTGGCCATCGTGGAGATCGTCGGCAGGGACGGGCGGCGCACGCACGTGCCGCCCGCGTGCCGGCGGGCCCTCGAGGAGGACGTCGCGGACGCGGTCAACTACGTGCTGGAGGGCGTCTTCACCAAGGGCACCATGCACGGGCAGGGCATCGACCGGCCGGCCGCCGGGAAGACGGGGACCAACAACGGCTACACGTCGGCCTGGTTCGCCGGCTACACGCCCGCGCTGGCGGCGGCGGTCAGCGTCGGGGACATCCGGGGCTCGTACAAGTACCCGCTGCAGGACGTGCAGATCGGGAACCAGTACTACGGGTCGGTGCAGGGTGCGTCGTTGCCGGGGCCGATCTGGGTGGACTCGATGGGACCCGCGCTGCGGCGCGTCGAGCCCAGGGGCTTCGCCGGGCCGGACATGGGCCGCTTCGGCGGCGGCTACACGCCCGGGCTGGAGAAGGCGCTGGAGGAGGAGAAGCGGCGCGAGGCCATGGACGGACGGGGTGACAGGCGGGGCGACCACCCGTTCTTCCGGCGGCACCGGCGGCTGTTCAGGTGGCTGGTCGGCCGCTCGCCCCTGGACTCGGACCTCGGGTGGTCGCGGCGGCGTGGTCAGTACGACTAGCCGCGCTTGCCGATGGGGGCGGTGACGGCCCTGGTGAGGGTGATGAGGTTGTCGGGGGCGGTCTCGATCTGCAGGCCGCGCTTCCCGGCCGAGAAGTAGATCGTCTCGAAGTCGAGCGCCGAGGAGTCGACGACCGTGGGGAGCTGCTTGCGCTGGCCCAGGGGGCTGATGCCGCCCACGACGTAGCCGGTCACCCGCTCCACCTTGGCGGCGTCGGCCATGGCGGCCCGCTTGCTGTTGAGCGCGCCGGCCAGGGCCTTGAGGTCGAGCTTGCCCGCCACGGGCACGACCGCCACCGCCAGGCCGCTCTCCACCTCGGCCACCAGCGTCTTGAAGATCCGCTCGTACGGCACGCCGAGCGCGTCCGCCGCCTCCTCGCCGTAGGCCTGCGCGGCGGCGTCGTGCTCGTAGGGGTGGAGCGTGAACTCGGCCTTCGCCTTGGTCAGCGCCATGGTGGCCGGAGTGCCGCCGCCCTTGCCTTTCGATTTGCTCACGGGAGCCCATTGTAGCGAATCTACAATGTAAAGGCCCGGCCCGGGGTGTACCCGAAGGCCCGCCTGAACACGTCGATGAACGCACTGGCCGACGCCCAACCGCACCGATGAGCCACGGCCGTCACGGGGACGCCGTCGGCGAGGAGCAGCAGCGCGTGGTGCAGGCGGAGCTGGGTGCGCCATTGGGGGAAGCTCATGCCCAGCTCGCGCCGGCACAGCCTGGCGAGCGTCCGGTCGCTGGTGCCCACCCGCGCCGCCAGCTGGGCGAGGGTCCTGCTGTCGGCGGGGTCGCGGTGCAGGATCGCGCAGACGGCGGCCAGCCGGGGGTCCTGGGCGGTGGGCAGGTGGAGTGGCTGCTCGGGGGCCCGTCTGAGCTGGTCGAGCAGCACCGCCCACAACCGCGCCCGCTCGCCGCCGTCGTTCTCCCTGCTGTTGTGATGGGCGTCGGCCGTGTAGGCGATGATCAGCTCGCGGAGCAGCGGGCCGACGGCGAGGACGGCCGGGCGGTCGAGGCCGAGGGGGTTGTCCGTGAGGCCCACAAGGCGCAGGTCGGTGTCGCCGTGGGCCCGGTGTTCGTGGACCGTCCCGGCCGGGATCCAGATGGCCCGGTTGGCGGGAGCCACCCACGTGCCCGCGCCGGTGGTGACGGAGAGCACGCCGCGGCACGCGTACACGATCTGATGGGTGTCGTGCCGGTGCGCGTCGATGCCCGCCCCCGGCGCGAGCGGCCGCCGGCCTGTGGGCGCCTCGGACAGGTGGCGGATTTCCGTCATGGGTTGTCATTTTATCGGAAGCGCGACAGTCGCCACCGGGAAATGATCGGAGCGTGAACAGGATCCCCATGCTCGCCGCCGGCCATGCGGCGGTGGACTTCTATCAGGGCGCGGTTCCCGCGCTCGTGCCGTTCCTGGTGGCCGGGCGCGGCTACGGGTACGTCGCGGTCTCCGGCATCGTGCTGGCCGCGACGCTGCTGTCGTCGATCGTGCAGCCGCTGTTCGGCGTGCTGACCGACCGGTGGCGGATGCCGTGGCTGATCCCGTTGAGCATGGTCGTGGCGGGCGCCGGGGTGGCGCTCGGCGGCGTGACGGACTCGTACGTGCTGACCTGGCTGGCCGTGGCGCTGTCCGGGCTGGGGGTGGCGGCCTACCACCCGGAGTCGGCGCGGCTGGCCAGGATCGCGAGCGAGGGCAGCCATGTGCGGATGAGCTGGTTCTCGATGGGCGGGACGCTGGGCTTCGCGTCGGCTCCCGTGCTGGTGACGCCGTTGCTGGCGGGCTGGGGGCTGGGCGCCTCGCCGTTCCTCGCGGCGCCGGCGGTGCTGGGGGCGGTGGCGACGCTGCCGGCGGTCCGGGCGCTGACCGGGGGAGGGCAGGCGGCGCAGGGTGCGGCGCCGGTGTCCGGCCGGGACGACTGGCCGTCGTTCGTCAGGCTGACGTTGGTGATCGTCTTCCGCTCGGTCGTGTACGTCGGGCTGAGCGCCTTCGTGGCCCTGTTCATGGGAGGCGGCGCGGCGGGCGCGGTGGCGCTGTTCGTGCTCTTCGCGGGCGCGGCGGTGGGCACCGTGCTGGGCGGCAGGCTGGCGGCCCGCTGGGACAGGGTGCGCACGATGCGCCTGGCCTACGCGCTGGCCGTCCCGGCGGTCGCGGGGGTGGTGCTCGCGCCCGGTCCCATCGCATACGTCTTCGTGGCCGCCTCCTCGATCGCGCTGTATGTCCCGTTCTCCTTGCACGTCACGCTGGGCCAGGACTTCCTGCCCACCCGGGTGGGCACGGCGGGCGGCGTGACCCTGGGGCTGGCGGTGAGCGTGGGCGGCCTGACCAGCCCGCTGGTGGGCGCGCTCGCGGAGGCGACGACCCTGAGGACGGCCCTGGCCTGCCTGATCGCCTTCCCGGCCCTGGCCTGGCTGCTGGCGCGGACGCTGAAGGAGCCGGCGCTGGAGCCGTCCGCCTGACCGGCCGCTGTTCGCCGCCGGACGATCAGACGCCGGCCGCGGTGGGGAGGGAGAACGTGCTGGTGTTGTCGGTCTGGGACGGGTCGAGGGGCGTGGAGCCGACGGTGGCGGTGATGCGCGGTGAGGCCGCGGCGTCGCGGGCGACCTGGACCTGAGCCGAGACCCGGACCGGATGGCCGGGGCGGACGACGGGGATCGTGCAGGTGGCCTTTCCGCGCGTCTGCCTGCAGGAGGCTCCCTCCACCGAGGACAGGCTCGTGCCCTCCGGGAGGGTGAACGTGACGGGCACCCGCGCGGCGGACATGAGCCCGCGTACGGCGACGGTGGCCGTGACGGTGGCGGTGCCGCCGGGTCTGACCGCGCTCTTGGGGCCCGCGGCGCTGATGGACAGCGCGTCGTACACGCCGTCCGGGTCGGCGTGCTGCACGATGGCGCCGTAGCTCTCGGCGTTGAGGGCGTTGGCCACGGAGAAGCCGCCGTCCTCGCCGTCCTCGGTGCCCGCCGACAGCACGCCGACCAGGTCGCGGGTGCCTTTGAGCAGCCACGGCCCGCCGCTGTGGCCCCTGAACAGGTGGCAGTTGTACGTCTCCATCCGCCCGTCCTCCGGCACGGGGGCGGTGCCGGAGGGGACGTAGAGGGTGCCGTCGATGATCCCGCCGGCCGGTTCGCTCCTGCCCATGCACCAGAGCTGGTCCCTGCCGTCGTACGGCCTCCTGCCGGACACGCCGGGATAGCCCGTGGTGGCGATGGTGTGCCGGACGCCCTGGTTGAGCATCGGGGTGAAGGCGCCGACCGCGTCCTGGAGCGTGCGGTCGTTCCGCTTGCCGACCTCGATGAGGGCGATGTCGTAGATCGAGTTCCAGTCGCCGCCGCTCAGGCCGGTGTAGCCGTCAGGTTTCCACGCCCGGCGGGCGCCCCACCGCCCGTACGGCTCGCGCTGGCGCAGGCTCTTCGCCCGCCCGTCGTAGGCGGGCACGAACGCGAAGTGCGAGTGCCACCGGCCGGTCGAGGCGCCCATCGGCACCCCGTACACGCAGTGGGCGGCGGTCACGACGAGCACCTTCGCCGCGGAGCGCACCACGGAGGCGCTGCAGGCGTCGTCCTCCCCGCTGGCGTTGACGTAGAACAGCCGGCCGGTGATCCTGCTGGCCACCGAGTCGGTGTACGGGCGGTGCACGCGGGCGTAGCCGTTGGCGTCCCCGCCGGGGGTGAGCCGCTTGGCGCTGGGCACGCTGCGCCGCGCGGCGGCCTGGGTGGGCCTGCGCAGGGTCCGCGGCAGGTCCGCGCCGCTGGCCTTGGCCTGCTTGCCGGCGGTCCAGTAACGCACGGCCTGGCTCGGGCGCATCAGCGGTGACGACGCGGCGCCCCAGGAGCCTTCGTTGATGGGCGCCGCGGGCGGCGGTGGCTCGGCGGCCTCGGCCGGCATCGCGAACGCGACGCCGGCCAGCGTGATCAGCGTGGTGACCAGAGTCTTCGACACAGCGTCCCCTCTGAAGGTGATCTACAGCCTGTCGATGACTCTAAGTCACAGTATGGAAGCGAAATGTAATTGAGTGCTGCGTGTCGTGACGGTCAGCCGGCTGCCGCGTCGCGGCCCGGCAGGATCTCCGCCGTGGTGGCCTCGTGCGGCTCGCGGTCGGGCCGCAGCCCGCGCCAGGAGGGGTGGCGCAGCCGGCGGTCGCCGGTGACCTCGGCGTACTGCACCTCGCCGACCAGGCGCGGCTCGACCCAGTGGGCGTCCCTCGCGTACTCGCGCGGCACCGCCTCGTCGAACGGCGGCTCCGGCCGCTCGAGCGCCGCGAGGCGCTCGCCCAGCTCGCGCAGCGCGGCCTCGGTGAACCCGGTGCCGACGTGCCCCACGTACCGCAGCCGGCCCTGGGGGTCGTACGCGCCGAGCAGCAGCGACCCGATCATCCCCGACCGCCGTCCGCCTCCGGGCTTCCAGCCGCCGATCACGACCTCGACGGCGCGCACGTTCTTGATCTTCGTCCAGTCGGCGCTGCGCCTGCCCGGACGGTACGGCGAGCCCATCCGCTTGCACACGACGCCTTCGAGCCCCAGCTGCCTGGAGGAGTCGAACGCGAGCCCGGCGTGGTCGGCGAACCACACCGGCACCTCCCACCGGTAGCCGGGCCTGAACGTGGTCTCGAGCAGCTCCCTGCGCCGGGAGTAGGGGCGGGAGACGATGCTGTCGTCGTCGAGGTGGAGGATGTCGAAGGCCATGTACGTCACCGGCACCGACCTGGCCAGCTCCGCGATCGCCGCGGGATTGCGCTGGTGCATCCGGGGTTGCAGCGCCTCGAAGCTAGGCCGCCCGGTCTCGTCGAACGCCACGATCTCCCCGTCGATCACGGCCGGGTGCCCGCCGGTGGCGCCGGCCATGAGCTGGAGCTCGGGGTAGGCGGCGGTGATGTCCTTGCTGTTGCGCGACATCAGGCGGACGGCGCGGCCCTGGATGTAGGCGAGGGCGCGGACGCCGTCCCATTTCATCTCCACGGCCCAGTCCGCGCCCTGGACGGAGTTCAGGGAGCCGAGCTGGGCCAGCATCGGCGTGTAGGGCGGCAGCCGGACCATGGTGCATGCCGTACCCGGCCCGGCTGATCGACAGTGGCGGGTCAGGGTCTACAGATGGTCAAGGGAGGGGTCTTCGACGAGCTCGGCCAGATCCACGCCGTGGACGGCCAGCTCGGAGACGGTGGCGCAGTAGCCGCGCAGGTACGTCCTGCCGTTGACCTGGTGGGACACACGCAGAAGTGGGCGATCGTCCAGAATGATCGCCTCTACCAGGAGCCCGTCCGGGCTTCGCCACTGTCCCACCCGGCAAGCGTATGGGCTCGGACATAATGGACATGCAATGTGAAAGTACTCACATGGCCTCGAAGGCCGCTGTGACCTCCTCCCTGTCGCGACACGTGCTCCGTGGCCGCCCGGCAAAAACTGCTTGGCGCTTTTTTGGCATGGCGCGTTAGCGACAGGCTCCTGAGGGGCAGTGGTGTGGTCCTGAGCTTTCCCGGCCGTGGCCGTCCCCCCCGTGACGGTCGCGGCGCCGCCCCGGCACGCCCGGTCCGGGGTCGCGGCGGCCGTGGGCGCGACGTCGGCGAGCGTCGCCCACGGCCGCCACACGTCGTCCGTGGGTGCCGCGGGTTGCGTGCGTCCCGCATGGTGGACAGAACCTGATTCAGGGGACGGACTCCGTAGACTGTACGGGTGATTTCCCGTATCGACATGCGCGGTTCTCTGCCGGAGGATCTGCGCGACGTGCTGCCCCGCGCCGAGCTCGACGTCGAGGCCGCCCTGGAGAAGGTGCGGCCCATCTGCGACGACGTACGCCATCGCGGGGCGGCAGCCGTACGGGAGCTGACCGCCAGGTTCGACGGTGTCGAGATCGCCACCACCCGCGTCCCCGCCGAGGCGATCGAGCGAGCGCTGAGCGAGCTCGACCCCAGGGTGCGGGCGGCGCTGGAGGAGTCGATCAGGCGGGCCAGGCTGGTCCACCGCGACCAGCGGCGCGCCGACGTCACCACGCAGGTCGTGCCCGGCGGCACCGTGACCGAGCGGTGGGTGCCGGTCGAGCGCGTGGGCCTGTACGTCCCCGGCGGCCGCGCGGTCTATCCCTCCAGCGTGGTGATGAACGTCGTCCCGGCCCAGGAGGCCGGCGTCGCCTCGCTGGCCGTGACCAGCCCGGCGCAGAAGGAGTACGGCGGGCTGCCGCACCCCACGATCCTGGCCGCGTGCGCGCTGCTCGGCGTGGACGAGGTCTACTCGGTGGGCGGGGCGCAGGCGGTGGCCATGTTCGCCTACGGCACGGAGGAGTGCCCGGCCGCCACGATGGTGACCGGTCCAGGCAACATCTGGGTGGCGGCGGCCAAGCGGCTGCTCAAGGGCCGCATCGGCATCGACTCCGAGGCCGGCCCGACCGAGATCGCCATCCTGGCCGACGAGACGGCCGACCCGGTCCACGTGGCCGCCGACCTGATCAGCCAGGCCGAGCACGACGTGATCGCCGCCGCCGTGCTGGTCACCACCAGCGCCGAGCTGGCCGACGCGGTCGAGAAGGAGCTGCCGGGCCAGGTGTCGGCGACCAAGCACACCGAGCGCATCACCGAGGCGCTGAGCGGCAGGCAGTCGGGCATCGTGCTGGTCGACTCCATCGACGACGGCATCAAGGTCGTGGACGCGTACGCGGCCGAGCACCTGGAGATCCACACCGCCAACGCCGCCGAGGTCGCCGGGAAGATCCGGAACGCCGGGGCGATCTTCGTGGGCACGTACGCGCCCGTCTCGCTCGGCGACTACCTCGCCGGCTCCAACCACGTGCTGCCCACCGGCGGCTGCGCCTGCCACTCCAGCGGCCTGTCGGTGCAGTCGTTCCTGCGCGGCATCCATGTCGTCGACTACACCCGCGAGGCGCTCGCGGGCGCGGCGGCCCACGTGTCGGTGCTGGCCGACGCCGAGGACCTGCCCGCCCACGGCGCCGCCGTCCGTGCCCGATTCGACTGGAAAGTTCCCACGGAGAACGCGTGAACCTCGACGACCTGCCCATCAGGGACGATCTCCGGGGTAAGTCGCCGTACGGCGCGCCCCAGATCGACGTCCCCGTCAGACTCAACACCAACGAAAACCCCTACCCGCCCTCGCCCGAGCTGGTCGCCGACCTGGCCGAGGCGGTCAGGGCGAGCGCCGCGGACCTCAACCGCTATCCCGACAGGGATGCCACCGCGCTCCGCGCCGACCTGGCCGGCTACCTGGGCCACGGGCTGACCACCGAGCAGGTCTGGGCCGCCAACGGCTCCAACGAGGTGCTCCAGCAGATCCTCCAGGCCTTCGGCGGCCACGGCCGCACGGCCATCGGGTTCGAGCCGTCATACTCGATGCACCCGATCATCACCAGCGGCACCAGCACCGAGTGGATCTCGGCCAGCCGCGAGGACGACTTCTCGATCGACCCCGCCAAGGCGACGGCGGCGATCGAGGAGCACCGGCCCGACATCGTGTTCCTGGCCTCGCCCAACAACCCGACGGGCACCGCCCAGCCGCTCGAGACCATCGAGGCGGTGGTGGCCGCGGCCCCGGGCATGGTCGTGGTCGACGAGGCCTACGCCGAGTTCGCCCGCGAGGGCACGCCGTCGGCGCTCACCCTGCTGCCCGCCCACCCGAGGCTGATCGTCACCAGGACGATGTCCAAGGCGTTCGCCATGGCGGGCACCCGGCTCGGCTACCTGGCCGCCCACCCGGCCGTGGTGGAGGCGCTGCTGCTGGTGCGGCTGCCGTACCACCTGTCCACGCTCACCCAGGCGGCCGCCCGCGTGGCGCTGCGGCACCGCGCCGAGCTGCTGGGCACGGTCGACGCGCTGCGGCGCGAGCGCGACGACACGGTCGCGTGGCTGCGCTCCAAGGGCCTGGCCGTGGCCGACTCCGACGCCAATTTCGTGCTTTTCGGGCGCTTCCCCGACCGGCGCAAGGTGTGGGAGGGGCTGCTGGAGCGCGGGGTCCTCATCCGCGAGGTGGGCCCGCCACAATGGCTGCGTGTGTCGATCGGCACCGGTGAGGAGATGGCGGCCTTCCGCGCCGCCATGGAAGGAGTGTTGTGAGTCGCGTAGGCCGCGTCGAGCGCGTTACGAAGGAGACCTCGGTCCTGGTGGAGGTCGGTCTCGACGGCACCGGCCGGGTCGAGGTCGCGACCGGGGTCGGGTTCTTCGACCACATGCTGGCCCAGCTCGGCAAGCACGGGCTGTTCGACCTGACGGTCAAGACCGAGGGCGACCTGCACATCGACTCCCACCACACGATCGAGGACACCGCGCTCGCGCTGGGCGCGGCGTTCCGCGAGGCGCTGGGCGACAAGTCGGGCATCAGGCGGTTCGGCAGCGCGTCGTGCCCGCTGGACGAGTCGCTCGCCCAGGTGACCGTCGACCTGTCCGGGCGACCGTACCTCGTGCACACCGAGCCCGAGGGCATGGCGCCGATGATCGGCCCCGACTATGACACGACGATGACGCGCCACATCCTGGAGTCGCTGGTCGCGCAGGCCGCCATCTGCCTGCACGTCCACGTCCCGTACGGGCGCAACGCCCACCACATCGTGGAGGCGCAGTTCAAGGCGCTGGCCAGGGCGCTGCGTGAGGCGTCCGAGCTCGACCCGCGCGCCACGGGCGTGCCCAGCACCAAGGGCGTCCTATGACCGACAACCTGCTCGCCGGCGTGATGGTCTTCATCGGCCTGTTCCTCATCGGCGGCGTGTTCTCCCTGTTCAGGCAGGGCCTCAAGATCGGTGCGGCGATCTGCGCGCTGGGCGCCGCGATGGCGATCACGGCGGGGGTGCTGTGGTGGTGAAGCCCAACATCGTCATCCTTGACTACGGGTCGGGCAATCTGCGCTCGGCCGAGCGGGCGCTGGCCAGGGTGGGCGCCGAGGTGACCGTGACGCCCGACTTCGACGCCGCCCTCGACGCCGACGGCCTGGTGGTGCCGGGCGTCGGCGCGTTCGAGGCGTGCATGACCGGGCTCAAGGGCGTCCGCGGCGAGCAGATCATCGGCCGCCGCCTGTCCGGCGGGCGTCCGGTGCTGGGCATCTGCGTGGGCATGCAGATCCTGTTCGCCAGGGGCGTCGAGCACGGCGTCGAGACCGAGGGCTGCGGCGAGTGGCCGGGCACCGTCGAACGGCTCGAGGCGCCCGTGCTGCCCCACATGGGGTGGAACACGGTCAAGGCGCCCGCCGGCAGCGTCCTGTTCGCGGGGCTCGACGCGGCGACCCGCTTCTACTTCGTCCACTCGTACGGTGTGCGCGAGTGGGAGCTCCGTGCCGGCGAGGGGTTCGGCGAGCCGATCGTCACCTGGGCCGAGCACGGCGTGCCGTTCGTGGCCGCCGTGGAGAACGGCCCGCTCATGGCCACCCAGTTCCACCCCGAGAAGTCCGGCGACGCCGGAGCCACACTGCTGAAGAACTGGCTCGGCTCGCTATGAGCCGCGAGATCTCATGAGCAAGGAGCGTGCGCGCCGGCGGGCCGAGCGAGAGGCGGAGCGGGCGCGCGCGATCCGGGTCAATGAGGCGCGGCAGGCGCGCAAGGCGCGCCGCCGCGCGCTCCTGGCCAGGCTGATCCCGCGCCCGGTGCGGTTCTACCGCCAGGGCGGCCTGATCGCCCGCCGCCACCGCGCCCAGAACGTCGCGCTCGGACTGGGCTTCCTGTTCGTGCAGGCGATCGTGTGGCTGCTGTGGGGGTCGATCTTCCTCAGTTTCGGTGTGTTCGTCTTCTCGCTGCTGCTCGCGCCCGTTGTCCTGACTCTCGCTTTCGACCGGAGGACCTGAATGTCGCTCGTGTTGTTGCCCGCCGTGGACGTCGTGGACGGCCAGGCCGTACGCCTGGTGCAGGGCGAGGCCGGCACCGAGACCGGCTACGGCGAGCCGCTCGCCGCCGCGCTGGCCTGGCAGGAGGCCGGCGCCGAGTGGATCCATCTGGTCGACCTCGACGCCGCGTTCGGCAGGGGGAGCAACCGGGAGCTGCTCGCCGACGTCATCGGCCGGCTCGACGTGAACGTGGAGCTGTCCGGCGGCATCCGCGACGACGAATCCCTGGCCGCCGCGCTGGCCACCGGCTGCCGCCGGGTCAACATCGGCACCGCCGCGCTGGAGAACCCCGACTGGTGCCGGAGGATCATCGCCGAGCACGGCGACAGGATCGCGGTCGGGCTGGACGTGCGCGGCACCACGCTGGCGGCCCGGGGCTGGACCGAGGACGCCGGTGACCTGTGGGAGGTGCTCGACCGGCTCGAGTCCGACGGCTGCCCCCGCTACGTCGTCACCGACGTGACCAAGGACGGCATGCTCCAGGGCCCCAACCTCGACCTCTACCGCCGGATCCTGGCCCGCACCGACAGGCCGGTCGTGGCCAGCGGCGGCGTCTCCTCCCTCGACGACCTGCTCGCCCTCGCCACGCTCGTCCCCGACGGGCTCGAGGGGGCCATCGTGGGCAAGGCTCTTTACGCTCACGCGTTCACACTGGAAAACGCGCTTGCCGCAGTACGCGTGTAGCGCTTGCCGGGAGGGGGCGAGATGAGCGTTGGCATCTTCGGCATGGAAAGCACCGGGTCGCGGGTGTTCTCCGGCGGCATCTGGGAGGAGAGGTACGGCTACGCCCGCGCTGTCGTCGCGGGTGATCGGGTGATCGTGTCCGGCTGTACGGCCACGGTCGGCGGAGAGGTGCGCCATCTGGGCGACGCCTACAAGCAGAGCCTGACCGCGATCGACATCGCGCTGGAGGCCGTCACGACCGGCGGCCTGACCTGCGAGGACGTGGTCATGGTCCGTTACTATGTGGTGGAGCAGCGCCACTTCGACCTCGTGGGCCAGGCCATCGGCGAGGTCTTCGGGAAGGTGCGCCCCGCCTGCACTGGAGTGAGGGTGGCCGGGCTGGTCGACCCTCGGATGCTGGTCGAGATCGAAATCGAGGCTGTTCGAGCATGACCGTAGCCGTAAGAGTCATCCCCTGTCTCGACGTGGACGCCGGGCGCGTGGTCAAGGGCGTCAACTTCGAGAACCTGCGCGACGCCGGCGACCCCGTCGAGCTCGCCAGGCGCTACGACGAGGAGGGCGCCGACGAGCTCACCTTCCTCGACATCACCGCGTCGTCCGGCGAGCGGGAGACCATGCTCGACGTCGTGCGCCGGACGGCCGAGCAGGTGTTCATCCCGCTGACCGTCGGCGGCGGCGTCCGCGCGGTCGAGGACGTCGATCGGCTGCTGCGGGCCGGGGCCGACAAGGTGTCGCTCAACACGGCCGCCATCGCCCGGCCCGAGCTGCTCACCGAGGCGTCCCGGCGGTTCGGCGCCCAGTGCATCGTGCTGTCCGTGGACGCCCGGCGCGCTCCGGGCACCGCCAGTGGGTTCGAGGTGACCACGCACGGCGGGCGGCGCGGCACCGGCATCGACGCGGTGGAGTGGGCGGCGCGCGGCGAGGAGCTGGGCGTGGGCGAGATCCTGCTCAACTCGATGGACGGTGACGGCACGCTCGACGGCTACGACCTGGAGATGCTGCGCGCGGTGCGTGCCGCGGTGCGGGTCCCGGTGATCGCCAGCGGCGGCGCCGGCCGCCTGGAGGACTTCCCTCCGGCGGTGGCGGCGGGTGCCGACGCGGTGCTGGCGGCCTCGGTGTTCCACTTCGGCACGCTCAAGATCTCCGAGGTCAAGGAGTCGCTCCGGCTGGCGGGCCACCCGGTCCGCTGACCACACCGCCGATGGGTGTGCGCCCCCGTACGGGGCGTACACCCATCGGGCAGCCGGTGAGTCGTGCCCTCAGAACACCCGCATGTGGTGGAACAGCTCGTACGCGACGTCCTTGGCCGCGAACGCCGCCACCTCAGAGCGCTTGACCGCCAGGTACGCGGTGCGTCGCAGCGGCCCCAGCGCCTCCATGAGCACCTCGTCCGCCTCCAGCGCGTCCAGCGCCTCGTCCAGCGACGAGGGCAGGCGCGTGTACTGGCCGGGCCGCGTGTCCGGGTCCACGTCGACGGCGGGGCCTGGGTCCAGCTTGCGGCGGATGCCGTCCAGGCCCGCGTGGATGACGGCCCCGAGCGCCAGGTACGGGTTGGCGGAGGAATCCGACGGTTTGAGCTCCAGGTTCGGCTCGCCGGTCTCGCCGAGCGGGGAGCACACGCGGACCGCGGCCTCCCGGTTGTCGGGCCCGTAGACGGCGTACGCGCTCGACCACATGCGGGGGGCCAGCCGCCGGAAGCTGTTGACGCTCCCGCACGTCAGCGCCGTCAGGGCGGGCAGGTGGGCGATCAGGCCGCCGATGAACCCGTCGCGCACCTCGCTCTCCTCGGCGAAGAGGTTCCGCGTGTCGTGCCACAGCGACAGATGCAGATGGGTCCCGTTGCCCGCCTGGTCGGCCAGCGGCTTGGGGGCGAGCGTCGCCCACATCTGCATGCGCAGGGCGACGCCGCGCACGGTCTCGCGGTAGAGGACATGGTTGTCGGCGGCGCGCAGCGCGGGCGCGTGGCGGATGGACAGCTCCTGCTGTCCCGGCCCCAGCTCGGGATGGTAGTGCTCGACCCGTAGCCCCTGCTGCTCCAGGGCGTGGATGAGCTTGATCGTGTAGTCGTGGGCGGTGTCGAATCCGACGTTCGCATAGCAGAGTGAGTCGTCGAGCGGCACCAGCCGGTCGGGGCCGCCGGCCGGGTCCGGCAGGCGGCGGCCGAGGGTGAACTCCGGCTCGAACGCGGCCACCAGGGAGTAACCCTCGGTGGCCAGCTCGGCGACGGCGTCCTTGAGGAAGGTGCGCGGGCAGGCCCCCCAGGGCGTGCCGTCGGGCAGGCACAGGTCCGAGAGCATCGCGGCCGCACCGGGGGCGTGAGGCAATGGGACGTACGTTGCGGGGTCGGGAAGAATGCGCACCTCGCCCACCGGACCCATGTGCTCGACCTCCTGGAGCTGGTCGAGCATGTTCATCGCCATCATGGCCACCGTGTGCCCGATGCCCGTGCTGAGCCGTTCGGCCAGCCGTGACCGGGATGCCGCCTTCCCCCGGATCACGCCAGCGTGGTCTGCGTAGAGAAAGCGGATCAGCTCGATGCCCTCGAGCTCAGCTCGCTCGAGGATCCGCCGCGCGTTGGCATCGAGCTGATTGATCTTGGTGCCGCTCGGGCGATCTCTCATCCTGCCTGCGTAACACGATCTGGCAGCGCGGGGAAGCACCAGACGCAGACAGAAGCTCGCGTCAGGTCAGAACATTGGTAAAGAAGACAGCCAGTTGGTTGGCGCCTTGGAGAATTCCATCAAACACTCCGTTGACCGCCGCCGCAGCCTGGGCCGGCTTGGTGAAAAGGTAGAACACCACGAACGCGACAGCCACGTAGGTGAGCACCTTCTTGACCTGCATGGGGGCCTCCTGCAGTCCATTCCCAGCCGTATATACCCGGATCTGGGCGATCACCGGCATCTTCTGTGAAGATGTTCATGATCATAACCGGGGGGCTTCTTGCCACTGCCATGGTACGGGTTAGAACTCAGGCGTGAGCCCCTACCGCGCCGGTATTTCTGCGATAGGCGAGACGGATCACCAGATAGATCGGCAGCGCGATCGGCGACAGCAAGATCGTGAGGATCAGCATCGGGGCCATGACCAGCGGATGGATGGTCCTCTCGCGGCTGTCGAGGTACATCCACCGCCCGAGGAAGAGGTCCCAGGCGATGATCTGCGCCCACAGCGCGGTCAGGGCCTCCGGCCTGGTCACCAGCTCCTGCAGCCCCTCCAATGAGGGCCGCGTCACCACCGGCCAGAACGCGCCGAACAGAGGCACGAGCAGGACGAGTTCGACGGCCACCGCGGGCAGCACGATCAGCGGCGAGCCGGCGACCAGGCGGGTGAGCCGCCAGGTGGGGGCCAGGATCATCAGCGCCCAGAAGGGCGCGGCCACGTAGAAGCTCAGGTCGAACAGGAACGAGGTCATGCGGCGGTCTCTCTCTTGGGCTCTTGCATGGGGCGGAGCGCGACCGCGGCCGCGCTGAGTGCGGTGACGACCAGGACGCCCAGCACGGCCAGGGTCGCGGCGTCGGGGCGGATCAGCGGCTGGCCGCGCAGGGCCTGCCACAGGATGAGGAGGAACAGGCCGCCGTAGGCGAGGCCGGCGATGAGCACCAGGCGCAGCCGCACCTCTTCGCGGCGCAGGACGGCGAAGCGCGCGGACAGGGCCGCGAGCAGCAGCGCGAACAGGGGGAGCAGTTGCAGGGCGTGCATGCCCACGAAGTGCGGAACGCGCAGGTCGCCGCCGATGGTGCTCCAGCCGACCACGGGCAGTCCCGGGCCGCCGTCGGGCACGCCCACGCTGTGGGCGCCGGCGAAGTCCTCGGCCCACGTCTGCCCTGGCACGCTGGTCACCATCAGGCCGCCGGAGGCGATGCCGAACGTGGAGACGACCAGGCCCAGCCGTACCGTCCAGGTGCTCACGCGGTCGGCCTGGCGTTCGATGATCACGAAGACCGCGGCGGCCAGGTTGGCGAGCATGAGCAGGCCGATCGTGACGCCCATGGCGATCCAGATCGACCTGTCGAGCGGGGTCGCCTCGTTGAAGTGACTGTGCCGGCCGCGGGCTGCCTGGAAGGCGATGAGCGCCACCTCGCCCAGCCCGGCCACGACCAGGGCGGTGCCCGCCCACCAGCTCACCCGTCCGGCCCGGTGACGGAGTGAGAGCAGCCAGGCCCACGTGAACGCGTAGAGCGTGAACGAGATCGTGAACTTCAGGGGCTTGATCCAGAGCGGGAGGCCGTCGAGCGTGCGGCCGTCCACGAAGACGAGGACCAGGAAGATCGAGCTCAGCGCGGCCATGGCGGCGGCGAACAGCAGGAGCGGGCGGTGCCATCGCAGCATGGAAGCCTCCGATGTGGATAGTGGATAGCACTACTTATCACTATCTATAGCTAAGCTATCCACATACGGCAAGAGGGGACGTGAAAGCGTGCGCATGGCAGAGCTGAGCGAGTCGACCGGGATCCCGATCCCGACGATCAAGTACTACATGCGGGAGGGCCTCGTGGCTCCCGGCCAGCCGACCGGCCGCAACCAGGCCGACTACACCGAGGAACACGTGCGCAGACTCAAGCTCGTGCGCGCCCTCGTCGAGTACGGCGGGCTGTCCATCGCGGTGCTCCGCGACTTGATCGCGAGGATCGACAATCCGGACCTCGAGGCGTTCGACCTGCTCGGCGCGGCGCAGAAGACCGTGACCCAGGCCAAGGACCCGCGGCCCGGGCCGTACAAGGACCGGGCGGAGCGCCGCCTGCACGACCTGCTCACCGAGCGGGGCTGGCGGATCAGGACCGGCGACCCCGCCTACCGCACGGCCGTCGGCGTGCTGGCGGCCCTCGACGAGGTCGGCCGCCAGGACATGCTCGACGTGCTCGGCTCCTACGCCGAGGCCGCCGAGCGGATCGCCGAGATCGACGTCGGCCTCGTCGGCGACGTGAGCGACCGCGAGCACGCGGTGGAGATCGTGATCATCGGGACCTCGCTGGGCGACACGCTGATCGCCTCGTTGCGCCGGCTGGCCCAGGCCTCCGTCGGGGAGCGCCTATATACCTGAAAGCGCCTATATAGCTAAAGCGCCTATACGCCTAGAGAGGCGTCGAGGAGCCGGTCGGCGGCTTCGGGGTCGCCGGTCAGCTCCACCCTGGTGTGCCGCTGCCGTCCGAAGCAGAACATCAGCAGCTCGCCGGCCCGCCCCGTCACCTCCACCTTGGCGCCGCCGCGGGGACCGCCGAGCGCCACGCCGCCGCCGAGCCGGTGCAGCACCACGCCCACCGGCGCCTTGCGCAGCATCAGCCGCGCACCCGAGGCGACCCGCTTCCAGATGAGCCGCTCGAGGTCGTCGGACAGCTCGCGCGGCTCCCACTCCGGCTGGGCGCGCCGGACGTCCTCGTGGTGGACGAAGAACTCCAGGGTGTTGACGGCCTCGTCGAGGGAGGACAGCAGCCCGTAGACGCCGCCCGGCTTGCGCACCATGCCGACCAGCTCGGGATAGGGATGCTTGGCCTTGAGCCCGTCCTGCACGGAGGCGGTGTAGCCGGCCAGGGGCTTGATCGCGATGCCGCCCATCGCGTCGGGCCGGCGTTCGCGCAGCACCAGGTGGGCGGCCAGATCGTACGTGCTCCAGCCCGTGCAGAGCGTCGGCGCGTCGGGGCCGAGGCGGTCGAACAGGTCGCACAGAGCGGTGCGTTCGTCGCGAGCGTGAGTCACATGGGCAACCCTACCCGCGGGAATAACGTACAGATCTGAAGTGATAGTGACTTAGGCAGATATGTCAGGTATGGAAGATTGAAGGGATCATTTCCGCGTGGCGACGAAGGTCACCTCGGCCGTGATGCGTCAAGGACTCCGTGTCCTTGGGGTGGCCATTCGCACGGAGAAGGCGGTGTTCGCGCTGGCGGTGCTGGCCAGCGCGGTCTACGGGGGCATGACCGTGGGCTCCGCGTGGGCGCTCGGCTGGGCGACGCAGCACGTGGTGCTGCCCACGTTCGCCCAGGGCGACGTCGCCTCGGGCACGCTGTGGACGGGAACGCTCCTCATCATGGGCGCGGCGTTGCTCAAGTCGTTCGGCGTGGCCGGGCGGCGCATCCTCGCCGGGGTCATCCAGTACCGCATGCAGGCCAGGTCGCGCAGGGACGTGACCAAGCAGTACCTGCGGCTGCCGCTGTCCTGGCACCATCAGCACCCGACCGGCCAGCTGCTGTCGAACGCCAGCGCCGACGCCGAGGCCGCCTGGGCGCCGCTCGCGCCGCTGCCGATGGCCGTGGGCGTGATCGTCATGCTGTTCACCGCGGCGATCGCGATGGTGTTCACCGACCTCACGCTCGCGCTGGTGGGTTTCCTGATTTTTCCGGCTATCGCCGTACTTAACCTCATTTATCAGCGCAAGCTCAGCCCGCTCGCCACCCGCGCCCAGCAGCTGCGCGCCGAGGTCAGCGAGATCGCGCACGAGAGCTTCGACGGCGCGCTCGTCGTCAAGACGCTCGGCAGGGAGGAGCTGGAGACCGACCGGTTCCGGCGGCGCGCCCACGAGCTGCGCGACGCCAACATCGCGGTCGGGCGCGTGCGCGGGCTGTTCGACCCGATGCTGGAGGCGCTGCCCACGATCGGCGTGCTCGCGGTGCTCGCCGTCGGCGCGATGCGGCTGTCGGGCGGCTCGATCGACTCCGGCGACCTGGTGCAGGTGGCGTACCTGTTCACGCTGCTGGCCTTCCCGATCAGGGCGCTCGGCTGGGTGCTGGCCGAGCTGCCGCGCAGCGTGGTCGGCTGGCAGCGGGTGCAGGCCGTGCTGGATGCGACCGGCTCCATGGAGTACGGGCAGGCGGCCACGACCTCGTCCGCCCCGGCGGCGCTGGAGGTCTCCGGCGTCTCGTACGCCTACGGCGAGGCCGAGGTGCTGCACGACGTGAGCTTCGACGTGCCCGCCGGCCGTACTGTCGCCCTGGTCGGGCCCACCGGGTCGGGCAAGTCCACGCTCGTTCAGCTGCTGGTCAGGCTCGTGGACCCCGACGCGGGGCGCGTGCTGCTCGACGGCGTGGACCTGCGCGAGCTGGCCTACGGCGGCATCGCCGAGTCGGTGGCGCTGGTGCCGCAGCAGACGTTCCTGTTCGACGACAGCGTGCGCGGCAACATCGCGCTCGGGCTGGAGACCGGCGACGAGGACGTGTGGGCCGCCCTGCGGCTGGCCCAGGCCGACGGGTTCGTCGCCAGTCTCGCCGACGGGCTCGGCACCAGGGTCGGCGAGCGCGGCGCGTCGCTCTCCGGCGGCCAGCGCCAGCGGCTCGCGCTGGCCCGCGCCGTCGTGCGCCGGCCGCGCCTGCTCATCCTCGACGACGCCACCTCCAGCGTGGACCCGCAGGTCGAGGCCAAGATCCTGTACGGGCTGCGGGACGCCGCCGAGGCGTCGACCGTCGTGGTCGTCGCCTACCGGATGGCCACGATCGCCCTGGCCGACGAGGTCGTCTACCTGGACCACGGCCGCGTCGTGGACCGCGGGACACACGAGGAGCTGCTCGAGCGCTGCGCCGGCTACCGCAACCTGGTGACCGCGTACGAGCGCGAGGAGGCCGAGCGGGCCGCCGTAGACGTGACAGCCGAAGGGGAAGAGGTCAGCGCATGACGGCGCAGAGCATTCAGGGCAATTCCGAACGTTCCGCGCTGGCCACCATCCGCCAGGGACTCTCTTACACCCCCGAGTTCCGCAAGGGGCTGGCGGGGACGCTGGCGCTGGCCGTCGTCGCGACCACCGGCAAGATCATCGTGCCGATCGCGGTGCAACAGACGATCGACACGGGCCTCAAGGACGGCACTCCGGACATTCCCTACATCACCGGGGCCGTCCTGGTGTGCGCGGTGGCCGTGCTGCTCACGGCGCTCGCCGCGTACATCATGAACGTCCGCCTCTACAAGGCGACGGAGTCGTCACTCGCGACCTTGCGCGTGCGCGGCTTCCGCCACGTGCACGACCTGTCGGTGCTCACCCAGAACACCGAGCGGCGCGGCTCCCTGGTCTCGCGCGTCACCAACGACATCGACCAGATCAGCAACTTCATGCAGTGGGGCGGGCTGATGATCATCGTGGCGTTCGGCCAGCTCTTCGTGGCCACCGTCCTGATGTTCGTCTACTCCTGGCAGCTCACGCTGCTCGTCTGGGCCTGCTTCGTGCCGCTCATGATCGCCCTGCCGCGCTTCCAGAGGCTGCTGTCACGGGCGTACACGGTCGTGCGCGAGCGCACCGGCGACATGCTGGCGGCCGTCAGCGAGTCCGTCGTCGGGGCCGCCGTCATCAGGGCGTACGCCTCCGAACGCCGTACCGCCGAGCGCATCGACAGCGCCGTGAACGCCAACAGGAGCGCCCAGGTCAGGGCGCAGACCATCGTCGGGTTCGTCTTCCCGCTGACCGAGATCGTGGCCGCGATCGCCATCGCCGGGATCGTGCTGCTCGGCGTGCGGCTCGGCCTGTCGGGGGACATCACCCAGGGGCAGCTGGTGGCGTTCCTGTTCCTGGTCACCCTCTTCGTCTCGCCGCTGCAGACCGCCACCGAGGTGCTGAACGAGGCGCAGAACGCGGTCGCCGGCTGGCGCCGCATCCTCGGCGTCCTCGACACCCCGCCCGACGTGGCCGACCCCGGCGACAAGGGCGTGGAGCTGCCCCGCGGCCCCATCTCGGTCGCCTTCGAGGGCGTGCACTTCTCCTATCCCGGCGGCGCCCCCGTGCTGCGCGAGGTCACGCTGGAGATCCCGCCGCGCTCCCGGGTGGCCGTGGTGGGGGAGACGGGGTCGGGCAAGACGACGTTCGCCAAGCTCCTGACCCGGCTCATGGACCCGGCCTCCGGACGGGTCACGGTGGACGGCAGCGACCTGCGCGACGTCCGCTTCTCCTCCCTGCGCGAGCGGATCGTCATGGTGCCGCAGGACGGCTTCCTGTTCGACGGGACGCTGGAGGAGAACATCCGCTACGGCAAGCCGTCGGCCACCACCGAGGAGATCGAGCTCGCCATGACCGAGCTGGGCCTGGCCGACTGGCTGGAGGGCCTGCCCGCGGGCCTGGACACGCCCGTGGGCCAGCGCGGCGAGTCGCTGTCGGCCGGTGAGCGGCAGCTCGTCGCGCTGGCGCGCGCCTACCTCGCCGACCCCGACCTGCTCCTGCTGGACGAGGCCACCTCGGCGGTGGACCCGGCGACGGAGGTACGGCTCGCGCGGGCGCTGGAGGGCGTCACGCGGGGCCGTACGGCCATCTCGATCGCGCACCGCCTGTCGACCGCCGAGAACGCCGACGAGGTCCTGGTCTTCGACGCGGGCCGCCTGGTGCAGCGCGGGCCGCACGCCGAACTGGTCAACGAGCCGGGAGTGTACGCCGACCTGCACGCCTCCTGGATCTCGGCCGCCCACTCCTGATCAGGGATCCACGGCGGCGAACGTCACGGTCGTGCCCCCGGGCCCGGACACGATCGTGATGTGCTCGCAGAGCATGCGCGTCAACCACAACCCCCGCCCGCGGAACTCGAACCCCGCGGGCGGCCGCGTGTCACCCATCCACCCCGCGGGCAGCCCCGGCCCCTCGTCGGTCACCTCGCACCACAACCGCCCGCCGTGCGACCACAGCCGCAGCCGCCCGTACCCTCCGCCGTGGACCACGGCGTTGGTGGTGATCTCGTTGACCGCGAGCACGAAGTCCTCCAGGCGCCGTCCGCTCAGCCCCTCGTAGGCGGCGTGCTCGGCGACCGCCTTGCGAAGGAGCGTGATGCGCCCGCGCGCGAAGCTCGCGCACAGCACCTGTCTACGCATCGCCCACCCGGCGAACGGTGATGAACTCATCCGCCCTGATCAGCCGGAGCACCCTGGCCATGGAGTCGCCGCAGACGACCACGGTGGACCCCGGGGGCCGCGCCATGGCCGTGAGGGTCAGCAGCTGCGCCGAACCGGCGTCGATGAAGGCGAGATCGGAGGCGTCGATCACGACCTCGGCGGGCTCCTTCTCCAGCCGCCCCAGCAGCGACGCGAACGCCTGCCTGTTGGTCAGGTCGACCTCACCCCAGACCCGCAGCCCGCACGGCTCGTTGGCGAAGCGCAGCAGCGCCTGCTCGGGCGCGACCGGGTGCACGGACATGGCCCGCTCGATGGACTCACGGGCGAACAGGTTGCGGTCGTACTGGCAGACGGCCGCCAGCCACCGCTCGCCGAACAGCTCGTTGGCCGCCGCTTCGAACGCCGCCTGCCCGCCCGCGTCGCAGGCCCCCCAGGACGCGTCGACCAGGGCGTACACGCCGTGCTGGCCGTGCTTGCGCGCCCGCTCCTTGGCGTCGGTCAGCTTCCTGAGCACCCGGTCCGGGTCGAGGCGGCCGTCGGTGAAGTGGGTGTCGGCGCAGGCCAGGATCTCGACCTGCCCGGCCGACTCGGCGTCGGCGAACCCCGGCACGAGCGGCCCCAGCCACCCGCGCGTCCGCTCGGGGCTCTCGGCATGGGTGATGATCATCACTTTGGTACGGCGGCGCAAACCGTTCACCGTGAACGCCCTCGCGGCCGCCATCCGCTCCCGCCGGTCCTCGAACGGCAGGCACACGTGATCCCCCAGGTCGGGATCGAGGACGGAGCCCTGCACCACGATGCTGTCCTCCCTGCACACGTCGCGCCCCGCAGCCGCTCCTCGCGGAGTCGTCACGTAGCGCATTGTCTGCAAAACCTACCGTGACGGGGCGCGGACAGGTGTACCTTTTCGGCTGGGCCGCCCACGGGGAGAAGTCATGAGGAGCACGGGCGTGGATTTCCTGCGGATGACGCGACGTCAACACGGCGACCTCGTGGTGGTCAGCCTGACGGGCGAGGTGGACGTGGACAACGTGTCGCAGGTCAGGCAGTGCCTCGACGAGGCGGCCTCGGCGCCCAGGCCGCGGCTGGTGGTCGACCTGACGGGGCTGACCTTCATCGACACGACGGGCCTCGGGGTGCTGGTGCGCCTGCTGGCCACGCTGCGCGAGCGCAACGGCACGATGGCCCTGGTGGCGCCGGACGGCCAGGTGCTGCGACGGCTCCGCCGTACGAATCTGGCGGCGCTGTTCCCGATCTACGACACCCTCTCCCAGGCCCTGGCCTGACACGGCCCCGCGGTCGCGCACGTCGCGGGGGTCGCTCCAGCGCTCGCGCGGCTCCGGGCACCGAGCCGGGCGCGGCGGTGCTCGGCGCCATGCGCGCGATGGGCGACCCGCGCCGCCGGCGGTCCGTGGCAGCGTCGCCCGGGCGCTGACGGCGCGGCACGGTCGCTTCGCATGCGGCATTCGACCGCGCGGCGGCACGCGCATAGGGGAGGGCGAGTTCGGGGTGGCGAGCACGTAGGGGAGGGCGAGTGCGCGGCGGCACGCCCATGCGGGAGAGAGCGAGTGCGCCGGGTCGGCGGGACGTGGTGCGGCGGTGTCCGGCACAACGTGCGCGGCGCGCAGGCGGTGCCGGCGGGTCGGCAGGGCCTGGTGGGCGGGACGGGATGCGGTGGTGGTCGGGGCGCAGGGGTGGGCTGGTTGAATGGAGGCATGTCCCTCGATCCCAAGGTGGCCGCGCGGTTGAAGCGCAACCCCGACGGCCTCGTCGCCGCGATCGTCCAGCAGTACGACACCGGCGAGGTGCTCATGCTGGCCTGGATGAACGACGAGGCGCTGCATCGGACGCTGACCACCGGCAGGGCCACCTACTGGTCCCGCAGCCGCGCCGAGTTCTGGGTGAAGGGCGACACCTCCGGCAACGTCCAGCACGTCAAGTCCGTGGCGCTCGACTGCGACGGCGACGCCGTCCTCCTCAAGGTCGACCAGGTCGGCGCCGCGTGCCACACCGGGGACCGCACGTGCTTCGACGCCGACCAGCTCGAGATCGCGCTCGGTTAGCAGGTTCGGATGGGGCACAGAGAGCTGTGGGGCTGGGTCGGGGCGACCGCCCTGGGATGCGTGCTCGTGCTGTTCGCCGCGAGCCGCGCCTGGGTGCGGCTCCTGGGGCAGACAGGCGCGAGCGCGCCCACCGGCGGGGACCTCAGCCCCGTGCTGACGCCCGTGGCACTGGCCGGGCTGGCCGGCATCGTGGCCGTGCTGGCGACCAAGGGCGCGGGGCGGCGCGTCGTCGGCGCGCTGATCGCCCTGTGCGGGGTGGGCGCGGCGGCCGGGACATGGACGGCGCTGAGCGGCGACACCGTGGACGGCTGGCTGCGCGAACGCAACGTGCTGCATGGCGTCGCCGGCCTCCCCTGGGAGGTCACGCCGCTCTGGCCGACCGTCGCCGCCGTCGGCGCGGCCCTGATGATCGCCGGCGGGATACTGGCCGTCGTACGCGGCGGCACGTGGGCGGGGATGTCGGCACGCTACGACAGGACCGCGGACAAGGCCCGAGCCCGCGCCCAGGACGACAGGGCGCTCTGGGACGCGCTCGACCGCGGCGACGACCCCACAGACTCCCGCTGACCCCGCCCCAGGGCCGAGCTCAGCTGAGGGCCCCGCGGCCCCTGCGAGCCCGGATGGCCTGGCGTGCCGGGCCTCACGCGCTATGACGATTTCTTTACTGTTTTGAACCTGTGTCTGCTTGGCAAACGTTTCCTCAATAAGCTGCCGTTGCAACTCGCCACGAACACTTGAGGAGCCAAACGCATGAGCTACGGGGATCAGGGCGGTAGCGGCGGCTACGGCGCGCAGCCACCCGGCGGCGGATACGGCCAGCAGCCTCCCGCCGGGGGCGGCGGCTATGGCCAGCAGCCGCCGAGCGGGGGCGGCGGGTATGGCCAGCAGCCTCCCAGCTACGGCCAGCAGCCGCCCGGCGGCGGCGGTTACGGCCAGCAGCCGCCGAGCAGCGGCGGCTACGGCCAGGGCGGCTACGGGGAGCAGCCCCCCAGCTATCCGCAGGAGCTCGGCTACGGCCAGCAGCCGCCCAGCGGCGGCGGTTACGGCCAGCAGCCCCCGAGCTACGGCGGCTACGGCCAGCAGGGCTACGGCCAGTACGGCCCGCCGCCCCAGCAGGCCAAGTCGACCAACGGCATGGCGGTGGCCTCGCTCGTCCTGGGCATCGTCGGCCTGATCTTCTGCGGCCTGACCAGCGTCCCGGGCGTGATCCTCGGCCACATCGCGCTCAACCGGATCAAGAAGACCGGCGAGGAGGGCTCCGGCATGGCCGTCGGCGGTCTGGTCACCTCGTACATCACCGTCGTGCTCTGGGTCATCGGCTGGATCATCTTCGGCGGGATGCTGCTGTCCCTCATCGGACTCAGCGCCGCCGCCACGTCGTCCTCGTACGACTACTGACCCGTCCGTAACGGGGCCTGTACGTAGCCGGACCGTGACGAGCCGCTTGCGGTCCGATTACGAGTTGTCCGCAAGATGGACGTTTCTCCACGTAAGAGATGCATTCTCGCTAGGCTGCCGCGCGACTCACCACGAAGATGACGACATAAGGGGTCATTAGCATGAGTTACGGCAACCAGGGCGACGGCGGTTACGGCGGCCAGCCGCCGGGCGGCGGCTACGGCCAGCAGCCCCCGAGCGGTGGTGGCGGTTACGGCGGCGGCTACGGCCAGCAGCCCCCCAGCGGCGGTGGCGGTTACGGTCAGCAGCCGCCGAGCGGCGGTGGCGGTTACGGTCAGCAGCCGCCGAGCGGTGGCGGCGGTTATGGTCAGCAGCCCCCGAGCGGTGGCGGCTACGGCCAGGGCGGCTACGGCGAGCAGCCCCCGAGCGGTGGCGGCTATGGCGGTGGTTACGGCCAGCAGCCCCCCAGCGGCGGTGGTTACGGCGGCGGCTACGGGCAGCCTCCCGCCGGGGGGACCCCGCCGGAGAACCACCTGGTCTGGGCCATCATCACCACCCTGTTCTGCTGCCTCCCGCTGGGCATCGTGGCGATCGTGAAGTCGTCGCAGGTCAACTCGAAGTGGCAGATCGGCGACTACCAGGGCGCCGTGCAGGCGTCCGAAGAGGCGAAGACCTGGTGGAAGCGGAGCCTGATCGCGGGCATCATCTGGTGGGTCCTGGTGATCATCTTCTACGTCGTGATGTTCGTCATCCTGGCGTCCAGCGTTCCCAACACGACCTACTGAGCCGGAAGGCGGATACTGGGAGCATGAGCATCGCAACCACCGAGCGGCGTGGCACGGCCCGCCTCAAAGGGCTGCTCGCGCCGCTCGGTGTTGCGGGCGCGACGGGCGCCCTGTTCGCGTTCGTCGGCGTGGTGGACCCCAACCAGCCCGGCCACTACCCGACCTGCCCGTTCCTCTGGATCACCGGTCTCTACTGCCCGGGCTGCGGCACGCTGCGCACCATTCACGCGCTGGCCCACCTCGACCCCGTCACCGCACTCGGGATGAACCCTCTCGCGGTGGCCACGATCCCGTTCCTGCTGTTCTGGTGGGGGAGATGGGTCGTGCGCGCCTGGCAGGGCCGGCCGAGACGCACCACGCTCGCCCATCCGGCGTGGCTGTGGGCCTTCATCGCCCTCATCATGGTCTACTGGGTCGTCCGAAACCTGCCTTTCGGGGCGTTCCTCGCTCCCTAGGTCCTGCCTACTTCGGGGGCCTGTGGTGAGGTGACCCCACGCGGGCCGATACCATCGCAGGACAAGGCAGAGAGCGGACGCGACGCGAACTCTCCGCCGCCCCCACTGTCGACCGGAGGGACCCCAATCGCGTGAGTGAGCCGACGGAAGGGCCGAGTGTCCTCGACGACATCCTCGACGGGGTGCGCGCCGACCTGGCCGCCCGTCAGCAGGCCGTGTCCCTGGACGAGCTCAAGCGGCAGGCCGAGCGGGCCCAGGCCCCCAGGGACGCGATGGCCGCGCTCGGCGGTGACAGGATCTCGGTGATCGCCGAGGTGAAGCGGTCCAGCCCGTCCAAGGGCGCGCTCGCCGCGATCGCCGACCCCGCGGCGCTGGCGGCCGACTACGAAGAGGGTGGCGCTCACGTCATCAGCGTGCTGACCGAGCGGCGCAAGTTCGGCGGCAGCCTCGACGACCTGGCGGCGGTCCGCGCCCGGGTCGACATCCCGATCCTGCGTAAAGACTTCATCCTCACCTCCTACCAGCTCTGGGAGGCCAGGGCCCACGGCGCCGACCTGGCGCTGCTGATGGTCGTCTGCCTGGAGCAGGAGGCGCTCGTGTCGCTGATCGAGCGGGCCGAGTCGATCGGGCTCACCCCGCTGGTCGAGGTGCACACCGAGGAGGAGCTCGAGCGGGCGGTCGCCGCCGGCGCCCGGGTCATCGGGATCAACGCGCGCAATCTGAAGACACTCGAGGTCGACCGTGAGGTCTTCACGAAGCTGGCGCCGAAGATCCCCGACAACGTGATCAAGATCGCCGAGTCGGGCGTGCGCGGCCCGCACGACCTGCTCGCCTACGCCAGGGCTGGCGCCGACGCCGTCCTGGTGGGAGAGAGCCTGGTCACCGGCAAGGATCCGCGCAAGGCGGTGGAGGCGCTGGTGACCGCCGGTGCCCATCCATCGACGCGCCCCGACCACTCAGCAGAGGGATAGCAGTGGCACACGAAGGCTCCATCCTGACCTCCGCCGACCTGGCGGGCAACGGCGCGCACGGCGACGACCCCGACGTGCACGGCAAGTTCGGCATTTTCGGCGGCCGGTTCGTGCCCGAGGCGCTCATCCCGGCGCTCGACGAGGTGGCCGCGGTCTACGAGAAGGCCAAGAACGACGCGGAGTTCATCCGCGAGTTCGATCACCTGCTGCGCACGTACGCGGGGCGGCCGACCACGCTGACCGACGTGCCGCGCTTCAGCGAGCAGGCCGGCGGCGCGCGGATCATCCTCAAGCGCGAGGACCTCACCCACACCGGCGCCCACAAGATCAACAACGTGCTCGGCCAGGCCCTGCTGACCAAGCGGCTGGGCAAGAAGCGCGTGATCGCCGAGACCGGCGCAGGCCAGCACGGCGTGGCCACCGCCACCGCGGCCGCCCTGCTCGGCCTGGAGTGCGTGATCTACATGGGCGCGGTCGACTGCGAGCGCCAGGCGCTCAACGTCGCCAGGATGAAGCTGCTCGGCGCCAAGGTGGTGCCGGTGACCAACGGCTCCCAGACGCTGAAGGACGCCATCAACGAGGCGTTCCGCGACTGGGTGACCAACGTCGACACCACCCACTACCTGTTCGGCACCGTCGCGGGGCCCCACCCTTTCCCCGAGATCGTGCGCGACTTCGCCCGCATCATCGGCGTCGAGGCCCGCCGCCAGATGCTGGAGCTGACCGGCAGCCTGCCCGACGCGGTGTGCGCGGCGGTCGGTGGCGGCAGCAACGCCATCGGCATCTTCCACGCCTTCCTCGGCGACGAGGGCGTCCAGCTGCACGGCTACGAGGCCGCCGGGCGCGGCCTGGAGACCGGCGAGCACGCGCTGACGCTCACCTCGGGCTCGGTCGGCGTGCTGCACGGCTCGCGCACCTACGTGCTGCAGGACGACGAGGGCCAGACCATCGAGTCCCACTCGATCTCGGCCGGCCTCGACTACCCGGGCGTCGGCCCCGAGCACGCCTGGCTGAAGGACTCCGGCCGCGCCACCTACCACGGCGTCACCGACGACGAGGCGATGGCCGCGTTCTCGCTGCTGGCCAGGACCGAGGGCATCATCCCGGCCATCGAGTCCTCCCACGCCCTGGCGGGCGCCCTCGAGCTCGGCCGCGAGCTCGGTCCCGAGGCGACCATCCTGGTCAACCTCTCGGGGCGCGGCGACAAGGACATGGGCACGGCCATGAAGTACTTCAACCTGTAGACCGCGACGGCCTGCGCCGGGCCGCCCAGCGCGCCCCCTCCCAGAGGGGCGGCAGGGCATCATGGTGAGACTCGACCTTCGGAACGGACAGACATGACGACTCTTCAGACGGTTTTCGCCAAGGCGAAGGCGGACAACCGGGCCGCGCTCGTCGGCTACCTGCCCGCGGGCTTCCCCTCCAAGGGCGGCGACGTCGCCGCCGCCGCGGCCCTGGTCGAGGCCGGCTGCGACGTCATCGAGATCGGCCTGCCCTACTCCGACCCGCTCATGGACGGGCCGACGATCCAGGACGCGGTGCACAGGTCGCTGATCAACGGCACGCGCATCGCCGACGTGCTGCGCACGGTCGAGGGCGTCGCCGCCACCGGCGCCGCCACGCTCGTCATGACGTACTGGAACCCGATCGACAAGTACGGCGCCGAGCGGTTCGCCCGCGACCTGGCCAACGCCGGCGGCGTGGGCACGATCACGCCCGACCTGACGCCGGAGGAGTCGGAGCCGTGGCGGGCCGCCTCGGCCGGCGCGGGCATCGACACGGTGTTCCTGGTGGCGCCGAGCTCCACGGAGCAGCGCATCAAGGCCGTCGTCGACTGCTGCACGGGCTTCGTGTACGCGGCCTCGCTGATGGGCGTCACCGGCGCCAGGGAGTCGGTCAACTCCGCCGCCGAGGGCCTGGTCCAGCGGACCCGCGCGCACACGGACCTGCCGGTGTGCGTGGGCCTCGGGGTCGGCACGGGGGCGCAGGCGGCCGAGGTGGCGGCCTACGCCGACGGGGTGATCGTGGGGTCGGCGTTCATCCGGCGCATCCTCGACGCGCCCGACGAGGCCGCGGGCCGGGCCTCCATCGGCCAGCTGGCCGGCGACATGGCGCAGGCCGTACGCCGGTAAGGCACAAAGGGATATTTACCGTCCGTATGACGAAATTTCGGGATTAGCGTAAGGTTCTGGCGCTTAAGTCCTTGGCGTGCGGTCCGTCACGGGTGATGATCGAATCCCCGAGCGGTGTGACGCATGACCCGAAAGGACCCCTATGCGTCCCAGTCCCGTCGTCATCGCGGCAGCCCTCGCACTGACGGCTCCACTCCTCGCCGGGGTCACGGCCGCCCCGGCGTCCGCCGACCCGAGGCCAACGCCCACTCCCACACCCGCGCCCACGTACGAGTTGTCGTCCCCGGAGCCGGCCACGACCGGCGCGCCACCGCCCGGCCCCACCGCGCAGAACGCGCCGCCGAGGCCCGCGGACGTGGCGAACCCGATCGCGCTCTCGTCGCCCGCGCTCACCGTGGAGCTGGACCCCGGCTTCCCGCGCGTCCTGCGGTACCTCGACCGGGCCGGCGGGGCTTTCCTCGGCGGCAGCACGGGCGTGCCGGCCGTCGTGCTCAACGGCCAGGCGCGGACCGCCGCCGTGACGCTGACGGGGAACGACGGCGCGACCGCGCGCTACCGGCTGGCCTTCCCCGGCCTGGAAGGCGTCGTCCTGGGCGCCAGCATCGGGGTGAAGGGCCGGGTGACGACGTTCAGGATCGACTCGGTGGCCGACACCGAGGCGTTCCGCGTCAACACGATCGACCTGCCGGGCCACGACCTGGTGTCGGTGTCGAGCGCGCAGCCGGGCGCGGCGACCGCGTTCACCCGGCTGGACCCCAACTCGACCCGCACTGCCGACGTCTTCGCCCGGGTCACGGCGGACACCGCGCCCGACGCCGGTCCGGTCGGGGCGACGTACGCGATCGTGAACACCGACCGGCTGGCCGCGGCGGTCGAGTCGAACTCCACCTACGACCGGCCCTCCGGCGTCACCGACAAGGACGCCGCCAGGCTCTGGCACCAGGCCAGGAAGGACGCCGGCGGCACCGTCACGGTGGGCGTGTGGAGCGGGCAGTGGACGCACCGCGCGGACGGCTCGCCGTTCACCGAGGAGCCGCCCTGGGCCAAGGTCGTGGTCACCCCGGACGCCAACGGCGACGGGACGCTCGACTGGCAGGACGGCGCGGTGGCGTTCAGGGACATCGCCGTCGAACCGCCCGGCGCCGAGCAGACCAGGGACCGCGTGGTCACGCACATCCCGTTCAACTTCTCCAGCCAGGCCACGCACCCGTTCCTGCGCACGCTCGACGACGTCAAGCGCATCTCGCTGGCCACCGACGGCCTCGGCCAGCTCGCGCTGCTCAAGGGCTACCAGTCGGAGGGCCACGACTCGGCCCACCCCGACTACGGCGGCAACTACAACCGGCGCGCCGGGGGACTGAAGGACCTGAACACGCTGCTCAAGGCCGGGAAGGGCTGGAACGCCACGTTCGGCGTGCACGTCAACGCCACCGAGTCCTACCCCGAGGCCAGAAGCTTCAGCGAGCAGCTCGTCAACAAGGACGCCAAGGGCTGGAACTGGCTCGACCAGGCGTACCTGATCGACCAGCGCGGCGACCTGACCAGGGGCACCTTCGCCCGGCGGCTCGCGCGGCTGCGCGCGGAGGCCGACAGGAACCTCGCGGTGCTGTACGTGGACGTCTTCAGGCCGTACGGCTGGGTCGCCGACCGCACGCTGGCCGAGCTGCGCAAGCAGGGCTGGCAGGTGACCACCGAGTGGTCGGACAAGCTGGAACGCTCGTCGCTCTGGTCGCACTGGGCCAACGACCTCAACTACGGCGGAGTCACCAACAAGGGGCTGAACTCGCAGATCATCCGGTTCATCCGCAACGACGAGAAGGACGTCTGGAACGCCGACCCCATCCTCGGCAACGCCCGCATCGTCGAGTTCGAGGGCTGGCAGGCGAAGAACGACTTCACCGCGTTCTACCGCAACATCTGGGAGCACAACCTGCCGGTCAAGTACCTGCAGCACTACAAGATCATGGACTGGAACGCGGACGAGATCGTCTTCAGCGGGGGCGTGCGCGGCACGTACCGGAACGGGAAGCGCGAGCTGTTCGCCGGCGGGCACAAGGTGCTCGACGGGTCCACGTACCTGCTGCCGTGGCAGGGCAAGTACTACCACTACAACCCGGCCGGAGGAGACACCACCTGGGACGCCGACCGCCCGATGACCGTCTACAGGCTCACCGACCAGGGCCGCGTCAAGACGGGCACGGTCACCCCGGTCAACGGCCGGATCACGTTACGCGCGGAGGCGGGCGTGCCGTACGTGCTCTACCCCGGCAGGGCGCCCGAGCAGGCCGCTCCGGACTGGGGGCAGGGCAGCGGCGTGCGCGACCCCGGCTTCAACGGTGACCGGCTCGCCGGCTGGACCGTCACGGGCCCGGTGAGCGTCCAGAAGAACGACCTGGGCCAGCGGGTGGCGCTGCTCGGCGGCGGGGCGCGGGCGCGGCTCGAGCAGCGGCTGAGGGGCCTGGAGCCGGGCCGTACGTACACCGCCTCCGCGTTCGTCGAGGTCCAGCCGGGGAAGACCCGTGAGACCACCCTGGAGGTGGCCGGGCGGTCGGTGACCGTCAGCAGATCCACGGCCAGGAACTACATCGCCTCCGACGAGAAGCACGACACCTTCTTCCAGCGGGCCAAGGTGACGTTCACGGCCCCGGGTGAGTCGGCCACGCTGCGGATCACGGCCGCCGCCGCCGACGGGGACGTGCGGGTGGACGACGTGCGGCTGTTCCGGCGGGAGCCGGAGGGAGCGGTGGAGACGTTCGAGTCGGCCGAGCCCGGCTGGGGGCCGTTCGTGAAGGGCGACGCGGGCGGGTCGTTCGACGCGCGCACGCACCTGTCGGAGCGGCACGAGCCGTACACGCAGGCGGGGTGGAACGGCAAGACGGTCGACGACGTGCTGGAGGGGAACTGGTCGCTGAAGGCGCACGAGGAGCGGCAGGGGCTGATCTACCGCACGCTGCCGTGGACGGCGCGGTTCGAGGCGGGGCACGCGTACGAGGTGTCGTTCCGCTACCAGAACGCGCAGGCGGACACCTACGAGTGGGTGACCGGCTACGACAAGGGCGGCGCCGGCGTCGAGACGCGGCGCACGCCGATCCCCGAGCGGCGCGCCACCGCCACGTTCACCGAGCGCGTGACAGGCGGGTGCGGCGACGTGTGGGTCGGCCTGCGCTCGCTCAAGCCCGAGCAGGCCGGGGCCGACTTCATCCTCGACGACTTCTCCGTGACCGACCTCGGCCCGGCGCAGGACGCCGCCGCCTGCGGGACCTTGGACGTGGCGCCCGCCGCCGTTCTCGAGCAGGGGGTGGCGAACGAGGTCGTCACCACGTTCACGAACCTCGAGGACGTGGCGGCCGCGGACGTGCGCGTGACGCTGGGCGTACCGGACGGGTGGGCGGTCAGCGGCGACGGGACCGGCACGGTGGAGCCCGGTGGGAAGCTGGCCACCACCTGGCAGGTCACGCCGCCCGCGGACGCCGCGTACGGCTCCTACCAGGTGACCGCCACCGCGACGTACACCGCAGGGGGAGCGGCCAAGCGGCTCAACGCCTCCGCCACGGTGCGCACGCTGCCCCCGCCGCCCACCGGGGACGCCTACGCGAGCGACCTGCAGTGGGCCGGCGCCGACAACGGCTGGGGGCCGGTCGAGCGCGACCGGTCCAACGGCGACACCGGGGAGGCCGACGGCGGGCCGATCGTCATCGGCGGGCGGACGTTCGCCAAGGGGCTCGGCACGCATGCTCCCGCGAAAGTGCGTTTCTACCTGAAGGGCGCGTGTACGGGTTTCACGGCGTTCGTGGGGGTTGACGATGTGCAGGCCACGCGGGGGTCCGTGCAGTTCAGCGTGGTGGCCGACGGTGTGGAGAAGGCGCGCAGCCCCGTGCTGAGGGCCGCAGACGAGGCGTACGAGCTGAGCGCCGACGTGTCCGGCGCCCGGTTCGTGGACCTCGTGGCCGGTGACGGCGGTGACGGCAACGGCAACGACCACGCGGATTGGGGTGAGGCCAGGTTCAGGTGCGGCTGAGGTCGTCGCGAAGGCCGGCGTAGAGCTTGGAGTAGCGGTTGTAGAGGCCGGTGGGCACCAGGTAAACGTTGACGACGACCTGCATCAGCGCCAGCCAGACGCCGTACTGCACGCCGCTGAGCCCCGGGACGACGTCCACCGGCAGCGTGTAGGCCATGACGACCCGCACGGCGGCGTCCACCAGCAGGCCCGTGCCGTAGATGACCGTGACCACCCGCCAGATCCTGCGGAAGGCCGGCAGCCGCTCCCACAGCACGTCCCACGACTCGCGGTTCGGCCCGACCCGGCCCTCCAGCAGGAAGCGGGTGAACACGAACGCCAGCGGCCGCTCGCCGCGCGCGCCGGCCAGGAACCACACGCCGGCCACCGCCATGAACCAGCCGTCCTTGGCCAGCAGGAACCGCGTGTCGTGGACGAGCAGGGAGACCAGCGCGCTGGTCAGCATCATGGCCGTCATGAACATGCCCAGGCGGTCGGGGCGGCGGCGGCGTACGAGGTCGGACGCGACGCTCACGCCCGGGACGATCGAGCTGATCAGCAGCGCGCTCTGGTAGCCGGTGCCTAAGGCGCGCAGCACGTAATAGAGGCCGATGGGGAGCCCGATGTCCACCGCGATGGTGAGCAGGCCCCTGAGCCGGGCGCTCATGCCTTGACGGCGCGGGCGAACAGCCCGGCCAGCTCGTCGCCGTACTCGGGCAGGTCGGCGTCCGGGTCGGCCTCGAGCAGGAACGGCAGCCCGTCGAGCGAGCGCTGGATCGCCATCGCGGTCACCCGTACGTTGAACGCGCCGAACTCGCCGGTCTCCTGCCCCCAGGCCAGCAGCCGTTCGACGTGGGAGAGCACCGACAGGTCGGTGGCCGCCTCCCGCGCCGACAAGCCGCCCTCCGGGTGGAAGTTGAGGAAGATCTCCGTGGCCACGCGCATCTCCGCGCGGTGTTCGCTGATGTACTCCACCAGCGAGCGGATGTACGTCTCCAGCGCCGCGCCGGGCGTGCGCTGGGCGCTCACCCGCTCGCTCATGAACGCCGACAGCTTCCCGTAGATCGTGCCGAGAACCTGGCCGATGAGCTCGTCCTTGCCGTCGAAGTGGTACGAGATCAGGCGCGTGCTGCTGAGCCTGGCGCGCTCGGCGATCCGGGCGAACGACGCCTGCTGGTAGCCGAGCTCGGCGATCGTCGCGATGGTCGCGTCCACGATCTGCGCGCGCCTGGCGGTGCCGGTGACTGTTACTGGCATGAGTAAACATTAACTTGGCTGAGTAATTCCGGCAAGAAACCCCATGCTTAGTCGGTGCTTATCCGCCGCGTGGTCATATGGGATCCCGGTACTGTGCCCATCCCGGCCCATGGCGGCTCAACCCGGCACAGAGAAAGAGGAGATACCTGTGGACGCGTCACTATCGTCACGCAGCGCCTTTTCAGCGATACCCTGGGTGACGACCGTCGCCCGGCTGGTCCTGGGCGGGGTGCTGATCGCGGCGGGCGCGCTCAAGATCGGCAATCCGGCCGACTCGGTCGTGGCGGTCAAGGCGTACCAGCTGCTGCCCGAGTCGATCGCCGTCACGGTGGGCTACGCCCTGCCGATCTTGGAGATCGTCGTCGGCCTGCTGCTGGTCGTCGGATTGCTGACGAGGGTGGCCGCGGTGATCGCCGGGCTGCTCATGTTCGCGTTCGTGTTCGGCATCGCCTGGGCCTGGGCGCACGGCCTGCGGATCGACTGCGGCTGCTTCGGCGGCGGCGGCCAGCTGGGAGTGGGACAGGAGCCGGCATACCTGCTCGACATCCTGCGCGACTTCGGGCTCGTGCTGCTCGGCGGCTGGGTCACGCGTTTCGCGCCAGGCCGCTACGCGCTCGACGGAGCTCTGGGCCTGGGGGGCGACAATCGTAATGAGGGGGAGTACGACGATGAACAAGGCTGAGCGCACCAGCGCCAAGACGGCGCGCGAGAAGATCAAGGCGCAGCAGGAGGCCGCACGCGCCCGTGACAAGCGCAAGCGGGTCGCCACCTACGTGACCGCCGGCGCGGTCGCCGTGGCGGCGGTCGGGCTCGGCTGGTGGTGGTCGGCCAGCAACTCGCGCTCGGAGGAGGCCGCGGCCGCCCTCGCGCCGATCACCGTGCAGGCCGACGGGTCGGTCGTGATGGCCAAGCAGGGCGTCACCGCGCCCGTGGTCGACGTCTACGAGGACTTCCAGTGCCCGGCCTGCAAGGAGCTCGAACGGGTCAGCGGCCAGACGTTCAAGAACCTCGCCGCCGAAGGCAAGGCCAAGGTCGTCTACCACCCGATCACGATCTTCTCGCAGGAGCCCACCAAGTCCAACTCCGTGCGCGCGGGCAGCGCCGCCCGGTGCATCGCGGACGGCAAGCAGTGGATGGCCTTCCACGACCTGCTCTACCAGAACCAGCCATCGGAGACCGAGGCGGGCTTCACGCCCGATCAGCTGAAGAACTGGGGCAAGGAGGCCGGAGTGACCGCGCAGGGCTTCGACCAGTGCGTCACCTCGGAGAAGAACGCGGACGCGCAGCTCTCGTTCAGCAAGACGATCATCGACGCACAGAAGATCACCCATACGCCGACGGTGAAACTGAACGGCTCGGAAATCGACAATTCCGCACTCTTCAGCCCGCAAGAACTGCGCCAGGCGATTACCAAGGCCGCCAAGTAGGCTCTCTTCCGCTACCCTCACCTGACATGCCCCTTGCCTCGATTCCCAGCCCTTCTCAGGGGGTCTGGTATCTCGGAATAATCCCGATCCGGGCTTATGCGCTATGCATCGTGCTCGGCGTCATCGTCGCCGTCTGGCTGAGCGAGCGGCGCTGGCGCGCTCGCGGTGGCCAGAAGGGGACGATCGTCGACATCGCGGTCCCCGCTGTCATCTTCGGGCTGATCGGCGGCCGCCTCTACCACGTCATCACCGACTGGCAGACCTACTTCGGCAGTCGCGCGATCAAGGAGCCCATCCAGGCGCTGTACATCTGGGAGGGCGGCCTCGGCATCTGGGGCGCGATCTCGCTCGGCGCGCTCGGCGTCTGGTGGTACGTGCGGCGGCGCGGCATCTCCATGGGCGCCGTCGCCGACACGGTGGCGCCCGGCATCGCCTTCGCCCAGGCCATCGGCCGGTGGGGAAACTGGTTCAACCAGGAGCTGTACGGCTCGCCCACCACGCTGCCGTGGGGCCTGGAGATCGACGCCAACCACGGGGGCGAGCCGGGGGTCCTCTACCACCCGACCTTCCTGTACGAGTCGCTGTGGGACGTGGCGCTCGGCTTCGCGCTCCTGTTCGCGGGGCGGCGCTTCGCGCTGCACCACGGGCGGCTGTTCGCCCTCTACGTCGCGGGCTACACGCTGGGCCGCTTCTGGATCGAGGGGCTGCGCATCGACCCGGTCGGCGGGGTGGACCACGCGGTCACCCTCCTCGGGCTGCGGCTCAACCAGTGGACCTCGATCGTGGTGTTCGTGGCGGCGCTGGCGTACTTCTGGCTGGCCAGAAACCGCGACGGCGCGGAGGTCGTGCTCTCGGCCGACCAGAGCGGCGAGGCGGCCGGTACGCCGGAGGACGGCGATTCGGAGGCCGACGTCTCGGCTGCCGACCGGTCGGAGGAGGATGGGTCGGAGGACGAACGGCAGGCGGAGGACGACACGCCCGACGACACGCCCGACGGCGCGACATCGGAGCCCGCCTCCGAGACCGAGCCCTCGAAGGCTCCTGAGAAGGATGCCTCCTCCGCAACGGAGGACGCGGCGACGGACGCCTCCGAGAGCGAGGTCGCTGCGGAGGCCTCCGACTCTGACGGCGAAGTCGTGACGAAGGAGAAGAACCCTCGATGAGTGGTCGCGCGGAGATCCACCACCAGCATCGCGACGTCACCGGGGGCTGGTTGCGGCCCTCGGTGTTCGGCGCGATGGACGGCCTGGTGTCGAACTTCGCGCTCATCGCGGGTGTCGCGGGCGGCACGGCCAACACGAAGGTCATCGCCCTCGGGGGCGTGGCCGGGCTCGCCGCCGGGGCGCTGTCCATGGCGGGCGGCGAGTACGTCTCGGTGGCCAGCCAGCGCGAGCTGGCCCAGGCGGAGATCGCCGTGGAGCGGCGCGAGCTGGCCCGCCACCCCGACGACGAGCAGGCGGAGCTGGCGGAGACCTTCGTCGACAAGGGCGTGGCCCCTGAGCTGGCCGCCGAGGTGGCCAGGCAGATCTCCCGCAACCCCGACCGCGCGCTGGAGGTCCACGCCCGCAACGAGCTGGGCGTCGCCCCGGGCGAGCTGCCCTCGCCGATGGTGGCGGCGGTGTCGTCGTTCCTGTCGTTCAGCGTGGGGGCGGTGCTGCCGCTGTTGCCGTACGTGCTCGGAGCCCGGGAGCTGGTGTTCTCCGCGGTGGTGTCCTGCCTGGCGCTGTTCGCGGCGGGCGCGGTGGTGTCGGCCGTGACGGCGCGCAGCTGGTGGTTCTCGGGGCTGCGGCAGCTCGCGGTGGGCGGGGTCGCGGCGGCGGTCACGTTCGGCGTCGGCAACCTCATCGGTGCGGCGGGCGTGTGATGGCCCGCAGACGAGGCGGCTCCGGGTCGCACGGCAGACCTTCTCCGAGCCCTGACGGCGCGGGACACTCGCGGGGCACCCACCACTCACCCGGGCAAGGGCCCGATGCGGGGAGCCGCCCCGGGCACGGGTCGGACGATGGCGGCTGGTCCGCGCAGGGTACGGACGGCGGGAGCTGGTCCGGCCGCGGTGTGGACAGCGGCGGCTGGTCCGGCCAGGGTACGGGCGGCGGGAGCTGGTCCGCGCACGATGCGGACGGCGGGAGCTGGTCCGGACGTGGTGCGGACAGTGGTGCCCGGTCCGGACGTGGTGCGGACAGCGGCGCTCGGTCCGGACGTGGTGCGGACAATGGCGCTCGGTCCGGACGTGGTGCGGACAGCGGTGGCTGGTTAGCGCAGGGGACCGACAGCTCCGGTTGGTCCGCCCAGGGTGCCGACGGCGCCGGCTGGTCCGGGGCGGGCCCGGGTAACGGTGCCGGTGGCCGGGCCTCCGGCAGCTGGCCGGCTGTCGGCGCGGCCGGCGGCTGGGAGGCGGGCGACGGTGGCCGGTCGGCGGCGGGCGCTGACGATGGCGGCCGCTCGGCGGGCGCCGACGACGGTGGCCGCTCGGCGGGGTCCCGTGGTGGCCGGAGGGCTGCTCGCACGCGTCGCGCTCGCTCGGCAGACGATGCCCATGGCGGCGGGTGGGGCGCCGATGGCGGCGTTCCCGGTGCTGGGGCGCATGGTCGTGATGCGGCCGATGGCGTTTCGGCCGCGGGGACGCATGGTCGAGGCGCCGCCGATGGTGTTTCGGCTGGTGGGTCCCATGGTCGTGGTCCCGCCGACGGGCCTTCGCCTGCCGGGGTTGATGGGCGTCTCTCGGCCGATGCGGCAAAGGGGGCACGTTCGGCTGCTGGGTCACGTGGCCGGCGCGCGGCCGGTCGAGTAAGCGGTGGCGATCCCGCAGATGAGGTCCATGGCTGGGATTCGGCTGCTGGGGCCGTCCCTTCGGGTGTCGGCGCCGGTGGTGGGGCGTCCGCCGGTGAGGCCGATGGTGGACAGTCGGGGCAGTCGTCGCGTAAGCGGCGGCGTACTCCGCCCTCTGACTGGCAGCTCCCCCTGCTCACCGACTGGGGGCTGCGGCCGAAGCAGCAGCGGCTGCTCGTGATCGTCGTCTCGGTCGTGGCCGTGCTGGCGGCCCTGGGCGGGTTGGTGGCCGTCATCAGCTCCCTCGGCAACTACACCCCGGAACGTCAGCCCGGCGCCGCCGTGGCCGGGCCCGACACGGCGCTGCCGCACATCTTCAGGGGCTGGAGCTCACCCAAGCTGTTCGACGCCGTCACGGACCGGGCCAAGGACCAGCGGGCGCTCACCGAGAAAGAGGTGTTCGGCCAGAACGAGCTCGCCGTCTCCAAGAAGCTCAAGCTCAAGCTCGTCGCCAAGAAACTCGACACCGACTGCTCCGCGGCGCTGTGGGGAGGGACCCTGCTCGAGCAGGTGTCGGACGCTGGATGCACTCAGGCCGCCCGCGGCCTCTACGTCAGCTCCGACGGCCGCTACGTCGGCCAGTACACGTTGATCAACCTCAAGGACGGCAAGTCCGCCGCCGAACTGGTCGAGTCGCTGAAGAACCTCTACCGGGGCGGGTGGATGCGTCCCCTGGAATCCCCCAAGGCCGCCTTCCCCGCGGGCGGCTACTCGGAGGCGGGCGGCTACGCGCTCGGCCACTACGTCGGCCTGGTGTGGCTCGGAAGGGTCGACGGCGCCGAGCCCGGCCCCAAGGACGACTACGTCTCCCTCACGCTGGCGCTGCGCGGGGCGGAGAAGGCCGTGTACCGCCGCGTCGTCTCGATCACAGGACCATCCTCTTGACGCCAAGCCATCTGATTCCGATCGCCATGTCACGCCATCTGCCCGCGATCGCCGTGCCGTGCGGGCCGGTTCCGGCCGACGTGCCGCCCGAGCCGGTTCCGTTCGGCGCCCGGCCTGAGCCGGTTCCCGCCGCCGTGCCGCGCGGGCCGGTTCCGGTCAGCGTGCCGCGCGGGCCGGTTCCGTTCGGCGCGCTGCTTGAGCCGGCTCCCGCCGCCGTGCCGTGCGAGCGGGTTCTGGTCACCGTGCTGCGGCATCTTGTTCCGGTCATCGGGCCGCGCGGGCCGGTTCCGGCCATGGGGGTGGTCCGCTGATGTCGCGTCGTGTCGCCATCACCGCCGTGGTCGTCGGCGTGGCCGTCATCGCCGTAGGCGGCTGGTTGTGGCTGCGTCGCGACGAGCCCAGGCCCGCCAGCTTCCACGCCGAGCGCACCTCCGCCTTCTACACCGCCATCGACACCCGCCGGCACGACGCCGCACCCCTGACCCTGAACGAGGTCTTCACCCCTGCCACCCAGGCCCTCGGCACCATGCGCCTGGGCTCCACGCGGCAGCTCGCCGACTGTGACGAGGTCCTCTGGGGCACCTCCGCCACGGGGTGCACGCAGGCGCTCCAGGCCACGTACAAGGGGAGCACGGTGTCGGGCCAGTTCCTCATCTTCAACATGAGCGACGGGCGGGCGGCCGACGCGCTGGTGTCGGCGCTGGACAAGGACGGGTTCGTACGGCAGGACGCCGTGTTCGAGGTCGCCCGCAGCCGGGCCCAGGCGCGGGCCATGGGCCACTACGTGACCGTGAGCTGGGTCGGAGGGACGGCGTCCGACCAGGACCTGATCGCTGCCCTCGTGGCGCTCGACGGGCTCGGACGGGTGGTCCAGAACCGGGTCGTGGCCGCGACCTGAACGAGCCCGGCGACGGCGTCTGGCCTCGGCGGCCGGCCCCACCTTGGCAACGGCCTGACCTTGGCAACGGTCTGACCCCGGCAGCGGCCAGGCGTCGGCAGCAGCTTGACCCCGGCAGCGGCCTGACCTCAGTGCCGCCTGACCCCCATGACGGCCTGACCCCGGCGTCGGCCGGACCCTCACCGGCAGTCCTGCCCCAGCGGTTGCCCGGCAGGCCCCGTTATGGGTGGAGGTCAGGTGGTCCTCGTCAGGGCGGTGACGGTCTCGGTGACGGCCTCCGGCAGGCTGGACAGGCGGTGGAGCGGGGCCTCCAGCGGGGTCAGGCCCTCCGCCCACGGGGCCGCCTCGCCGATGAGGGTGCGGGCCTCGTTCTTGGTCAGGGTCGCCCCCTGGGCGCGGGCCACCGCGATGAGGGCCTCGCGCCAGGTGTTGGCCAGCTTGGCGTGCCCGTTGTCCAGGATCCTGCGCAGCACCGAGGCCGCCTCGCCGTCCGGCTGCGGCAGGCGTACGGCATCGAGGACGCCGCCGGCGGCGCTCAGTTTGTAGACGGTGGACAGCACGTCAGGCAGGGACGGAAGGCCGGACCCCACGACGCGGACGTGGGAGGCGCGGGTCGCCAGGAGAAGGCGCGGGAGGGCGGCCTCGAGGCCGGGTGGCAGGGCCACGGCCACGCGGTCCGGGGCGGCGGCGTACGGCTTGGAGAGCCAGGTCGAGAGCCGTGCCCGCGGCGTGGTGAGCTCCTTGGGCCAGTCGCCGACCAGCAGCTCGGGGTCGAAGCCCTGAAGGGCCTCCACCGGCGCTGAGAGCGCGCTCTGGGAGCTTTCGACCGCTTGTGGGCCCTGCGTGTAGATGGCGGTGGTTTGACGGCTCAGACGGGACGTCACGGCCGGGCGGGTCTTGGTGGTAGGGCGGAGGATGTACAGGTCGGCGGCGGAACCGATGGCCTCTGCCCCGAAGTATCGGTTGAAGTCGGGATAAATGGCCTCGTAGGCGAGGTTGAGGTCCGCCAGGGCCTGCTGGACCTTGAACGCCAGCATCGGGGTGCGTTCGCTGGCGCCGTACGCGAGCAGGATGCGGCCGTCGTCCTTGACGGCCTCGGCGGCGCGCGCCACAAACAGGCCCGTGCCCTCCGGCGTGTACGGCGGGTCGGTGAGCGCCAGGTCGTGGTCCCGGGCGGAGGCGGGCAGGCCGAGGCGCAGGTCGGCCCAGCGGGTGCGGACGCCCAGCCGCTGGTCGTCGATGTAGGCCAGGATGCGCTCGTCGATGTCGACCACCGTGACGTCGGTCTCCGGATGGACCAGTTTGACGGCCAGCGAGGTCAGGTCGTGGTCGCCCACGCACAGCAGCCGCGTGCCGGGCAGCCAGAACCGGGCGCCCAGCAGCAGCGCCCGCCGGAGCACCGTCTCCGGCGTGGCCGAGACATGGTCGAGCACGTGGCGGGCGCGCGGGGCCCTGGCGACGAGGTCCTTGAGCCGGTCCAGCTCGTGCGTGTAGTGGGGGAGCAGGTGGGCCACCGGATCCTCCGGCGGCGGGGCCAGGGCGATGAGGTCCTGGTAGTCGGGGACGTGGGTCAGCGGGACCCGGAAGGTGTCGTCCCTCCGCTCCAGGCGGAGCTCGCGCAGCAGGGCCTCGATCGTGCGCCTGGACGTGGCGGTCTCCCTGACGAGGTCGGCCAGCGTCCACCACCGGGCGTCGCACAGGAGGGTCAGGGCGTGCCTCAGCCGCCTGCTGTCCGCCCCGGCCTCGCTGAGCAGGCGCTCCACGCCGTCACGCTCCATGAGGGCAACCCTATCGGGGGTTGTCCGACCGCTGATCCGCCCGCACGCCGGCCACATCGCGCCGCACGCCGGCCACATCGCGCCGCGCCCCGCATGTCAGCCGCGTCGCGCCGATCGCCGCCGTACGACGCCTCGCCGGCCCCGGTGCTGTGCCTTCAGCGACTCGTGAGGCAGAGGGTGCCGAAGTGCCCTATGCGGCTCATTGGGTTCGAAACCGACAGCGCATGCGGCAGGCGGGGCCGGCGGGTGGGTGGGCAGTCGCTCCCCATGGCGAAAAACCGCGTGGCCAGCGGGAATTTTGGCGGGCCGGTCCGCGGTTTGGGATAGAGAGTTCGGATGCTGGGACAGGGCCGAATGTTCGCAATGCGGACGTGCTGGGCACCATTCCGGCAGCGTGCGGTAATCTCTACCCACGATATGCAGCAGGGCCAACGTCGTCCCCGCCTGTACGAGCAGTTCACGACAGACGATGACGACGGGAGGGATTAAATGCCTGCTGCCCACCTCGGGTTCCCCGAGCCCCAGGGCCTGTACCACCCCGCCAACGAGCATGATGCCTGCGGTGTCGCCATGGTTGCCGACGTCGCCGGGCGCCGGGGGCACGGGATCGTGGTCAAGGCGCTGACGGCTCTCTGCAATCTCGATCATCGGGGGGCCAAGGGTAGCGAGCCGGACACCGGCGACGGAGCCGGGATCCTGACGCAGATTCCCGATGGGTTCTACCGCGCGAGTGTGCCGTTCGCGCTTCCCTCTGCCGGCGCGTACGCCACCGGCATCGCTTTCCTGCCGTTCGACGAGCAGGCCAGGAGCGTCGCCACCGGCCTGATCGAGGAGATCGCCGCCGAAGAGGGCCTCACCGTGCTCGGCTGGCGTGAGCTGCCGGTCGACCGCGAGCTGCCCGGGCCGAGCGCCAGGGCCGTCATGCCGCACTTCGCCCAGCTGTTCGTCGCCGACCCGGAGGGCCGGGAGGGGCTGGAGCTCGACAGGCTCGCGTACTGCCTGCGCAAGCGGGCCGAGCACGAGGCCCACGTCTACTTCCCCTCGCTGTCCGCCAGGACGATCGTCTACAAGGGCATGCTCACGCCCGACCAGGTCGAGCCGTTCTTCCCCGACCTGAGCGACGAGCGTTACGAGACGGCGATCGCGCTGGTCCACTCGCGCTTCTCCACCAACACGTTCCCGAGCTGGCCGCTGGCGCACCCGTACCGCTACATCGCCCACAACGGCGAGATCAACACGGTCAAGGGCAACCGCAACTGGATGCGGGCCCGCGAGGCGATGCTGGAGTCCGCCCACATCCCGGGCGAAATTTCACGACTTTTCCCCATCTGTGACCCAGAGGGCAGTGACACCGCCAGCTTCGACGAGGTCCTCGAGCTGCTGCACATCGGCGGCCGCAGCCTGCCCCACGCCGTGCTGATGATGATCCCGGAGGCGTGGGAGAACCACACCGAGATGGACGCCGCGCGCCGGGCCTTCTACGAGTTCCACTCCTCGATGATGGAGGCGTGGGACGGCCCCGCGTCGATCACGTTCACCGACGGCACCCTGGCCGGCGCCGTGCTCGACCGCAACGGCCTGCGCCCGGGCCGCTTCTGGGTGACCGCCGACGGCCTGGTCGTGCTGGCCTCCGAGGCCGGCGTGCTGGACTTCAGGCCGGAGGACGTGGTCAGGAAGGGCCGCCTCCAGCCGGGCCGCATGTTCCTCATCGACACCGCCCGCGGCAAGATCATCGAGGACGACGAGATCAAGGCCGAGCTGGCCGCCGAGCTGCCGTACGAGGACTGGCTGCACGCGGGGCTCGTCCGCTTCGAGGAGCTGCCCGCGCGGCAGCGGGAGATCCCCACGCACGAGGCGCTGATCAAGCGGCAGCAGACCTTCGGCTACACCGAGGAAGAGCTGCGCATCATCCTGTCGCCGATGGCCAAGGCCGGCCAGGAGCCGATCGGCTCCATGGGCACCGACACGCCCGTCGCCGTGCTGAGCGAGAAGCCGCGCCTGCTGTTCGACTACTTCACGCAGCTGTTCGCGCAGGTCACGAACCCGCCGCTGGACGCCATCCGTGAAGAGCTGGTCACCTCGCTGGCCAGCACCATCGGCCCCGAGGGCAACCTGCTCGACCCGGGTCCCTCGTCGTGCCGCCAGCTCGTGCTGCCGTACCCGGTGATCGACAACGACGAGCTCGCCAAGATCATCCACATCAACGACGAGCACGACCTGCCGGGCTTCCACCCGTATGTCATCAGCGGCCTGTACGAGGTCGCCGGTGGCGGCGAGGCGCTGCTGCGCCGCCTGGGGGAGATCAGGGCCGAGGCGTCCCAGGCGATCGCGAACGGCGCCCGGATCATCGTGCTGAGCGACCGCGGCTCGTCCGACACGCTGGCGCCGATCCCGTCGCTGCTGCTGACCGGCGCGGTGCACCACCACCTGATCCAGGAGAAGACCCGCACCAAGATCGGCCTGGTGATCGAGACCGGCGAGGCGCGCGAGTGCCACCACATGGCGCTGCTCATCGGCTACGGCGCCGGCGCGATCAACCCGTACCTCGCGATCGAGACCATCGAGGACCTGGTCGACACCGGCGTGCTCCAGATGGACAAGCGCAAGGCCGTGCGCAACCTGATCAAGGCGTACGGCAAGGGCGTCATCAAGGTCATGTCCAAGATGGGCGTGTCCACGGTGGCCTCCTACACCGGCGCGCAGATCTTCGAGGCGCTCGGCCTGAGCCAGGAGGTCATCGACTCCTGCTTCGCCGGCACCACCTCGCGCCTGGGCGGCATCGGGTTCGACGTGCTGGCCAAGGAGGTCGAGCAGCGCCACCGCCACGCGTACCCGCGGGCGGAGAACGCCCACCGCAAGCTCCAGGTCGGCGGCGAGTACCAGTGGCGGCGCGAGGGCGAGCCGCACCTGTTCAACCCCGAGACCGTCTTCAAGCTGCAGCACGCCACGAGGACCCGCCGCTACGAGATCTTCAAGGAGTACACGAACCTCGTGGACTCCCAGGCTGAGCGGCTGATGACCCTGCGCGGCCTGTTCAAGCTGCGCAAGGGCAACCCGATCCCGATCGAGGAGGTCGAGCCGGCCTCGGAGATCGTCAAGCGGTTCTCCACCGGCGCGATGTCGTACGGCTCCATCTCGATGGAGGCGCACGAGACGCTCGCCATCGCGATGAACCGGCTCGGCGGCAAGTCCAACACCGGCGAGGGCGGCGAGGACCCCGAGCGGCTCTACGACGCCGCGCGCAGGTCCGCGATCAAGCAGGTCGCCTCCGGCCGGTTCGGCGTCACCAGCGAATACCTGGTGAACGCGGCCGACCTGCAGATCAAGATGGCCCAGGGCGCCAAGCCCGGCGAGGGCGGCCAGCTGCCCGGCCACAAGGTCTACCCGTGGATCGCCAAGACCAGGCACTCCACGCCGGGCGTCGGCCTCATCTCGCCGCCGCCGCACCACGACATCTACTCGATCGAGGACCTGGCCCAGCTCATCCACGACCTGAAGAACTCCAACCCGGAGGCGAGGGTCCACGTGAAGCTGGTCGCCGAGGTCGGCGTCGGCACGGTCGCCGCGGGTGTGTCGAAGGCGCACGCCGACGTGGTGCTCATCTCCGGGCACGACGGCGGCACCGGCGCCTCGCCGCTCACGTCGCTCAAGCACGCGGGCGCGCCGTGGGAGCTCGGCCTGGCCGAGACCCAGCAGACGCTCCTGCTGAACGGCCTGCGCGACCGCATAGTCGTCCAGGTCGACGGCCAGCTCAAGACCGGCCGCGACGTCGTGATCGCCGCGCTGCTCGGCGCCGAGGAGTACGGCTTCGCCACCGCGCCCCTCGTCGTCAGCGGCTGCGTCATGATGCGGGTCTGCCACCTCGACACCTGCCCCGTGGGCGTCGCCACGCAGAACCCCGAGCTGCGCAAGCGCTTCAGCGGCAAGCCGGAGTTCGTGGTCAACTTCTTCGAGTTCATCGCAGAGGAGATCCGCGAATACCTGGCCGAGCTGGGCTTCCGCTCGCTCGACGAGGCGATCGGCCACGTCGAGATGCTCGACATGTCGGCGGCCGAGGGCCACTGGAAGGCCGACGGGCTCGACCTGTCGCCGATCCTGCACCAGCCCGAGCTGCCCGCCGGCACGGCCCTGCGCCGCGTCGTCGAGCAGGACCACGGGCTGCAGCACGCGCTGGACAACACGCTGATCCAGCTCGCCGAGGGCGCGCTCGCCGAGGGCACCCCGGTCACGCTGGAGCTGCCCATCCGCAACGTCAACCGCACGGTCGGCACCATGCTCGGCCACCAGGTGACCAAGCGGTACGGCGGCAAGGGCCTGCCCGACAACACGATCGACATCTCGTTCACCGGCTCGGCGGGCAACTCGTTCGGCGCGTTCCTGCCGCGCGGGATCACGCTGAGGCTGACCGGCGACGCCAACGACTATCTCGGCAAGGGCCTGTCCGGTGGGCGGGTCACCGTCCGGCCGCACGAGGAGGCCCCGCTCGACGGCCACATCATCTCCGGGAACGTCGCCCTGTACGGCGCCACGTCCGGCGAGGTGTTCGTCCGCGGCGTCGTCGGCGAGCGGTTCTGCGTCCGCAACTCCGGCGCCACGGCGGTCGTCGAGGGCGTGGGCGACCACGGCTGCGAGTACATGACCGGTGGACGGGCCGTCGTGCTCGGCGCGACCGGGCGCAACTTCGCGGCCGGCATGTCGGGCGGCATCGCGTACCTGCTCGACCTGAAGCCCGAGCGGGTCAACCGCGAGATGGTCGCCATCGAGACGCTCACCGAGGAGGACGGCGAGTTCCTCAAGGAGACGGTCGAGAAGCACTTCGCGGAGACCGGCTCGCCGGTCGCCAAGGAGCTGCTGGCCGACTGGGACTCGGCGCTCGCCCGGTTCGGCAAGATCATGCCGACCGACTACAAGCGGGTGATGGCTGCCGCAGAGGCCGCCCGCATCGAAGGCCGGGACATCGACGAGGCGGTCATGGCCGCCGCGGTGCAGTCATGACCCGCCGTAATGAGCCTGGCCATGATGGCCGGCTGTGCTTGTCAACCACTGTTCAGGGTTAAGGAGGCGTACCGAATGGCCGACCCGAAGGGTTTTCTCACGCACGACCGGGAGCTGCCGGCGCGCCGCCCCGTGGACGTCCGCATCAGCGACTGGCGCGAGGTCTACCAGGACTTCTCGCAGGAGAAGCTGACCAAGCAGGCGGCCCGCTGCATGGACTGCGGCATCCCGTTCTGCCACAACGGCTGCCCGCTCGGGAACCTCATCCCCGAGTGGAACGACCTCGTCTACCGCACCGACTGGCGCGAGGCGATCGAGCGGCTGCACGCCACGAACAACTTCCCCGAGTTCACGGGCCGGCTCTGCCCGGCCCCGTGCGAGGCGGCGTGCGTGCTCGGCATCAACTCCGACCCCGTGGCGATCAAGCGGGTCGAGGTCGAGATCATCGACCGGGCGTTCGCCGAGGGCTGGGTGACCCCGCAGCCCCCGGCCGTCAAGACCGGCAAGAAGGTCGCGGTCGTCGGCTCGGGCCCGGCGGGCCTCGCCGCCGCGCAGCAGCTCACCAGGGCCGGGCATGACGTGGTCGTGTTCGAGCGGGCCGACCGGATCGGCGGCCTGCTGCGGTACGGCATCCCCGAGTTCAAGATGGAGAAGCGGCACATCGAGCGCCGCCTGGAGCAGATGCGGGCCGAGGGCACGGAGTTCCGCACCGGCGTCAACGTCGGCGTCGACATCACCGCCGCCGAGCTGCGCGAGCAGTTCGACGCCGTGGTGCTGTCGGGCGGTGCCACCCAGTGGCGCGACCTGCCGGCGGCCGGACGCGAGCTCAAGGGTGTCTACCAGGCGATGGAGTACCTGCCGCTGTCCAACAAGGTCCAGGAGGGCGACTTCGAGAAGTCGCCGATCTCGGCCGAGGGCAAGCACGTGGTGGTGATCGGCGGCGGCGACACCGGCGCCGACTGCATCGGCACGGCGATCCGGCAGGGCGCGAAGTCCGTCACCCAGCTCGAGATCATGCCCCAGCCGCCGGCGAGCAGGCCCGGCAGCCAGCCGTGGCCGACGTTCCCCATCCTGTTCAAGATGGAGAGCGCCCACGAGGAGCTGGCCGACGGCGGGGGAGAGCGGGTCTACGCGGTCTCCACCACGGAGTTCGTCGGCGACGCCGAGGGCAACGTGCGGGCGCTGCGGCTGGTCGAGGTCGAGGGGCCGCAGAGCGGCTTCAAGCCGATCCCGGGCACCGAGCGGGAGATCCCGGCCGAGCTGGTGACGCTGTCCATGGGCTTCCTCGGCCCGGAGAAGGGCGCGCTGCTGCAGGACCTGGCCGAGGTCGCCGGTGACGGCTTCTACGACGCGCGGGGGAACGTCTCGCGCGACAAGACGTACATGTCCAAGGTGGACGGCGTCTTCGTGGCCGGTGACATGGGGCGGGGGCAGTCGCTCATCGTGTGGGCCATCGCCGAGGGGCGGGCCGCCGCCTCGGGCGTGGACCGGTATCTGACCGGGGAGACGGCGCTGCCGTACCCGATCCTGCCGACGGCTCGGCCGCTGGTGTGACATCGAGCCCGGGGCTTCGGCCCCGGGCTTTTCACGTGCACTCGCGGGCGATGGCGTCGAGGACGCTCTGCGAGGCCGGGTCGGCGGCGCGGTAGATGATCAGCCGCTGCTCGGGCGTCTGGAGCGGGGCCAGCACCTCGTAGTCGACGGTCAGCGGGCCCTTCGTGCTGTGCCGCAGCAGCTTCCGGCCCCGGCCGTTGACCCGCACGTCGCGCAGCGCCCACAGGCGGGCGACCTCCTCGCTGCCGGTGGTGAGCTCGTCGATCAGCTCCGTCAGCGCCTTGTCGTCGGGGTGGGCCGCCCATGAGGCCCGCAGGTCGGCGATGCTCTCGCGCAGCGCCCGCTCCCTGTCGCGGAAGAAGTCGCGCAGGCCCGGGTGGAGCATGCACAGCCAGAGCGTGTTGCGCTGCGGCGGGGGCAGTGTGGCCAGGTCCATCGAGAACAGGGCCGCCATCTGCGGGTTCCACGCCAGGATGTCGAAGCGGTGGTTGATCAGCATGGCGGGCAGCGGCGACAGATCCAGCACCAGCTGCCCCAGCGGACCCGCCTCCTCCGCCGGCGGAGCATGCCTGGTGGGCCGCTGCTGGGCCAGGTCGAACAGGTAGGCCCGCTCGTCCTCACTCAGCCGCAGCGCCTCTGCCAGCGCCTCCAGCACCTCGGGGGAGGGGCGCAGCCCGCGGCCCTGCTCCAGGCGGATCACGTAGTCGACGCTGACGCCGGCCAGCTCGGCGACCTCCTCCCTGCGCAGGCCCGGAGTGCGCCGCTGGGTGCGGCGGGCGGGCAGGGAGACCTCGCCGGGGGTCAGCCGCTCGCGCCGGGTGCGCAGGAAGGCCGCGAGCTCCCGGGTCTGATCCACGGTGTTCATCTCATCGATCCTACGACGCGCCTGCCTAGGACCGGGCTTCCCAGGAAGAGCCTTCCCTTCCGCCCCGCGAACCGCCGGAGCAGCCTTGATGGCATGACGACTCTTGACACTTACCGCCTGCTCGGCCGGTCCGGTCTGCGGGTCTCGCCGCTGGCGCTGGGGACCATGACGTTCGGCACGGACTGGGGCTGGGGCTCGGACAAGGACGAGTCACGCCGGATCTTCGACGCGTACGTGGACCGGGGCGGCAACTTCATCGACACCGCCAACCAGTACACGGAGGGCACCTCGGAGACCCTGGTCGGCGAGTTCGCGTCGGGGCGGCGCGAGCAGCTGGTGCTGGCCACGAAGTACACCCTGGCCAGACGGCCGGGCGACCCGAACTCCGGCGGCAACCACCGCAAGAGCATGGTCCAGTCGGTGGAGTCGAGCCTGCGCCGGCTGAACACCGACTACATCGACCTGCTCTACCTGCACGCCTGGGACTTCACCACCCCGGTCGAGGAGATCCTGCGCGGCCTGGACGACCTCGTCAGGTCGGGCAAGGTGCTCTACGCCGGCATCTCCGACACGCCCGCCTGGCAGGTCTCCCGCATGCAGGCCATCGCCGACCTGCGCGGATGGGCCCCACTGATCGCACTGCAGATCGAGTACAGCCTGGTCGAGCGGACCGTCGAGCGCGACCTCATCCCGATGGCCCGGGAGATGGGGCTCGGGGTCATCCCGTGGTCGCCGCTGGCCAGCGGGGTGCTGACCGGCAAGTACAGCCGCGCCGACCTCGACCAGGAGGTCTCCGCCGATCCGTCAGGCACGCGCAAGAACGTCGCGGCGGCCAACGGGTCGCTGACCGAGCGCGCCCTGGACATCGCCGACGTGGTCAAGCAGGTGGCCTCCGACCTGGGCGTGACGCCGTCGCAGGTCGCCCTGGCCTGGACGACGCTCAACCCCGGGGTGACCGCGCCCATCGTGGGCGCGCGCACCCTGCGGCAGCTGGAGGACAACCTGACGGCCCTGGAGGTGCGCTTCAGCGAGAGCCACCTGGCCACGCTGGAGGAGGCCAGCCGGGTGGACCTGGGGTTCCCGCACGAGTTCCTGAGCCGTCCGATGCCTCGCCAGGTCATGCTGGGCGGCGTCAAGCTCGACCTCACGCGCTGAGGGCGGGGCCGATCATGCCGGCCGCCGCCGTACTCCTGGTTTTCCTGAAGGACATGCGCCTGGAGCACGCGGCCGAACCCACGTCCGGGCCCGCGGCCCAAGCCGGGGCCAAGGTGAAGCCCGCGCCGGGTACGCCGGCCTGACCTGAGGTGAAGCGGACCCCATGGCTGGGGTCCGCTTCGTTCCTTACCATCCGAAATTTCACTACGAAGTTGCATCAGCCGATGACTGTCGGGAAGATGCAGAATCTGCGGCACTGGGTGGATGGGGGAAGCATGCGGCGAGTCGCCTCTGGCTTGATGGCGCTTGCCGCCATGGCCGCGTTCACCGCCTGTTCCGCCTCGACCCCGGCCTCGGCCCCGCGCAAACCCGCCGCCCCCACAGGTCCCGAATACCTCGTCTTCTACGCCCAAGGACAGCAGCGCCAGGCGCGGGAGGCCGTCGAGCGGGCGGGCGGGACCACGGTGGGAGGGGACGCCAGGCTCGGCTACCTGACGGCCTCGGGCAGCGGGGGGTTCGTGGAGCAGGTGGGCGCCGACAGGGCCGTCGTCGGGGTGTCCCCCGACCGGAGCATCGGCTTCGCCGCCAACCACGCCGTGGCGGGTGTGACGGCCCGGTCAGCGGCCTTCCCCGATGCGGGGTCGTTCACCAAGAGCCGCTCGGGAGAGCCGCTGGCGGGCCGCCAGTGGGACATGCGGATGATCGGCGCCGACCGCGCCAACGCCAAGGTTCCCGGCAGCAGGCAGGTGCTGGTCGGCGTCATCGACACCGGCGTGGACGGCAAGCACCCCGACATCGCCCCCAACTTCAACCGCGAGCTCAGCCGCAACTTCGTCACCGACAAGCCCAAGGACGAGGACGGCGACACGCTCGACGGCCCCTGCGAGGTCAGCAGTTGCAAGGACCCCGTGGACGAGGACGACGACGGCCACGGCACCCACGTGGCCAGCACGATCGCCTCGCCCATCAACGGCATCGGCATCGCGGGCGTGGCCCCCAACGTCCAGATCGTGAACATCCGAGCCGGGCAGGACTCCGGGTACTTCTTCCTCAAGCCCAGCCTCGACGCGCTCACCTACGCCGCCGACATCGGCGTGGACGTCGTGAACATGAGCTACTACGTCGACCCCTGGCTGTTCAACTGCACGGCCAACCCGGCCGACACCAAGAAGCAGCAGCTCGAACAGCAGGCCATCATCACCGGCATGCAGCGGGCGCTCGACTACGCCCGCCAGCACGGCGTCACGCTCATCTCCGCCCTCGGCAACGAATCCGTCGACCTCGGCAACCCCAAGGTCGACAAGGAGAGCCCCGGCTACCCGGCGGGCGAGAAGAAGGTCCGCCGGATCGACAACTCCTGCATCGACGTGCCGGCCGAGTCGAACGGCGTCATCTCCGTCTCCGCGCTCGGCCCCTCCGGTCGCAAGGCGATCTACAGCGACTACGGCACCGAGCAGACCGACCTGGCCGCGCCCGGCGGCGACGCGGTGGACGGCGAGGGCGCCAAGGCCACCAGGTCGATCCTGGCCGCCGCGCCCGAGCGCGTGCTGCGGGCCGCCGGCCGCATCGACGCCAAGGGCGAGCCCAAGGGCGCGGACGTCGTCAAGGACTGCACGGCCGGCCCCTGCTCCTACTACCAGTACCTCGACGGCACCTCCATGGCCGCCCCCCATGCCACGGGCGTCGCGGCGATCCTCATCAGCCGCTTCGGCAAGCCCGGCAAGGGCGGGCTCGACCTGTCTCCCGCCACGGTCGAGGACCTGCTGTACAAGACGGCGACCCCGAAGGCGTGCCCGACGCCCCGCCAGTACGTGTACAAGACCTACGGCCAGACCGTGACGCAGGAATGCCAGGGCGACACGGCCGACAACGGCTTCTACGGACACGGCGTCGTGGACGCCTGGAAGGCCGCCACCGTCGAACCATGATCTGCTCCCGAGTCGTGGGCGGTGGTGGCGGCGGTTACGATATGAGGACGCTTGGCGCTCGCGGCCTGGGCGTGACCTCGACGTTCACCCCGAGAAGTACACGAACTTGACGCGACCGGGGGTCGCCGTTCTCGTTCTGTTCTCCAACGTGGGCTACGTTCTCCGTCGTCAGTGACTGCCAAGTGGTCTGTACCAATTAAGGTAGGACTCGTGACTCGTCGCGCGAAAATCGTCTGCACTCTAGGCCCCGCCACATCGTCCAAGGAACGCCTGCGCGAGCTGATCGCCGCCGGCATGGACGTGGCACGGTTCAACCTCAGCCATGGCAACCATGACATGCACAGAGAGGTCTACGACCGCGTCAGGGAGGTGGCGGCCGACCTCGGCCGCGGTGTAGGCCTGCTCGCCGACCTGCAGGGCCCCAAGATCCGCGTCGGGACGTTCGAGGAGGGTCCCGTCAGGCTGGGCTTCGGCGACGTCTTCACCATCACCACCGAAGACGTGCCGGGCGACCGCGAGCAGGTCTCCACCACCTACAAGGGGCTGCCCAACGACGTCCGCCCCGGTGACACGATCCTGGTCGACGACGGCCGCCTCGTGCTCGAGGCCACCCGCGTCGACGGCGACCGCGTCATCACCCGCGTCGTCATCGGCGGCATGATCTCCGACAACAAGGGCCTCAACCTGCCCGGCGTCAACGTCAGCGCCCCCGCGCTGACCGACAAGGACGAGGCCGACCTGCGCTGGGCGCTGCGCACCGGCTTCGACATGATTGCCCTGTCCTTCGTGCGCCGCCCGTCCGACGCCGACGTGGTGCGCAACATCATGGAGCAGGAGGCCGTACGCCTGCCGCTGATCGCCAAGATCGAGAAGCCGCAGGCCGTCGACCGCCTCCCCGAGATCGTCGACGCCTTCGACGGCATCATGGTGGCCCGCGGCGACCTCGGCGTCGAGCTGCCGCTGGAGCAGGTGCCGATCGTGCAGCGGCGCATCATCGAGCTCTGCCGCGAGAAGGCCCACCCGGTCATCGTCGCCACCCAGATGCTCGACTCGATGATGAACGCCCCGCGGCCCACCCGCGCCGAGGCCTCCGACGTGGCCTACGCGGTCATGGACGGCGCCGACGCGGTCATGCTGTCGGGCGAGACGTCGGTCGGCAACTACCCGATCGAGTCCGTCTCCACGATGGACCGCATCGCCTGTGCCGCCGAGGAGACGTCCCTGCACGCCACCCACAAGCTCGAGCGCATGCCGGAGACCACCGGCGGCGCCATCGCGCGCGCCGCCGCCGAGGTGGGGGCCGTCGTCGGGGCCAAGGCGCTGGTGGCCTTCACCATGTCGGGCGAGACGGCTCGCCGCCTGGCCCGCTACCGCTCACCGATCCCGCTCCTCGCCTTCACCTCCTCGCCCCACGTGCGGGGGCAGCTGTCGGTGACGTGGGGCGTGGAGACGTACCACGTGCCGTTCGTGCACCACACGGACGACATGGTGCGGCAGGTGGAGGCGTCGCTGCTGTCGTCGGGGAGGCTGGAGAAGGGCGACAAGGTCGTCATCGTCGCCGGCTCGCCTCCCGGCACGCCCGGCTCCACCAACGCCCTCCGCGTCCACACCATCGGCTCGGCCGTCTCCCACGCGCACTGATTCCGTCGTGGCCGGGCCTTCCCGCCGACCGCGGCTGAAGGCCCTCCAGACACCGGTGGGGCGCCCACGTGGTGCCCGCCCGACCCGTCACGCCGACGAGCCGGGTCGAGCGGGTCAAGACGGCGAGGGCCCTTCCACCTGTGGAGAAGGGCCCTGCCCAAATGCGGCGCCGGTGCGCGGGCGACACGGTCTGGAACGCCGCCCGCGCCGACAGGGAAGCGTCAGTTGGCGTGCAGAGCGGCGTTGAGCTCGATGCCCTGGCCCGTGCGGGGCACCGCCTCGACCGCGCCCGACTGCGAGTTGCGGCGCAGCAGGATCCCGTTGGAGCCGGACAGCTCGGCCGCCTTCACCACTGTGCCGTCCGGGAGGGCGACCTTCGTGCCCGCCGTCACGTAGAGCCCCGCCTCGACCACGCAGTCGTCGCCCAGCGAGATGCCGATCCCCGCGTTGGCGCCCAGCAGGCAGCGCTCGCCGATCGAGATGACCTGCTTGCCGCCGCCCGACAGCGTGCCCATGATCGAGGCGCCGCCGCCCACGTCGGAGCCGTCGCCGACCACCACACCGGCCGAGATGCGGCCCTCCACCATGGAGGCGCCCAGCGTGCCGGCGTTGAAGTTCACGAAGCCCTCGTGCATGACCGTGGTGCCTTCGGCCAGATGGGCGCCCAGGCGTACCCGGTCGGCATCGGCGATCCGCACGCCGGAAGGCAGCACGTAGTCCACCATCCGCGGGAACTTGTCCACCCCGTACACCGTCACCGCGCCCCTGCCCCGCAGCCGCAGGCGCGTCTGCTCGAAGCCCGGCACCGGACACGGGCCGAAGTTGGTCCAGACGACGTTGGCGAGCAGGCCGAAGATGCCGTCCAGGTTCGCCCCGTGCGGCCTGACCAGGCGCGCGGAGATCAGATGCAGCCGCAGGTAGACGTCGTGCGCGTCCACGGGCGCCTCGGAGAGCTTGGCGATGCCGGTGCGTACCGCCACCACCTCCACGCCCCGCGCCGCGTCGGGACCCGCGAGCTCCATCAGCTCGGCCAGGTCGCCGGCCGCCTCGCCGGCGGAGAGCCGCTCGGTGCCCGTCACGGGCGCGTCGCCCAGCTCGGGGGCGGGGAACCAGGTGTCGAGTACGGTGCCGTCGGCGGCGATGGTCGCGAGCCCGACGCCGAAAGCGCCGGTAGAGGTGGGATCAGTAGCAGTCACGAGCCCAAAAATACCGTTCGCGGGTCAGCCGAGAGCGCCCAGGTCGGCGGAGAGCCAGTGTTCCGGCCGCATCCTGAACGTCACGAGCGCGTGCAGGTCGGAGCCCTGCACGTATCCGTCCACCGCGTCGGGCGGCAGGTAGCGGGAGGCGATGCGGGTGAGGTCCTCCAGCGTCGTGTGCTCGGAGCTGGTGACCGGGCCCTCGACGGACACGTACCGATAGGTCGGGCTGACCCGCTGCACCAGCATCGAGAACCTGCCCGCCTTCGCGATCAGCCGGGCCTTGCGCGAGTCGCCGTCCGTCAGGAACCTGATATCGCCACCGGGAACGTAGTCGTACCAGACGGGCACGGCCAGCGGTGCCCGCCCGTCACCCGCCTCCACTGCCAGGCTCGCGATGTACGCCTCCGCCAGGAACGCCTCCCGCTCCGCCACGCTCAACGGCATCCCGCCCCACCCCCGTCTTCATCGATCTTGAGAGACGGTATTCCCGGTGTGAGCGGTCCCGAAAGCTGCTGACCACGCCTTTTGCGACCCTGTGACGGCGGCGGCGGGGTGCCGCGCCGCGACGGTGGTCGCCGTGTGGACGAACGCCGCCAGCGCCCGCGACCGCGTCCCCTCGGGCCAGGCCAGCACCACGGTCGTCGGCGTGCCGTCGAGCACCGGCACGGCCACCAGATCGCGCCGCAGGTGATCCGCCACCGACTCCGGCGCCACGGCGATCAACCGCCCCAACGCCACCAGCTGCATCAACGTGGCCGGATCGCTGATGTCGGGATGCTCGCCCGGCCAGCACGGCGCCGGGTCGTCCGCCAGGTCGGCCAGCCGTACGAAGGAGCGCTCCGCCAGCCGATGCCCTGGAGGCAGGATCGCCACGCTGCCCTCGACCCGGAGCGGCTCGCTGTCGAAGCCCGTCAGATCCTCGTACGGGCTGTGCAGGAACGCCACGTCGGCCGTGCCGTCACGCAGCATCCGCGCCCGCTCCGTCACCGCGCACAGCACCAGCTCCACCTCCACGGCGTCGGGATGCGCGCGGTAGGCGGCGAGGATCTCCGGCAGCAGGCCCCCGTCGCCGCCCGCCTTCAGCACCACGACCAGCCGGGGCTCGGCTCGCCCTGCCCGCTGCGTGCGCACGGTGGCGGCGGCCACCGCGTCGAGGACCTTGGCCGCCTCCCTGGCCAGCACCTCGCCCGCCGGAGTCAGCGCGATCCGCCGCCCCGACCGGTCGAACAACGTGACCCCGAGCCGCCGCTCCAGCTTCTGGATCGCCCTCGACAGCGGCGGCTGCGCGATGCCCAGCCGCTCGGCCGCCCGCCCGAAGTGGAGCTCCTCCGCGACGGCCGCGAAATAGGTCAGCTCGCGCGTCTCCATACCTTCAGGGTATTGGCCATGACCCACCCGGTGTTGGCCCCGGAACGGCAAGCGGTGATGTGCTTCCCGACATGACGGAGAACACCACAGCCCTGGTGACGGGGGCGAACAAGGGCATCGGATACGAGGTCGCCGCGGGGCTCGCACGCGAGGGCATGACCGTGCTGCTCGGCTCCCGCGACCGCGAGCGGGGCGAGCAGGCCGCCGCCCGCCTCCGCGCGGCCGGCGGCGACGTACACCCGATCGTGCTGGACGTCACCGACCCGGCTGCCATCGAGGCCGCCGCGGCCGCGCTGACCCGCCTCGACGTGCTCGTCAACAACGCCGGCATCTCCAGCCCCGTGGACCGGCCGCCCGGCGCCACGCCGCCGCAGGCCCTCAGGGACGTGTTCGAGACGAACATCATCGGCGTCCTCATGGTCACCAACGCCATGCTCCCCCTGCTCAGACGCTCACCAGCGGCCCGCATCGTGAACGTCTCCAGCGGCGTCGGCTCCCTCGCCCACCACACCGACCCCGGCCACTACATGTCCGGCCTGCCGCCCATGGCCACCTACCCGGTGTCCAAGACCGCGCTCAACGCCCTCACCGTCCAGTACGCCAAGGAACTCCACAAGGACGGCATCCTCGTCAACGCCGCCGCCCCGGGCGCCTGCGCCACCGACCTCACCAAGGACCTGCCGTACAAGATCACCCGCACTGCCGCGGACGGGGCGGCCGTCATCGTCAGGCTGGCCACTCTCGGCCCCGACGGGCCGACGGGCGGCTTCTATGACGATGACGGGATTGTGCCGTGGTAGACGTCATTGAACTGAACCGGCGATCCGTGCAGGTCGAACGCCTCACCACAGAGTGTCGGAGGACTCGTTCTTGAACAGGTAGCGGGGTATTCGCACCAGCGCACGCCGCTGGGAGTGGACGACGCACCCGATTCATCCCGCGATAGGTGCCGGAAGCGGGATTCGAACCCGCACGCCCTTTCGAGCAGACGCTTTTGAGGCGTCCATGTCTGCCATTCCATCATTCCGGCGGATTTATCCGGATTTGTCCGGACATACGCCGTGCCCCGCTGCCGAAGTTGATCAACCGGAGGGCGCCAGCGTGGCTCTAATGTACCGGACATCGGTACTCTTCTGCTCGTGAGTACGCAGCGGCGAGTAGTGATCGCGGAAGACGAGGCCCTGATCCGCCTCGACCTCAAGGAGATGCTCCAGGAGGACGGCTACGTCGTCGTCGGCGAGGCCGGGGACGGCGAGCAGGCGATCCGGCTGGCCGCCGAGCAGAAGCCCGACCTCGTCATCCTCGATGTGAAGATGCCGGTGCTCGACGGTATCTCGGCGGCTGAGCGGATCGTGGCGGAGCGGATCGCCCCGTGCCTGATTCTTACCGCGTTCTCCCAGCGTGACCTGGTTGAACGGGCCAGAGACGCGGGGGCGATGGCTTATCTGGTGAAGCCGTTCACGAAGGCGGATCTGGTGCCGGCGATCGAGATGGCGGTCAGCAGGCACGAGGAGATGGTGGCGCTGGCGGCCGAGGTGTCGAGCCTGTCGGAGCGGCTGGAGACGCGGAAGCTGGTGGAGCGCGCCAAGGGGCTGTTGATGACGCAGCACGGTTGGAGCGAGCCTCAGGCGTTCAGGTGGATTCAGAAGGCGTCGATGGATCGGCGGTTGAGCATGCGTGAGGTTGCTCAGATCGTTATCGACGACGCGGCCGGGCGGAGCTGAGAAGGCCCAATATCAGGTGGTTCGGGCCGGTGGGTTGTGGTGTGGTCACGAGTGGGCATCCAACCGGCTTCGGGCGCTTTCATGGGAGGTGTTCCGGCGCGTAACTGATGGGTGGACGGCAGGTTCGCTCATCTCGAACGGAGACGCTTTCGATGATCCGCTCCATTTGCGCGCCGATTCGCACGGTCGCCCGAGGGCCGGCCCTTCTCGCTGCGGGCTGCCTGGTGCTGGCGGCGTGTTCGAGCACGACGGCTGTGAGGTCCGGACCGTCCTCCTCGGCTTCGGCGGGGAGAGGGGACGGCGGGCTGGCCATCGGCACGGTGTTGCCGCAGACGGGTTCGCTGGCTTATCTGGGTCCGCCGATGTTCGCGGGCGTCGATCTGGCGCTGCGGGAGGTGAACGAGGCGGGCGGGGTCATGGGCAGGCCCGTCTCCAAGGTCGACACGGACTCGGGTGACTCGGCGACCAACATCGCCTCGCAGTCGGTGGACAAGCTGCTGGCGCAGAAGGTGGATGCGATCATCGGCGCGGCCGCGTCGTCGGTGTCGGAGTCGATCATCGACAAGATCACCCGGGCTGGGGTGGTGCAGTTCTCGCCGGCCAACACCTCCGACAAGTTCACCACGGTCGACGACAAGGGCCTGTATTTCCGTACGGCGCCGCCGGACAAGCTGCAGGGGCGGGTGCTGGGCGATCTGGTGGCGTCCGACGGCAATGACACCGTGGGGATCCTGGCGATGCAGGACTCGTACGGCACCGGCCTGGCCGACCAGGTGCAGAAGAGTGTCACCGAGGGTGGCGGCGAGGTCGTCGAGCGCGTCGACTACGACCCGAAAGCGCCGGATTTCTCCGCCGATGTGGCCAAGATCAAGATGAAGAACCCGAAGGCGATCGTGCTGATCGGGTTCGAGGAGACGGCGAAGGTCGTGGCGGAGCTGGTCAAGCAGGGTCTGACGGCCGACAGGCACAAGTGGTACATGGTGGACGGCAACATGTCGAACACCAACTTCCTGAAGATGCCCAAGGGCACGCTCAAGGGCGTCAAGGGCACGTTGCCCGGCGCGGCGGCTCCGGAGGCGTTCCAGAAGAAGCTGCTGGAGGTCAATCCCAAGCTGACGGAGTTCACGTATGCGGCGGAGTCGTACGACGCCGTGACGCTGGTGGCGCTGGCCGCCGAGGCGGCGGGGGACGACTCGGGGGTGGCGGTCGCGGCGAACCTGGTGGACGTGAGCAAGGGCGGGGAGAAGTGCACCGGGTTCAAGGAGTGCGCGGACCTGCTCAAGGCCGGTAAGGACGTCGACTACGAGGGCGTGAGCGGGCCCGTCGACTTCGACGACGTGGGCGATCCGTCGGTGGCGACGATCGGGGTCTACCAGTACGGCGCGAACAACAAGTTCGACGCGGGCAAGGCCGTCGAATATCGCAAGGGCCACGTCGCCGGCTGAAGCCCCCCAGATTCCAGCCCGGATCCCGAAATTTCCAGCCAAGGTCATCAACGCTGACAGAAGTCCGTAACTCTTACGAAACAGGCCATTACCGGGCGTGTTTGGGACATTACGAATCCGCATAAAAGCGGCGTAAGAACTCCCCACCCCTTCTCCGAACAGGCAAGCTGAGCTCGGCAAACGCAGCGAAGGTGATCGTTCCTTCGTTGAGATTAGGGGGAGTCTCTTTTATGATCCGCATTGCTCCAGCAGGACGCGCACTGGCCCTCGCCGCCGCGGCGAGCCTGGCTCTGACGGCCTGTGGTGGAGGCGGTGGTGACACGGCCGCGAAGCAGTCCGACTCGGCGGCCCCGTCCGCGGCGGCCTCCTCGGCTCCCGCGGCCAAGGGTGACGGCACGCTGACCCTCGGCACGGTGCTGCCGCAGACGGGTTCGCTGGCCTTCCTCGGCCCGCCCGAGTTCGCCGGCGTGGACCAGGCCGTCAAGGAGATCAACGAGGCCGGTGGCGTGCTCGGCAAGCCGATCACCAAGGTCCACACGGACTCGGGTGACACGACGACCAACATCGCCTCGCAGTCGGTGGACAAGCTGCTGGCGCAGAAGGCAGACGCCATCATCGGCGCGGCCTCGTCGTCGGTGTCGGAGTCGATCATTGACAAGATCACAGGTGCGGGCGTGGTGCAGTTCTCGCCGGCCAACACCTCTGACAAGTTCACCACGATCAACGACAACGGGCTGTACTTCCGCACGGCGCCGCCGGACAAGCTGCAGGGCCGCGTGCTGGGCGACCTGGTCGCCGCCGACGGCAACGACACCGTCGGCATCCTGGCCATGCAGGACTCGTACGGCTCCGGCCTGGCCGACCAGATCACCAAGACCGCCGAGGACGCCGGCGCGAGCGTCGTGGAGCGCGTGGACTACGACCCGAAGGCGGCCGACTTCTCGGCCGACGTGGCCAAGATCAAGGCGAAGAACCCGAAGGCGATCGTGCTGATCGGGTTCGAGGAGGGCGCCAAGGTCGTGGCGGAGCTGGTCAAGCAGGGCCTGACGGCCGACAAGTACAAGTGGTACATGGTGGACGGCAACATGTCGAACACCAACTACCAGAAGATGCCCAAGGGCACGCTCAAGGGCGTCAAGGGGACCATCCCCGGCGCCGAGGCGCCCGACGAGTTCAGGAAGAAGCTCCTGGAGCTCGACCCCAAGCTCAAGGACTACACCTACGCCGCGGAGTCGTACGACGCGGCGAACCTGATCGCGCTGGCCGCCGAGGCCGCCAAGGACGACACCGGCCAGGCCATCGCGGCCAAGCTGCCCGAGGTGAGCAAGGGCGGCGAGAAGTGCAAGAGCTTCAAGGAGTGCGTCGACCT